>DASTVV010000197.1:0-14825 GCA_035758925.1 Gemmatimonadaceae bacterium
GCGCGAGCCAGTCGGCGTCAACCAGGTCCGACTTGGTCAGCGCAACGATCACGCGGCGCACGTCGAGCAGCTCGAGGATCGCGAGATGCTCGCGGGTCTGCGGCATGGGGCCCTCGTCCGCCGCGATGACCAGGAGCGCAACGTCGATGCCGGTGGCGCCCGCCACCATGGTTCGCACGAACGCCTCGTGTCCGGGGACATCGACGACGCCAAGCGTGAGACCATTCGACAACGCGAGCGGCGCGAACCCGAGGTCGATGGTGATGCCGCGGCGCTTCTCCTCGGGCAGACGGTCAGTGTCCACGCCGGTGAGTGCCCGGACCAGCGCTGTCTTGCCGTGATCGATATGGCCGGCAGTTCCGAGAATCACTGCGACTGGGTGTGAGATGTGGGGGATCGGGTTTGGGGCCTCGCGCCCTCCCTGTCCGCAGGCGGTCCCACTAACGCAGCCCAGGCGCCGCGCTCCCATTGATCGAAAGCGCGCAGCGCGCGGCCTCCCTCTCCCACGACACCATCGTGGACGTGATAGCCCAGGAACTCTCGCAGCAGCCGCTGGTGCGCCCGCGCATCGCGGTCGCCGAACACGGCGGCAGGCTGGCCCGACATCCAGCCCGCGATCGCTGCCCGCGCCGTTGCGGGAAGCTTCCGCGTGGCGACGGCGAGCGCGCCGCAGCGCGCGCACAGGACGCCACCCGACGCGTGGCTGAACAGCGCCGCCGTCTCGTCGGGAACGTCCGCGTCACACGAGGCGCACTCCGAAAGCGCGGGACCGAAGCCCAGCGCAGCCACGATGCGCCAGGCACCGGCGAGCGTCACCTCGCGCGCGTCGCGACCGGTGGGCGCGGCAAGCTCGTCGAGCGCGCCGGCGACCGCGTCGAACAGCTCCTCGTCCGCTCCTTCGCGGCCGAACTGCAGTGCGATCTCCGCGATCGCCTCCGCGCCATGGAACCGATCGAGGTCTCCACCCAGCTCCGGGCGGGTGCGCGCGTCCTCCAGTCCGCTCAACGTGTCCAGGTCGCGGCCGGCCTTGGTGTGCAGGAACGCCGTACCCTGCGAGAAAAGATCGAGTCCACCGGCAAATCGCCGGCGCGACTTTCGGGCGCCTTTGGCGAGCCCGGACCGCACGCCAGCGTCCCGAGTCACCAGGCGGACGATGCGCGACGACTCGAGATAATCGAAGGCGTGAAGGACGATGGCTTCGCTGACCAACAGCGGCATGCTGAAAGATAGAGGCTCGACCGTACGCGGAAGCACACTCCCGGCTGGCCGACTGACATGTTTCGTGGCTGCTGGCACCAGGCAGTCCACCTCATTCCTTCACGTCGCCTCGGCTCTCTTTCCGCGCGGCGCAATCGGCGAGCTAGAATTCCTGGATGGCTCGCCCGTTGGCCAAGGTGCGCAGGGTTGTCGTGCACGACCGCATGCAGCACGGCTACACCTACGCGCTGACCGAGCCGATGGGCCGGAATTTCGATCGCGGATTCCATCCGCAGCTCACGCCACGCGAGATGCTGGAGCTCGGCGTTTTCGGCGGCAAGTACATGACGGATTGCCGCGCGGAGTTCCCCAAGAGCTGGTTTGCGCGGGCGAAGCTTTCCCCCGCTCACCGTGATCCCAAGCTCAACTACTTCGGCGTGAACGCCTCGCAGCCGTTATCCGTGTGGCGCAAGCGAGGCTGGATTCACCCGGACGATCCCCGCGGATGGTTCCAGTGGTACTGCCGTTACTACATGGGCCGTCGCAGCCTGGACGATGCGCGCCAGATCCGGCGCTGGCGCGCGTTCAGGCGACACCTGGAACAGGTGAAGCAGAACTGTCGCCGTCGCGATCTCTCGTGCCGCCGGAGACAGCGGCAGGCGCTCCTGCACTGGGCATACGATTCCCGCAAAGTCTGAGTCCTGGCTGGCCGATGGTTCTCAGCGGCTCGCGCGGGCCCCCACGACGACGGTTCGTCTGGGCGCCAGAAAGTTGAACGCGTTCTGGTATCCGGTGTTCTGCAGGTTCTCGACGCGCAGCGTGATCGAGGACCCTGGCCGAACCGTGTAGTCGGCGCCGATGTCGATCCTGTCGTAGCCGCGAAGCCTGACTACTCTCGCCGGGAACGGCCGGAAATCGCGATCGGTGCGGATTCCCACGTGGAGCCAGCGCGCGGTCGCCGACAGCTTGCCGGTTCCACGATACGAGAGCTCCGCGTCGTACTTGCGCTGGGGCCGGCGGATGAGTGACTCGCCCTTGTGATACAATCCGCCGCTCGTGGAGTCGAAGCCCGGCGTCACCACTCGCGTGCGAAGCGCGGTGGCGGCGACGCTTGCCCAGAACGGACCGGCGACACGGGCTTGCCCCTCGAGCTCCACACCATTCGACGTGGCTTCGGCGACGTTGCAGTAGCTGAAGCCACAGCTGGTGGTGTCGCCCGTGTAGTCGATCATGTTGCGGAACCGCTGCGCGAACGCCGTGACCGACGCCTGGACGCGGCCCTCGAGGAATCCCTGCTCGACACCGACGTCGAAGCTGCGTGTGCGTTCCGGGGCGAGGTTGGGATTCCCGGTCACGAAACCCGAAGCGTAGTTCTCGGTGAACGTCGGCTCGCGGAACGCCGTGCCGGCGGTGGCGCGAAGACGCGTGTCCGCAAGCGCCCGCCACGACACACCGAGGCGTCCGGTGTTGAACGTTCCGAAGGCTTCGTTGTCGTCGTAGCGCGCACCGACTGTCGCCGTGAGACGATCGATGGGAGCGACGACTGCCTCGATATACGCCGCCTCGTTGCGACGCGAGGCGTTGAAGAGCGAGTTGAAGGTGAAGGTCCCGAACGCCGCCTGCGTCTGCGAGCGCTGGTCCTGCTGCTCGATCTGTGCGCCAAGCGTCAGTGTGGTGGACGTCACGGGCAGCAACTGCACGCGCAATTCGGCGCCGCGCCGGCGAATCTTGTCCTGGGAGACATTGCTATTCCCGCCAGGCGCGTCCACGGCGTCGTTCGTCCCCCCGTCGTTCACGCTCGAGTTGACCGACAGGGCCGCACGCAGCGTCGACGAGAATGCGCGCTCGGCTTCCACGCCGAACACCATGCGGTCCTCGGCCCGATACGCGTTTCGGTCGAATTGGCTGAGTGAATCCGGCGTGCCGCCGCCGTTGGTCGGGTAATTGAAGCGCGAGTCGGTGTAGCGGAGCGCGAACCGCAGCTCCGTGCCCGCCGCCGGCGAGACCGAGAAGCGTCCGCTGAGGACGTTGCTCTGGTAGGTGTTGTTCAGCTGGTAGAGACCAGTGGACTGATGCCGGCCGATTGCGGTGGAGTAGGCGCCCGAAGCCAGCGAGCCGCTCACACCGCCGACGATGTCCGTTGTCTTGAGAGAGCCGGGATCCGGATCCGAGCTGGCCAGTCGATCGCGCGGAGCGACACCGCTCCGCACCGAGATGTCCACATGTTGTGGGCCCTCGCCGCGCCGCGTGATCACGTGCACGACACCCGTCACCGCGTCCGCGCCATACAGCACACTGGCCGGTCCGCGCACGATTTCGATGCGTTCGACGTTATCCGTAGTGAGCGACCCGAAGTCGTACACGCCGCCCGGATCGTTGGCCGGAACGCCGTCGATGAGAACCTTGACGTACTTGCTCTCGCCGCCGCGCAGGAACAATGACGTCTGAGCTCCTTGCGAGCCCGACTGGATGACCGACGCGCTGGTAAGGTCGTTGAGCGCGTCAGCGACCGTCGTGATACCGCGCAGCCGCAGCTGATCGCCGGTGATGACGGTGACGGCGACGGGCAGTGCCCCACGGCTGAGCGGCACGCGGGTGGCGGTCACGATGACCGGTGTCGTTCGCGCGGTGTCGCGCGCCTGTTCCTGGGCGCCCAGGGGAGCTGTCAGCGCGACGACGGGTAACGCGAGGAGGCCCGCAACGGTCCGGTTTCGCATGGCTTTGGCTTCAGTCGGAGGTTGTGCCACGGCCTCTGCCGCGGCGAAGAGGAATCAGAGCCGGCGCGCCCACCGCGGGATCGCGCGTGACGACGACCGGCCACTGGTAGACGCGCTCGAGGATTTCGGCACGCATCACGTCGGCGACCAGGCCGGCAGCCGCGACGCGGCCCTCGTGCAGGAGCACGAGACGGTCGGCAAAGCGCGCGACGAGATTCAGTTGATGGCTTACGAGCAGTACCGCCCGCCCGTCCCGGGCAAGACGTCCCAGGAGCTCGAACACCGTCATCTCGTGCGCAACGTCGAGGAAGGTCGTCGGCTCGTCGGCGACGAAGGCCTCTCCGCCCTGGGCCAGCGCCCGCGCAAACCGGGCGCGCTGCCACTCGCCGCCAGACAGCTGATGCACCGACCGATCGCGCAGGCTGTCGGCCTCTGCCCAGCGCAAGGCGTCGTCCACCGCCTGGCGGTCCTGCGCCGTGTCGCGCCCCCACGCGCCCCGATGCGGCAGACGCCCCAGAGCGACGTAGTCGCGCACGGAGATTGGGAACGCGGACTCCTCGCGCTGCGTCACGATGGCCACACGCCGGGCGACGGCTTCGCGGCTGGACTCGGTGATCGAGACGCCATCGAGCGTGATGGCCCCGGCGGCGACATCCACGCGGCGCAGCAGCGTGCGGACGAGCGTGCTCTTGCCGCTCCCATTGGGGCCTACCACCGCCGTGATCTGCGCGCGCGGTGCCGACAGCGACACGCCCTGCAACGCCTCGCGTTGTTGACGCGGATATCGCACGCGAACGTCGGAGAACTCGATCACGTGAGGCGCCGGAGTGTCGAGAGAAAGAACGGCACGCCGAGAATCGCCGTCACGGCGCCGAGGGGTAGCTCTGCGGGCGGCAACGCGACGCGCGCGACGAGGTCGGCGGCCACCACGAGGAACGCTCCCGTGAGTGCGCTCGCGACCAGCACCACGCGATGCCCGGTAGCGCCGAGGCGCCGGGCAATGTGCGGCACGACCAGTCCGACGAATCCCACCAGCCCGGCGGCGGCCACGGTCGCGGCTGCCACCAGCGACGCGGTGAGGTAGATCCGCCGAGCAGCACGTTCGACGTCGACGCCCAGCCCCGCGGCCGAATCCTCGCCGAGCGAAAGCGCATCGAGCGTGCGCCCCCATGCGACGAGCAGGCCGCCGCCCAGCGTTACGTAGATCGCAAGCCACGCGACCTGCGACCACGACGCATCCGCCGCCGAACCCATCATCCACCAGAGCGCGCCGCGAACGACGCTCAGGTCAGCGTTCGCAAGCAGAACCATGATTGCAGCGTTGGCGAATGCACCGACGACCACTCCGGCCATGATGAGCACACGCGGATCACCGCGACCATGGGTCGCGTGCGCGACGAACAGCGCGATGACCACCGCGCTGACCGCGCCGGCGGCCGCGGCCAACGGCACCAATGCTGGCGTGAGGTGGAGCGAGACGGCGCACACCGCGCCCACCGCGGCACCACCGGAGACGCCGAGGAGATACGGCTCCGCGAGTGGATTGCGCAGCGCGCCCTGCAGCGCGCCGCCGCTGGTACCGAGCCCCGCGCCGATGAGCGCCGCGAGCATCATGCGGGGCAAGCGAAGGCTGCGGACGACGAACACCGCGTTCGCCTCGCCGCTGCCGAACAGCGCGCCGATGCTTTCCCGTGGCGTGAGGTGGATGGTTCCGACCATGATCGCGGCCACAGCCGCGACGACGAGAGCCACGACCAGCCCGGCCCAGCGGGCGAGTGTCATCGGCGGGCCAGCTCGGGGTGTAGCAGGCGAGCCAGGGACACGGCCCCTTCGCCGAGACGCACCGCCGGCCGCAACACGAGCGCGGTGTCGACGATGTAAAGCCGTCCTTCACGCGCGGCTCTCACCGCGCGCCACTTCTGCGCGGCGCGCACACGCTCGGCGCTCTCCGGACCGACGAGAATCACCTGCGGATCACGCCGGACGATGTCCTCGATGCTGACCGTTGGCGACGGCGACGCGACCGAGTCGTACACGTTGCGTCCGCCCGCGATCGTCACCAGCTCGCTCATGAAGCTGCCACCGCCGATCACGATCAGTGGCTGGTCCCAGGTGGGCAGTACCGCGGTCACTCGCGGAAGCGCGCGCGTGACGATGCGCACGCTGTCGAGCGTGCGCTTGACCGTGTCCGCGACGAGTGCGCCGCGCGCGGAGTCGCCGATGAGGCGGCCGAGCAGGCGCGTGAGCCGATCGAATTGCTCGATGCGATCGACCTTGAAGGCCGCGGTGGCGATGCCGGCGCGATGGAACCGCTCGGCCGCGGCGCGATTGTCCTGGGAAGCATAGAGCAGCACGAGATCGGGCTTCGCGGCCAGCACCGCTTCCACATTGGGACGGATGCCCGGACCAAGATTGGGGACGAAACGCGCGGAGTCAGGCCAGTTGTCGTATTGCGTGCGTCCGACGAGGCGGGAGCCGACGCCGAGCGCGAAGAGCACCTCGGTCGTCGTCGGGTTGAGGGAGACGATTCTCTTCGGGATGGACGAGAGCTTGATCGTGTCCTGAAAGTCGTCGACGCCGAACGAGCGGTTATCGGCGGCCGCTGCAACCGAATCGCGCGTGTCACCTCGCGCACAAGCGACCAGCACGAGGATCACCGGAACCGCGAACCGCATGGAAATCAAAAGGGCATCCTTTCCCGAAGGTGGATGCCCAGCGCGCGCGGCAGACGACCGCCCGAAGCCACTGGATCCTCCCCCGAGGATCGAGTTGTGGCGCGAGCGGGAGTCGTCTCCTGGCTCCGGGCTCGATTCGCTCGCCTTCCCGACCCGAAGGTCAGTGGCTGCGTGAACGAAATCGTGAAACCTGCCCGATACAGTGGCGGGGCCGCACCGGCATTACACCGGTTTCCGTTTCCCCCGCTCGCGTCAAGTTGTGAAGCGCGAATCTACGCCGTCATGCGTTCCGCGGCAAGCGCCTGCTCGAGGCGTTCCCGCAACGCGGCGCGTTCGCGCTCGTACGTGGCGCGCGCCGCGTTGGTATCCGACTCGCGCTCGAAGCGCGCGTCGAGCGCCGCGAGCTCCGCGACCAGTGATTCCACGGCTGATGGACGCGCCGTCGTGTACGCCGGTTCCCGGCGCTGGCGGTAGAGCCATACGCCGAAGGCGGCCGCCATGGCCAGTGCGATGCCACTCGCGACCAGTCGCATCACGCGGTCGTTGCGCGCAACGGGCTCGGGCGCGCTCACGCGAATGACGGCCGACGCCGGCGTGTCGTGCGCGATGAAGCGCCGGAACATCCGGCCGTCGATCGCCACCGACGCAACCTCCGTCAATTTCGGGCCCTCCACCTTTGCGCGCGGCTCCTCCAGCAACACCTCGAGCACGCCGACAGGACGAGCGATCGGCAGCGAGAGCGGGAACGCGGACTGCGGCAGCTTGTACGTGATCACCAGTTGCCGCACGCCGGGAGAGATGGGCGCGTAGAGATCGGCGCGTCCCGGCCTGAACACGACCGCGCCCGCGCTGAAATCTCCGGGTGCGACCTGGATGCCGTCCGCCGCGCCCGGAACGTGCGTCGACCACAGGGGCGTCGTGGAATCACGCGCGACGATGGTGCGGGTTCCGGAGTTCTCCAGCTCGAAGATCTGGGCGACCTCGCGCATGTCGCCAGGACCGCGTGCTTGAGACAGCACGAAATGTTGTCCCTGCACCGACAACGTCGCGCTGTCGGTGGTGGTCTCGTAGACGATCACGTCGGCGTCGCCACCGCGCACGGTGTCCGCGCGCAGCGGCGGCGAGAAATACGCGATGCCGTGGTAGCGCGACGACACGAAATACAGGGCGTCTTCCGACCCCGAGCGCGTATAGCGGATCTGGAACCGCCCGTCGGCGCCCGATCGCGCGGAGTCGAGTGCCGCGGCACGGTCCGATCCGACGCGATGCAGCACGACCCACTGACCGGCCACGGGCTCGGGCGCGGCATTCACGGCGGACGGCCGCATCACTCGACCGGCGGCGAGGCGCGATTGCCCCTGCTGCTGCTGCTGCGCGTCCGCGATGAAAGCCAACGACGCCAGGACGGCGCACGCCAGCGTCAATCGACCGGCGAGCGACACGGATGGAGCGCGATCAGAGGTTGAACTTGCCGAAGTCTTCCGGCCGCAGCCGCTCGAGATACTCCTTCAATTGCTCGGCGTTCAGCTCGGCCTCACTGCGGAGGCTGTCGGTGACGAACGGCTCGGCACCCTGCTCTTCCACCTGCACGTCCGTCAACAACGCCTCGTCGGCGAAGATCGGCGCCGAGTGCCGCAGCGCGATCGCGATGCTGTCCGATGGCCGCGCATCCAGCTTCACCACGTCCCCGTCGCGCGCGATGTGGAGCTCGGCGTAATACGTGTTCTTCTCGACGTGGGTGATCTGCACGCGCTGCACCTGGCCGCCGAGCCCGAGAATGATGCTCTTGCAGAGGTCGTGCGTCAGCGGCCGCGGGCGCTTGAGGTTGTGCATCTGGATCATGATGGACTCGGCTTCCGCCTGCCCGATCCAGATGGGCAACAGCCGTTGCCCACCCTTTTCCTGGAGGATGACCACGTACGACTGGTTGGTGCTGTCGAGTCCCAACCGCGAGACCACCACTTCAATCATGCTGCTCTTGTCGCCTCAGGTGACTGCCCGTTTGAGCGCCGCCGCGCGATCTGTGCGCTCCCAGGTGAACAGCGTGCGGGCCGCCTTGCCGCGACCGACCCGCTCCGGCGTCCTTCCAAAATGGCCGTATGCAGCGGTCGGGCGGTAGATCGGCTTGCGAAGTTCAAGGGCACGCATGATGCCGCGCGGGGTGAGGTCGAAGACCTCGCGCACCGCCCGCATCAGCTCGCGCTCCGGCACCACCGACGTGCCGAACGTGTCCACCATGATCGACACGGGCTCAGCGACGCCAATGGCATATGCCAATTGTACCTCGCAGCGACGGGCGAGTTTCGCCGCCACGATGTTCTTGGCCACCCAACGCGCGGCGTAGCACGCCGAGCGATCCACCTTGGACGGGTCCTTGCCGCTGAACGCGCCACCCCCGTGCCGGCCCATGCCGCCGTAGCTGTCCACAATGATCTTCCGGCCGGTGAGCCCGGCGTCGCCCTGTGGCCCGCCGACCACGAAGCGGCCCGTTGGATTGATGTGGTATCTCACCTTCCCGGAGCGAAGCGCCTCCGGAATCGTCGGTTCGATGATCTGCTCGATGATGTCCTTCCGGATGCGGCGGGTGCCAACCCGATCATCGTGCTGCGTGGACACGACGACGTTCTCCACGGCAACCGGTTGCCGGTCCTCGTACACCACGCTCACCTGCGCCTTTCCGTCGGGACGCAGCCACGCGACGTCGCCGCTCCTGCGACGCTCGGCCAGCGCGCGCGTGAGCCGATGCGCCAGAAGGATCGGCAGCGGCATCAGCTCCTCGGTTTCATCCGTGGCATAGCCGAACATCATGCCTTGATCGCCCGCGCCGCCCACGTCCACCCCCATCGCGATGTCGGGAGACTGGCGGTCGATGGTACTGATGACCGCGCACGTCTTGTAGTCGAAGCCGAAGTCTGCGCTGGTGTACCCGATCTCGCGGATGGTCTCGCGCACGATGTCCGGGATGGAGACGTACGTGGAGGTGGTGATCTCGCCAGCCACACACGCCAGCCCGGTGGTCACCAGCGTTTCGCACGCGACGCGTGCATCCGGGTCGTCGGTGAGAATCGCGTCGAGCACGGCGTCCGAAATGGCGTCCGCGACCTTGTCTGGATGCCCCTCGGTGACCGACTCCGACGTGAAGAGGTGACGGTCGTACATTGACGCTAAATGTAAGTAGGCCGGGTTAATACGTTCTCGGCGCTGCGAACACCGGCTATGCGGGCGACGGCATCTCGCGCGCGAAGTAGGCGTCGCCAACGGCTGCGCGCAGCTCCTTCGTCAGGATTGCCTCGGATTCTTCCGCGGTCTTGGCAGCGAGCGCGCGACGCACCGCATCCTGAGCACTCTGGGCAGAGACGCGCCGCACGACGTTCTTCACCTGGGCCACGGCACGCGGATTCACGCTCAATTCCCGCAGGCCCAGCCCCAGCAGCGCAAAGGACATCAGCGGCTGCGACGCCATCTCGCCGCACACGGCCACCTCCAGGCCAGCCTGCTCACCGACCTCGACGGTGCGCTGGATGAGCCGGAGCACCGCGGGATGCAGCGGCGTGAAGCGCTGGGCCAGGTTGGCGTTGCCGCGATCGACCGCGAGCGTGTACTGCACGAGGTCGTTGGTGCCGATGGAGAAGAACGAGACCTCGTTCACGAAGGTGTCGGCGGCGACGGCGGCCGCGGGCGTCTCGATCATGACGCCAAGCGGCAGGAACTCCTTGCACGGAATGCCGCGCTCGCGCAGCTCCTGGCGCGCCTCATTGAGCAGCGCACGGGCCGCACGGACCTCCGCCAGCGTCACGATCAGTGGCAGGAGGATGCGCACGTCGCCGTGATTCGCGGCGCGCAGCAGCGCGCGCAGCTGCTGCTTGAAGAGCTCTGGCTGATCGAGACACATCCGGATGGCGCGCCAGCCGAGGTACGGATTCGGCTCCGAGGGGAAGCCGCCGATGGGGAGCTTGTCGCCGCCGACATCGAAGGTGCGGATCACGACAGGCTTCCCGGCGAACGCCTCCACCACCCGGCGATACGCGACGTACTGCTCGTGCTCGTCGGGCATCGCTGCGCGGCTCACGACCAGGAACTCGGTGCGCATCAGACCGACGCCCTCGACGCCCGTCGTCGCGGCGAAGTCGGCTTCCTCGGGGAGGTCGACGTTGGCGCGCAGCGTCACGTGGACGCCATCGGTGGTGCGGGCCTCCAGCGATGCCAGCCGCTGGAGCTCGGCGTCGACGATCTCGTCCTCGCGCGCGCGAACGCGATAGCGCTCGACGTCGTCGTGGCTCGGATTGATGACCAGCAGGCCTGTCGTCCCGTCGAGGATGACGCGCTCGTGTCCCTTGAGCTCCTCCGTCGCCTTGCGCAAGCCAACCACGGCGGGCAGTCCCAGCGATCGCGCCAGGATGGCCACGTGCGACGTGCGGGTCCCGGCGTCGGTCGCGATCCCGACGATGGCCTCGCGGTCGAGCTGGACGGTGAGCCCCGGAGTAAGGTCGTGCGTGACCAGGATGGCGCTGGCCCCCTTGGGCAGATCCACCGGATCGTGATCCGGGAGATCCAGCAGGATGGCCAGCAGGCGGATGTGCACGTCGGTGAGATCGCTCACTCGCTCGCGCAGCATCGGATTGGTGTGCCGCGCGAAGCGCTGACGCCACTCGAGCATCTCGAGGTCGAACGCTTTTTCCGCGGCGAGGTTCTGCCGGATCAGCTCTTCGACACCGGAGATCAGGTCGCGATCCTCGAGAATCGAGTGCTGCACGTCGAAGATCGCCGCCTCTTCCTTTCCGGCGCTGGCCTCGACGCGATCGCGCACGTGACGCAGCCGTTCCTTGGCGCGCGTGATGGCGCGGTGCAGACGCTCCAGCTCCGCGGGGATCTCATCGTCGCGGATGATGTGGTGCGGCACGTCGGGCACTTCCCAGAGGAGCAAGTGTACGTTGCCCACCGCGATCCCCGGGGACGCCGGTATTCCCCGCAGCGAGCGTTCCACTAGCTGGACTCTCCGAACTTGCTCTCGATGAGGGTCGCGAGCGCCGACACCGCGGCGTCGGCGTCGGGGCCGTCCGCGCGCAGAATCAGCGTCGCGCCGAATTCCGCAGCCAGCATCATCACTCCCATGATACTCTTGCCGTTCACTTCCAGGTCATCCCGGACGAGCGTGATGTCTGCCTTGAACTTTGCCGCCGTCTTGACGATCTCCGCCGCGGGCCTCGCGTGCAAGCCGTTCCGGTTGGAGATGGTGACATTGCGCTCGATCATCAGCGTGCCACGGAGAAGAGGACGAGTCCCGCCAGGACGCCAAGCGCCAGGCGCCAGCCTTCGATGCGCCCCTGCAGCTTGACGAGGAGAAAGGCGCCGAGCGCCGCGCCCACGAGAACGATCGGGAGCAGCCCCCGACCAGGCCCGATGATGCGGTTGAGCGCGAGCGGAAGACCGGCGCCCGCCGCGAACGCGGCCATCGGCACGATCACTTGTGGCCCCCGACGCAGCACCGGGTTCCCAAGCGCCTGCGCCACGCGCATTCCCCGATTCCAGCCCACCCGCAGCCCCCACACTCGCAGCGCGATGTGCCCGGCATTGTAGAGCCCGAGGAAGATGAACAGCGTGGCCCAGGGACCCGCGCTCAGTCCGAACGCCACGAGCGCAACCCAGGAGCAGAGCGGCAGCCAGCCGGCCCAGATCAACCGGTCCCCGACACTGCCCAGCGGGCCGGCGAGCGCCGTACGGAAACGCTGGATCCTGTCCGCTGGCTCGCCGTCCAACTCCACGCGCGCCAGCGCGCCCACCGCGACCGACGCCAGATAGGGGTGGGCGTTGAAGTACTTGCTCTGTCGCGCCATCGCTTCCTTGAACCGCGGCGTGTGAACGCCGCCGGGCAGCAGGCGCAATGCGGGCTCGATGCAGAACCCGATTCCGTTGCCCAGCAGCGTTTCGTAGTTCCACGCGCCCTGGATCGCGAGCGTGCGCAAAAGCATGGCGAGCTCGGTGCGAACCGGCAGTCGCCGTGGAATAATGGGCGCCTCACCAGTCGAGTGATGCAAGGGCGCAGCGGTCATCGGAGCACCAGCGTGGCGAGTCCCACCGCGAGTCCACCGACGAACGTCCATCGCGCCGCGATGCTGCCGTGAAACAGCTTCCACGCCGCTGCGCCGGCGACGCTCGCTGCCACCCCCACGGCGAGCCCGCGTGAGAGACGCGCGTCCACCGACCAGAGGCCGAGCGATGCTTCCGCGAGTGGCGCGAATACAGCGATCGCGACGACCGTGAGGAGCGCGCCGCGAATGAGATCCGCGGTCATTCCGCGCAATTGGAGACCGATCACGGTGCCGCGTGCCCCGGCATCCAACCCGCTGCGCGATCGCTCCGACCACCTGGCATTGCGCTGGCGCAGCTTGACCATGGTCCATCCGCCGACCCACGCCGTGGCAACGGCCGCAAGCAGCGAGATCGTCATCTTGCCCGCGAGCGGCAGCGGCGATGCGGCGTACAATGCCCCGCCAACGACCGACGCCGAGCCCCACTCGGGATATCTCGACGCGCCGAACGGCAGTGTCTCCAGCGCGATGAGCTCGAGCGCCGCGCCCACCATGAGGCCACCCAACGGCGCCCCCGCGAGCGCGCCACCGAGCGTCGCGGCAACCAACGGCCGGGAAAACATGGCCTGCGGGAAGCTCACCGTGTCGAGTCCCAGCACGGCGCCCAGCAGGGTGATCGGGAGCAGCGACGTGGTCATTGCACGCTCGCCTCGGATTCCAGCAGCTCCGTGAGATCCACCGCGCGCGACGAGGGAACGTCCTGCGCCGTGACGGCTGCTCCGAGCGACGCCATCTGGCGCAGCAGCTGCTCTTCCTCCGGAAACAGGAAGACGTAGCGCAGTCGCTGCCGACGCCCGGGCCGGTGATGAATCCCGCCGATGTTCACCGTCCGCACGCCAGCGTCCTGCACGAGGCGCAACATGGACTCGATGTTTCCGGTGAGCAGGATGCCGTTGCGTTCCTCGCCGTTGTAGCGGACGAGCGCAGACTCGGCGTCGACCACGGAATGGAAGTAGACATCCATCTCCGGCGGCGTCCCCATGCGATAGAGCTCCTGCTCCCACTCGCTCTTCGCCACCTCGTCGTCCACGAGCACGATGAACCCGATATCCAGCGGCTGGCCCCACCCGACCACCACCTGGCCGTGGATCAGGCGATCGTCGATGCGAAAGAGGACGAGACTCACGCAGCCCCTCCCGCGTTCCCGGTGCCACCGGCGGCCGAGATGGCGGCGCGCCCGCGCTCCAGCGCGTGGCGCGCGGCTTCGACCGGGGGCATCTGTTCCGCGAACGCGAAGTCCAGCAGCATCGGGAGATTGACGCCCGCGATCAGCAGCACGGTGGGGTGGTCGCGGAGCACGCGACGCGTCGCCATGCTGCAGCTGCCGGCCTGAAGGTCCGTGAAGACCACGCGCGCCCCGGTTTCCTCCAGCGTCCTGATGAGCAGCGCGTCCAGATCACTGGCGCTCAAGTCGCGCGCCGAGATCGCGCGAAACATGTCGCCGCGACCCGTGATCTGCTGGACCGCGGACACCATGCCCGCCGCGAAGTCGCCGTGACCCGCCACGACGGCGCGCACCGTCCCAGCCCGGTCACTCATTGTCTTCCTGGAGGTATTGGCGCACCGCAGAGGCGTCACGCATCTGCTTGATCAGGCGCTCGTTGAAGCGTTCCGCCGGATCGATACCGCTGTATTTCAGCAGGTGATTCATCGCAATGACTTCACAAATGACCGTGATGTTCTTGCCGGGGTTGAGAAGTACCCGGACTTTCGGGAGCTTCACCTCGAGGATCTCCGCGGTCTCGCTATCGAGACCGGTCCGATCCACGTCCGTGTCGGCGTTCCACTCCTCGAGCTGGACCACGACTTCGATTCGCTTCTGCTGCCGCACCGCGCGGATGCCGAAGATCGCCGGGATGTCGACGAGGCCCACGCCGCGAATTTCCATATAGTGCCGCTGCAGCTCGTGTCCGCGACCGATGAGGACGTCGTTTCCTCGCCGCGTCACGTGGGTCAGGTCATCGGCCACCAGGCGATGTCCGCGTTCCACCAGATCAAGCACGCACTCCGACTTGCCGATACCGCTGCGTCCCGTGAACAGCAGCCCGACACCGAAAATGTCGGCCAGCGACGCGTGCAGCGTGGTCGTGGCCGCGAACTCCTCTTCCAGCCACGGCTTGATCTTGTTGTAGAAATCGTTCGTCTTG
>DASTVV010000237.1:0-3261 GCA_035758925.1 Gemmatimonadaceae bacterium
CAGTCGAGAAGACGTCCGGTGACACAGTGTTCGCGGGGACGATCAACGGAGAAGGCGCGCTGGAGGTTCGCGCGACGAAAGCGTTCGCCGAGAATACGATCGCGCGAATCATCAGCATGGTCGAGGAGGCGCAGGAGCGAAAAGGGAAGAGCGAGCGTTTCATCGAGCGCTTCGGCAAGCGATACAGCCCCGCCGTTCTGGCGAGTGGCGTCCTCATCGCGACCGCTGCCCCACTCCTGTTCGATGCATCGTGGCACGCGTGGATCACGCGCGCGACGGTCTTTATCGTTGCCGGCGCACCGTGCGCCCTCGTCATCTCCATCCCCATCACGCTCGTTGCGGCGCTCGGTACTGGCGCGCGTAAGGGCGTGCTGATCAAGGGCGGCATCTACGTCGAGGAACTGGCGAAGGTCACCGTCGTCGCGCTCGACAAGACGGGGACCGTGACGCGCGGAAGACCAGAAGTAACGAACGTCATCTCGCTCGGCTCGGAATCCACGCAGCGCGCACTCGCGATCGCGGCGAGCATCGAAGCGCGCAGCCAACACCCGCTGGCCGCGGCCGTCGTAGAGTACGCCGAGGAACAAGGCGTTCAGGCCTTCGACGTGCACGACTTCCGATCTCTCACGGGTGCTGGCGCGGTGGGGCGGGTCGACGGACGCCAGGCATACGTCGGGAGTCCGGCGCTGTTCGAGAAGCAGTTGAGGTGCGCCTTCGGTCCTCGCGCGACTGCTGAGCTTCAGCGTCTGCAAAGCGAGGGCAAGACGGTGATCGCCGTCGGGGACGAACGAGCGGCATGGGCGCTGATCGCAATCCGCGACAGTGTTCGACCCAACGCGGGCTATGCGATACGAGCGCTGCACGAGCAGGGCGTGAAGAGAGTAGTGATGCTGACCGGCGACAACGAACGAACTGCCCAGGCGATAGCCCGCGAGGTCGGCATCGACGAGGTGTACGCGAATCTCAAACCCGAGGACAAGTCGGCCAAGGTGCGAGAGCTGTCACAGAAGTACGGGCACGTCGCGATGGTTGGCGATGGCGTGAACGACGCGCCCGCGCTGGCCGAAGCAACGGTGGGAGTCGCGATGGGTGCGGCGGGCACCGACGTGGCCCTCGAGACCGCCGACGTCGCGCTCATGGCGGACGATCTCGAGAAACTCGTGTACGCGTTGCAGCTCGCGAAGCGCAGCCAGAGGGTCGTGCGTCAGAACCTGTTCTTGTCGGTGCTCGTGATCGGCGTGTTCGTGACGGGGGCCGTATTCGGCTGGCTGAATCTTCCCGGTGCGGTGATCGGCCACGAGGTGAGCGAGTTCGTGGTCATCGCGAGTGGCCTGCGTATGCTGCGCGCCTGAATCGACCCGTTCCGACGCAAATGAGGCTTCGACGGAACAACGTGATGCAGGGTGATGAGTCCACGCGTCGTCGTTCTGATCTACGTGTACGGGTGCGTTGTGATGCGCCATGGACGCACGCCAGCGGAGTTGCGCCGAGGCGAAAAGGATTCGATATTCCTGTATAGTTGAATAGGAATAACCTTCACCGCGCTCTCCGATCATGACTGCAGTCGCAACCATCCCGCCGGTCGTCGCGGCCGACGACCTTGGCGGACTCCTCGAGGCGAAACCCGACATTCGCATCCTCGACGTCCGCACCCCTGCCGAGTACGAGACGGTGCACATCCCCGGGGCCTACAACGTGCCGCTCGACCTCCTCGGCGAGCACGGCCGCGAGATACGCTTCAACGTCGCCGAGCCGGTGGTCCTGGTCTGCCAGTCCGGGCAGCGGGCCCGCAAGGCGGAAGAGGCGCTCCGCGTCGCCGGCATGCCCAACCTCCACGTGCTCGACGGTGGCATGAATGCGTGGGTATCCGCGGGCCGCCCGGTCGTCCGCGGCGTTCAGCGCGTGTCGCTCGAGCGTCAGGTCCGCATCGCGGCCGGCGCGTTCGTCGCGTTGGGCGGCGCGCTGGCGCTGTCCGTCAGCCCGGCCTTTGCCGTCTTTCCCGCACTCATGGGAGCCGGGCTGGTGTTCTCCGGTCTGACCAACACGTGCGGGATAGCCATGGTGCTCGCCCGGCTTCCCTACAATCGCACGGCCACGTGCGACGTGTCAGCCATGGTGCGCGCGCTCGTCATGGGCGACGCACCCGCGCCGGTGGGACGGTCCCATCGTCGCGACGTCGCCCGCGGCACCTGCGCCACTTGACTTCGACCCCGCCAATGACGCTTCTCGGCGTTCTGCTTGCGGTGATGGTCGGTCTGTCCCTCGGTATGCTCGGTGGTGGCGGGTCGGTGCTCACCGTACCGATCTTCGTCTATGCGGGCGGCTTTGCGGCGAAAGCGGCCGTGGCGATGAGCCTGCCCGTCGTCGGCGTCACCAGTCTCGTCGGCGCGCTCTTCCGGGCACGTTCGCGAGACCTCGATCTTCGCGTCGCGCTCATCTTCGGCGGCGTCGCCATGGCGGGCGCGTACGCCGGCGCGCGAGTCGGCGTACTGCTCCCGGGGGACGTGCAGCTGACCATCCTTGCCGTCGTGATGCTGGCCGCGGCCGTGGCGATGTTCCGCCGTGGTGCGGCCCGGAACGAACCGGCCCCTGTGAACGCGGCGGCGCCGATAGTCGTTCCCCGGCTCGTGATCGCCGCACTCGGCGTCGGCCTGCTAACCGGCGTGGTCGGGATCGGCGGCGGGTTTCTGGTCGTGCCTGCCCTGGTCCTCCTGATGGGCGTGCCGATGAAACGGGCGATCGGAACCTCGCTGCTCGTGATCGCCATGAACGCCGCCGCCGGACTGCTGGGGTACGTCGGCCGCGTCGACATGTCCTGGGGGTACGTCGCGTGGTTCACCCTCGCGGCGATCGCCGGGATTCTCGCGGGCACGAGTCTCGTGCGCTTCGTGCCGACGCGCGCGCTCACGCGCGCCTTCGCCGTGTTGCTCGCGCTCGTCGCGGTCTTCGTGCTGCTCGAGCGCACCGGGAGGCTGGCATGACACAATCATACACTCCGGCGCGATCGCGCCAGGGAGATCTCCTATGCTGCTGAAACGTTTCTACGACGAGAAGCTCGCACAGGCGAGCTATCTCCTCGGCTGCTCCGCCACGGGTGAAGCCCTGGTCATCGACGCCAACCGTGATGTCGAACAGTACGTCCGCGCCGCGGCGTCCGAGGGGCTGCGCATCACGCACGTGACGGAGACGCACATCCATGCGGACTTCGTCTCCGGCAGCCGCGAGCTGGCCGAGCGGTGCGGGGCGCGCCTGTTCCTGTCG
>DASTVV010000065.1:0-19782 GCA_035758925.1 Gemmatimonadaceae bacterium
AACAGCGCCACCTGTCCCCTGTGGTGCACGTTGTGGATCACCGCGTGTTGCAGCAGCTCTCCCATCGCCATCGACGTCGCCGCTGATTGACCGAGCGTGAACTCCACAGGCCGGGAGAGATCCTCATCGCGCAAACCGGAAAGAAACGTCAGCATGTGCTCCTGGACGTTCCGCCACGTGTCGCGCACGGACGCCAACGTCGGATAGTCGTTCGGGTCGAGCTTGGGTCCGCGAGCGAACCCGCCGCACCGTTCGAGCCATCCCCACTCGGCGCTCATCGCGTGCACCAGCGTATTCCTGATCGACTCATAGCTTCCCGCCACCGCCTGCGTGAATTGCTCCGTCGAGAGCGGCGCCAGCGCCTCGAAGAGTTTTCCGTTCGCCCAATCGCTGTACTGGAACAGCTGCTGAAGATCGGCGACGTGCAGCGCGGAGGTGGTCGATCGCCCGCCCGTCGTGACGCTCATGGCGCACCGCCGAAGACGAGCACGTAGCCGTTCGGATCCCGCACCTCGAACTCCCAGTCGCCGTAGGGCCGCCGCTGCAACGGCGACTGGATGAACGGCTCGTGCTGCACGCGCTGGAACATCGGCCGGACGCCGTCCATGCGGATGTATGCGTCCCACAAACCAGTGGGTCGTTGTGCCGAGAGGTCCGGCTTCTCGTAGCCGTCCAGGTTGAGGAACATGATTTCGGCCTGGCCGATGTGGATGCTGGCGTAGGCGTATGGTTCCGTCTTGGGGAACGTGCCGCCGAACTCGAAGCCAAGGCGTCGCACATACCAGCGCGCCGTTGCGCCGACGTCCGAGACCAGAAACGTCGGGACCGACGAGTGGATTCTGGATCCAACGTGTCCAGTCATGACAGCGTGTTGTTTACGCGCCTCGAAGCGCGGCGTCAATGACCGCCATGAACGCGTCGGAGCCTTCCCAGTCGGCCATGTCGGGCGTGACTCGAACTCCGGCATCGATCAGCATCCGTGCGACGCCGACATGGTTTGCGCCTGAGTTGTGACAATTGGCAGAGCCGTGGCTGCACCAGCTGAGCGGCGTGCCATTGTAGGTCCGTTCGCGCGTCTCGATCAGGGCGCGACCCGCGGGATATCGAAGGAGTGCTCCCACGCATGCCACCGATCCCTCCCACGCGGCGCAGTGGAGCGCGGTGCCGCCCGTTGGGCCGGACACGCTGGGCGCCGACGGATCGAATCCCAGCTCGAGCATGATCTCCACCGCCGGCGCGTTGGCGGCCCAGGCTTCGTCCGTGAGCGCGCGTCTGTCGGCATTGCCAAGGCGATTCACGATGTCCGGATGCTCACGAACGATGGCACGCGCCTCGTCGGCCATCCCCTGGTTGCACGCCAGCAACAGTCGCTGCTCCGGAGACGCAAACCGTTCCATCATTCTGACGGTGTCGGTCTGACGGAACTTCGCCGCCGTCTGGAGCGGAGTCAGATTCGCACCGATGGTCCATTGATAGATGTGGTAGCTGCTGGGATTCTTCTCGCCGTACTCCCCCTGGCTGGTGCGCAGCGAGAGCAGCGTTGGATTGCCTTCGAGCAGCGCGCGAGCCCGGTCCGTCAGCCCAAGCGCGGCGGTGAGAAAGATGTCGGCGCGCGCCCCACGTTCGACGAGATACTTCGCGAGATCCATGCGTGAGTTCTGGGCATCGCCCTCCTCACCCAGCATCCACTCCGCGGCCGTGGAGCGGTGATCGACGTCTATCGCATTGATGTCGGCGCCCGCGTCGAGCAGCATGTCCGCGATGCTTCGAGACCGCGCGAAATGCAGAGGGGTCTGCCCGTCGCCGCCACGCTCACGCACTCGCGACGGGTCCTGCTCGAGCAACCGCGAGAGCAAGTCTGGCCGATCCAGGTGGGCCGCCGCGCAGGCGTCAGGTACTGCGCCCGCCGCGATCAAACGCTCGGCCACCGCACCGGATGCTGCGTACAGCGGATGGAATCCTCCGGCCCACCAACTGCTCTTGCGATTCGGGTCCGCGCCAAACTCGAGCAGTAACCCGACCAGCTCGACGTCGCCGCGTCCAGCGGCCGCCACCAACGCTGGCGAGTTGAATCCGAACAGCGGTTCGTTGACCGCTGCCCGCGCCTTGGCATTCTCCTGCAGGACGCGTCGCAGCGACTTCACATCGCCTGCCTCCGTCGCGCGCCTGAATTGTTCGACGGGCGGGAGCGCCTCAGCGGCCAGCGCCTCGATGCGTTCCCTCAGCTCGCGCCAGCTCGAGAAGCCGTATTCGCGCGCCAGCACGAATTGCGCATCCGCGAGCGCGATGCCCTGCTTGTCCGGAAGCTCGGCGCGAATCCGCTCGTTCGCCTCGTGCTCTCCGGCGCGGAACGCCTGCAGCAGCTCCTTCGCCAGTTTCTTCTGCTGGTCCAGGCTGGGACGTACGGGCAGCGTGCGGCGGAACCGTAGTGACATACAGGCCTCCTTCGTTACGGCCGGTGTCCGCACAGCGGCCCGAAAGAGGTCGTCACCATCGGGCACTTCCATCTCAGGTGGGCGCAGCCCTTTCCGCGGACCGGTGGCGTCCTGAAAACGCTCACTGCTGAACCTATGGCCAGCGGTCATCGCCACAAGCCTCGCGGTCGGGCTCGGCTCGCGTTGACACGACTGATTGGCCTGGGCAGCTTGAGTTCGAGCGCGCAGGGCGCTTCCCGTCCGCGGAAAGGGACCGAGTCCCACCTGAGCGCTGAAGCAATCGCGATCCACGCTTCTTTCGGCCCGCGCCGCGGACATCGGGCTCCTTACGAAAGGAGCGCACATGTCCGTCAGGTCCCTACCCGAGCGTCCCAGTCTTGCGCAATTGAAGCTGCAGGCGACCGAGCTCCAGCGCCTGCATCGCGACGGGAAGCAGTCCGCGGGAGCGCGTATCATCGCGCAGCACCCCCGCTTCGCGAGCCACTCGCCGCATGACGTACTTGCGGCGCCGCTCAAGCTTGCCGACGCGCAACTCGTGCTCGCCCGCGAGTACGGGTTCCAGAGCTGGGCTGCGCTCAAGCATTTCGTGGGGACGTCCGGCCGCGTCGCGAAGTTCAGGTCGCATCCGATGTTCCTCGAGGCAGTCGCGGCCATCGACGCGGGTGACCTCGAGCGACTGCGAGCGCTGCTCGACGAGCATCCGGAGCTCGCGCGCTCGCTCGGCAATCTCGAGCCGCCATTCGGGTATTTCACCGGAGCCACGCTGCTGCATTACGTCGCGTGGAACCCGAGTCGCCCGGCGAAGGTGCCCGCGAACATCGTGGACATCGCGCGCCTGCTGCTGGAGCGAGGCGCTGACGTCGACGCGTTGACGCTCTCGCGCAGCGCCGGCACGACGATGGGTCTCATCGTCACGAGCAAGATGGCGAGCGACGCGAATGTCTCGGGCCCGCTCATCGACCTGTTGCGGGAACACGGTGCAACGCTCGACCTTGGCACCTCGGCCCCGGTGATCCCCGGCTGGGGGCCGAGGAATGTGCTCGACGTCTCGCTCTCGAACTACGCGCTTCGAGCCGCCGAGAAGCTCATCGAGCTGGGCGCGAAGCCCGACCTCTGCAACGTTGCGGCGCTGGGTCGGCTGGATCTCGTGAAGGGCTTCTTCGACGCCGCTGGCCGCTTGCGCGAGTCACCGTGGCGCGATGGCAAGCAGCTCGCCGAGCGCGACGCAATCGGCCTCGCGCTCTTGTTCGCGTATGTGAACAGTCACCCGACCATCGTGGACTATCTCCTCGAGAAAGACGGCAACTGGAACATGATCGGCGTGAACAACGGCACGGCGATGCATCGCGCTGCGTGGTCGGGCGATCTGCCGATGATCCAGCGGCTGATCACCAGGGGCGCCGACATCAGCAACAGGGAGAATCCCTTCAACTCGACGCCGCTCTCGTGGGCGCAGCACAACAGGCAGCGTCATGTGGTGGAGTGGATGCGCCAGCACTGCGCGATCGATCTCCTCGACGCCGTCGGTCACAACATGCGCGAGCATGTCGAGGCGCGATTGCGCGAGGACCCGGCGTCGGCCAACAGGCGCGTCGATCAGTGGGAGACTCCGCGGTCGACGGCGCTGTACTGGGCCGCGTGGACCAGGATCTCCGACGTGGACGGTGAGCACGCCTGGGACAAGTCGAGTCGCGAGGATCTCGTGCGCATGCTGCTCCAGCACGGTGCGGACCCGAACATCGTGGCGGGCGACGGCTACACGGCGCTGGACGTCGCGATCACGGCGGGCGCCGAGGGGTCGGCGGAGTTGATTCGCGCCGCCGGAGGCCGGCGATCGGAGGACCTGTAGTTCGCCGCGCAAAGAGTTGGTACCGCAAGGGTCACGTACTACTTGATCCGACTTCGACGACTAGACACGAATAGTGCCTCAACAACAAAGCTCCTCTGCTCGTGCCGAGAGGAGCTTTCTGTTGGCTCAGTTCGATTCGTTTCAATTCGTGGAATTCGGATGAGGTAGTACGTGGCCCTGGCGGTTAGAAATCCGACGTGAGATCCCTATCGAGTACTCGGCAGCGCAAACGCCACGTACGTCCCCCCGGATTCCGCGTCATTCTTGCCTCCGCCACACGCGATGACGATGTACTGCTTCCCGTTCACCATGTACATCGACGGCGTGGCATTGCCCGACGCGGGCAGCGTCGTCTCCCAGAGCAGCTTGCCAGTCCGCTTGTCGAACGCGCGGAACTTCCGGTCGTAGGTCGTGGCGCCGATGAACAGCAAGCCGTTCGCCGTCACGACCGCGCCGCCGTAGTTGTCCGTGCCGGTGTTCTTCAGTCCTTGCGCGGCGAGCCTGGGATACTCCCCCAGCGGGATTTTCCAGCGAATCTTGCCCGCGTTGAGATCGATGGCGTTGAGCGTGCCCCACGGCGGCGAGATCGCCGGATATCCGTCCGGGTCCAGGAAGATCTGCAGGCCGGTGCTGCGGTACTTCTGATAGTTCGGATTCGTCGCGGCGCCCTGCAGCGCGACGTCCTGTCCGGTGTACAGGTAGTTGACCAGGTCGTTGATCGCGGCATTGTCGAGCATGCCGCCGAATGCCGGCATGCGACCCGTGCCCTGCCGGATCACCTGAGCGATGTCGTCGCGCGACTTGCGCGCCGCGATGCCTGCCAGCGACGGCACGGTCGCGGACCCCGCGAGATTGTCGCCATGGCAGCTCGCACACGTGGCCGCGAACAGCGACTTGTCGCTCCGCTCCACGAGCCTGTGGTGCCAGGCCATCTCATTCGCGTTGACGTAGAGTAGCCCGGTCGCGGGATCGAACGCCGGACCGCCCCACTCTCCACCGCCATCCACACCCGGGAAAATGATAGTGCCGCGTGTGTTCGGCGGGTCGTACATCCCGGACGTACGATACGCGCGGAAGAACTTGAGCACGGAATCGCGCGCGGCGGGTGTCCGGCGCGTGAGCATGCCCTCGGTCAGCGTCTGCCGCACGAACGGCGGAGGCGCCACGGGGTAGGGCTGCGACGTCGCGGCGACCTCGCCATCCACGCTCGAGCGAGGCACGCGTCGATGCTCAATCGGGAAGACCGGCTTGCCAGTCGCCCGCTCGAAGACGTAGACGTAGCCGGTCTTCGTGATCTGCGCGACCGCATCCACCCTGGCGCCCTTGCGCGTGACCGTGACCAGCGCAGGTGCCGCCGGGAAATCCCAGTCCCACAGGTCGTGCTTGATGGCCTGGAAGTGCCAGAGGCGCTTTCCCGTTCGGGCGTCGAGCGCGAGCAGCGTGTTCGCGAAGAGGTTGTCGCCCAGCCGATTCGCGCCGTAGAAGTCGAACGACGCCGAACCCGTCGCGGCGAACACGATGCCACGGGCGGAATCGATGGTGACACCGGACCACGCGTTTGCTCCTCCCACGACTTTCCACGCATCCGGCGACCAGGTGTCGTATCCGAATTCGCCCGGTCTCGGAATCGTGTGGAATACCCAGCGGAGCGCGCCGGTCTTCACGTCGTACGCGCGAATGTCTCCGGGCGACGACGGCAGTGCCTCGGGCACCGTGCTGCCGATGATGAACAAGTCGCCGTAGACGCGGCCCGGCGTGCTGGCGCTGACCGAGATCGACTGCGCCGGCCGATCGAACGCGTTGCGCATGTCGACGTATCCGCTGCTGTCGCCGAATGTGGGAATCGGCTGGCCGGTCTTGCGATCGAGCGCATAGAGGCGGTACCGGTACGTCACCAGCACGCGATCGCCGGTCACGGCCAGACCGCGGCTCCGAAAACGCTGGGGCGCGGGTTTGCCGTAGTTCGGGTCGAAGCTCCACAGCTCCCTGCCGGTGGCAGCGTCGAGCGCAAAGACACGAAGCTTGGGGCTCGTGGCATACAGCACGCCGTCCACGACGATGGGGTTGGCCTGCATCTCCGACCCCTTCCATTCGTCGTGCGTCGCGTAAGTCCATGCCACCTGTAGTGACGCCACGTTGGCCATCGTGATCTGGCTCAACGCCGAGTAGTGCGTGTTGTCCGGGTTCCCGCCGTACACTGGCCAATCGACGTTTCTCGCCGCGGGCGATGCCTGCGCGCCAAGCAGGAGTGGTGCGGTGAGCGCCATGAGAGTGACTCGCATGGCGAGAAGATAGGAAAACCGCCGGCGGGTCGTCAGCGGACAACCCGATAACCGGACAACCCGATAACCGGACAACCCGACAACCCGCCTTTGTCAGAGCGTCCTGTAGAAAAACACGGTATCGCACGGTGAGCCATCCGGATTCAGCGCGAAATGCGGTACCTCGCCGACGCGCACCCAGCCCAACGACGTGTAGAGCCGCTCCGCAGCGCTCCCCTTGCAGGTGTCGAGCACCAGCAGCGTGAAACCGTGAGTGCGCGCGCGTCGCTCGAGCTCCTGCATCAGGGCGCGCGCGATACCACGGCCGCGGGCGCGGCGATGCACCAGGAGCTTGGCCACATCGGCGCGATGCGGCTGGTTCGGCGCCCAGGCCGGCTGCAGCTGCACGGTCCCCACGATACCGCTCGCGTCGCGTGCGACGAGCACCACGGACCTGGGTGACAACGCGCCGAGTGTCTTGCGCCACCACGCGACGGCCTCGTCGAAACTCAACGACATGAAGCTCACGCTGGCGCCGCCGCTGACAGCGTCCACCAGTACAGCCGCGAGACCACGCACGACGTCGTCGGAAACCGCGCTCACCCGTTCGATTTCGACCGCGGCCCCGTCCCTCAAACCATTCCTCTCAGCCATTCCTCTCAGCCATTCCTCTCAGCCATTCCTCTCAACCGTTCCCTTCAACCGTTCCCTTCAACCGTTCCCCGGTCAGTTCCCCCTGTCCCCGGTCCCTCATCCCCCGTCCCCGTCCTTGAAGGCGTACACGCGCACGTAGTCAACGATCATCTGCTGCGGGTAGGTCGACATCGCGTCAGGATCGCCCGGCCACTCTCCGCCCACCGCGACGTTCAGCAGCAGGAAGAATGGATGATCGAACACCCATCTCTTTCCGGCCGGGAGGTGCGCTGGCGTCATGTGCGAGTACGGCCGTCCGTCCACATACCAGCGAATCACGTTCGGGCTCCAGTCCACCGCGAAGACGTGAAAGTCGTCCGCATAGGCACCCGCCTTGAGCGTGTCCGCGCGCGTGGGTCCGCTGGCGCCTGAGTATCCTGGGCCGTGCAGCGTGCCGTGCACGATGGCGGGTTCGCGGCCGATGTTCTCCATGATGTCGATCTCGCCACTCTGCGGCCAACCCACCACGCCGATGTCGCTGCCCAGCATCCAGAAGGCGGGCCAGATGCCCTGGCCGCGGGGCAACTTGATGCGCGCCTCGATTCGCCCATAAGTGCGTGTGAACAGTCCCTGCGTCTTGAGGCGGGCCGAGGAGTAGAGACACTTCCCGTACCAGCACTGGTACGTCGACGACGCCGGCTCCGCGACCGCTGTGATGACCAGGTGACCGTTGCCGTCGAGTGCAACGTTCTCTGGCCGCGTCGTGTAGAACTGCCGCTCCGCATTGCCGAACCCGTCCCCTCCAGTGTCCGCCGTCCACCTGGTGCGGTCGAACGTCGCGCCCGCAGGGCCGTCGAATTCGTCCCGCCATACCAGGACAGGCGACGGGGCGGAGTCGGCGCAGACAACGAGCGTCAGCAAAGCCAGCAAGGCCTGCTTCATGGTCACCAGTTCGAGGATGAGAGCGGGTTCACGAACGCAGCCCGCGCGGTTCCGGTCAAGGTGTGCGGCCACGCGACGAGTCGCTCTTGGATGCATATTTTCCCGGCGATGAAGGCGCTTGCCATGGCGGTACGCGTTTCCCTGGTGATCAGCGCGATCGTTTCCGCGGTGGCTACCCCCGCTTCCGCGCAGAAACGGACGCAGGAGTTCGTCCGACAGTTCGTGCTCGTCTCCAACTTCTCCGCGCCGTTGACGGACACCAGGGCCGATCTGAAGCTCGGCCGCAGCGTAGGTGACGCTGTCCGTGACCGCCTGGACGATCTCGTGAACAAGCGCGAGACCAGGGTCGTGAGCGGGCGTGATTTGCGCGAACGGCTCCTGCGCTCGTCGTACCCGCCCGACGCCGCATTCACCCTTCCAGAGCTCAAGATCATCGGGGAGTTTTTCCGCGTCGACGAGCTCATTGTGGGCACGGCGACACGCGCCAGGACCGGCGTGACCATCGACGCCAGTCTCCTGCTCTGGCGGGATACGCGGTTGCGTCAGCCAATCGAGCGCGTCTCCGAACCCGATTTCAACAAGGCCATCGCATACGATTCGCTGGGCAGGCGCCCTCAGGCCGCTGACATGTGGCTCGGCTTCGTCGCCACGGACTCCACCAGCCTCGAGCTCGTCGAGCGCGTGCTGTGGTCCATGGCCGAGGGCGGGAACTCGCGACGCGCAGAACCGCTGCGCATTCGGATGTCGGACCGTCATCCGGACGGGCAGCCATTCAAGGCGGTCGAGCTGGTCTCGCGCGGAGTAGCGACGTTCCCGAGGGATCCCCGTCTCTACGCCATCGCCACGATCGCGCTCTCCAAGGGGAACGCGTTCTTCCGGGCAGCGAACGGCACCAGGTTGCGGGCTGACTTTCAGCTGGCGACGCGCTACCTCGCGTTTGCCGACACACTCGAGTCCACGCTCCAGACCAAGTTCCTGCTCGGAGCCGCCGCGCTCAGCGTGGCGCAGACGGCCCTCACCGAGGCGCCCACGATCACGGTGAAGGAAGACGGCTGCCGCGTCTCGCAGCTCGGGGCGGAGAGCATTCCAGTCGCCCGCGCGAGTCTCGAAGCTGGACGCGAGGTCTCGCCGGACGCGGTCAAGGAGTTCCTGGACTATCTGGACGTGATCCGCCCGTACGCCCAGAAGCAGATCAACGCGTTCTGTACTTCCCCTGCTGCTCCTAATGCTCCCAATTCCCCCACGTCTCGAACTTCCCCCGCTTCCCCCGCTTCCCCCGCTTCCCCGACGTCGGGACCAAAAGAAAGACCGCCAGTAGGGAAGTCGTAAACCCGTTCCAACAAAAGAGGCGCACAGCCCGCACATGCCTGACGTGACACGTTGGGTCGCCGCAAGGCGAGTACTCGTGGTCCTGTTGGCTATCGCGATCGCGCAGGACCTGATCGGTCAGCAGCCATCCTCGTGGGAGGGCGCGCCGCTTCGCTGGCGGTCCATCGGACCGTTGCGCGGCGGCCGCACGCGCGCGGCGGCGGGCGTGCCGACGCGACCGTACACGTTCTACATGGCACAGGTGAACGGCGGCGTCTGGAAGACCGACGACGCCGGACGCACCTGGAAGCCCATCTTCGACGAGCAGCCCACGCAGTCGGTTGGTGTCATCGCCGTGGCGCCGTCGGACAACAACACGGTGTACGTCGGCAGTGGGGAAGGGCTCCCGCGGCCGGACCTTTCGGTTGGTGACGGCGTCTACAAGTCCACGGATGGAGGATCCACGTGGCAGCACATGGGACTGCGCGAGGCGCAACAGATCCCGATGATCGCGGTCGATCCGATCAGCGCCTTCCGCATCTTCGTCGCGGTCCTTGGCCATCCATACGGGCCGAGCAAGGAGCGGGGCATCTACCGGTCGCTCGACGGGGGGCAGACGTTCACGCCAGTGCTGCAGCGCGATGAGAACGTCGGTGGCAACGACGTCGACATCGACCCGACGAACGCGCAGGTCGTGTACGCGAACCTCTGGGAGCATCGGCAGGGACCGTGGGAGAACGCCGCCTGGACCGGCGGTGGCGGCGGTTTGTACAAGTCCCTCGACGGCGGCGAGACCTGGAAGCAGCTCACGAACGGACTGCCGCCGACGACGAATCAGGTGAACCTCGCGATCGCGCCGAGCAACTCGCGTCGATTGTACGCGGCGGTGGCGTCGAACGGACCGCCTGCCACGGTGGGCATCTATCGCAGTGACGACGCGGGCGAGACGTGGACGAAGATCACGGACGACACCCGTCCGGCGGCCCGCATCGGCGGTGGTGATCTGCCGAACCCGGTGGTCGATCCGAAGAACCCTGACGTCGTCATCATGGCCACGACGGTGTCCATGAAATCCACCGACGGTGGCAAACACTGGGTGCCGTTCAAGGGGGCGCCCGGTGGCGACGACTATCAGAACGTGTGGATCAATCCCAGCGATCCGAACATCATCCTGCTGGTCGCGGACCAGGGCTCGGTCGTGACGCTGAACGGCGGACAGACCTGGAGCTCGTGGTACAACCAGTCCACGGCGCAGATGTACCACGTGATGGCGGACAATGCGTTTCCGTACCGTCTGTGCAGCGGACAGCAGGAGAGCGGCAGCGCGTGTGTCTCGAGTCGCGGCGACTGGGGCGAGATCACCATGCGCGAGTGGGCGCCCGTCGGCGTGGACGAGTATGGGTACGTCGCGCCCGATCCACTGGACCCGGACATCGTTTACGGCGGACGGGCAGTGACGCGCTTCGATCGGCGCACCGGTCAGAACTCGATCATCGGACCGCTCGCGGGTCGGGTGTTCGCGCCGGGCACGAGTCCGTATCGGCAGGTGCGTACGCAGCCGGTGGTGTTCTCACAGGCGGACCCGAAGACGTTGTTTTTCGCCAACAATTTCCTCTGGAAGACCACCAACGGCGGCGTCAGCTGGCGTCAGATTTCGCCCGACCTCACAAGAAAGACCTGGGACATCCCCGCCAGCGTGGGCAAGTACACGGATCAGGTGCAGGTGACGCAGCGCGGTGTGATCTACACCGTCGGACCGTCCCCGCTGAACGTGAACAACATCTGGGTCGGGACGGACGACGGCCTGATTCACCACACGACCGACGGCGGTCTCACCTGGAAGGACGTGACGCCGCCGCAGATCGGCGCGTGGTGGAAGGTGTTCATGATCGACGCGGGCCACTTCGAGCAGGCCACGGCATATGCTGCGGTGAACACGTTGCGGCTCGATGACATGAAACCGCACTTCTTCAAGACGCACGACGGCGGCCGCACGTGGGAGGAGATGGGAGCGGGCAAGTGGACGGCGGCCGACGGCCCGGCCAACGCGGTCCGCGAAGACCCGAAGCGGCGTGGGCTGCTCTATGCCGCGACCGAGAAGGGCGTCTGGGTCTCGTTCGACGACGGCGGGAACTGGGAGTCGCTGCAGCTCAATCTTCCGCACACGTCCATTCGCGACCTGATCGTGAAGGACGATGACATCGCCGTCGGAACACACGGCCGCGGGTTCTGGATCCTGGACGACATCACGCCGCTGCGGCAGATGTCGTCGCTGTCATCGGCTCCGGTGGGGTTGCTCAAGCCGGCACCGGCGCTCCGCGTGCGCTGGAACACGAACGACGACACCCCGCTGCCTCCGGACGAGCCCATGGGTGAAAACCCACCTGAGGGCGCGCCGATCAACTATTTCCTGGATCGCAGCTACTCGGAGCCGGTGACGCTGGAGATTCTCGATGCGCGCGGCCGCGTCGTGCGGACGTACGCCAACACCGACTCGCTGCCGTGGAAGATTCCGGCGGATTCGACGACGCCGTTGCCGCGTTACTGGTATCGTACGCCGCGCGTGCTGCCGGCCACCGCGGGCCTCAATCGCTTCCACTGGGACGTGCGGTATCAGCCGTTGACCATCCTTGCGTCGCGTCGCGCCAACCCGTTCGGCGATGAAGCACTGCCCATCAGCGCGACGCCGCACAACACCGCGCCCGCACCCACGGTGCCGTTCGTGGCGCCGGGGACATACACGGTACGCCTCACGGTGAACACGCGGCCGTACACCTATCCGATCGTCGTCAAGCAGGATCCTCGCGTGAAGACGTCCGCGCTGGCGATGCGCGAGGTCTACTCGCTGACCGACTCGATGTACTTCACGCTTCGCAAGCTGCAGGACGCGATCACGCAGGCCGGCGAGCTGCGCGCGTTGTACGCGATCAGCGATACGCTGAAGCATCGAGCGATCGGTGTGGTGCTCGATGCACCTGCGGCTCCGGACACCTCGCGGCGGGGGACGCCCGCGCCCGCACCGCCCGGTGGCGGCGCTGGCCCGTCCGGCGCCATCACACCCGTTCCCGCGCCAGGAACGCTTCGCGGCGCCGCAACCGCGCTCGGTGGATTGCTCAACGTGCTGCAGGCCGCCGATGTGCCCGTGACCGTCACGCAGCGGACGTCGATCCTGGCCGCTCTGGCCAGCGCCAATCAGGCGCTCACCAGATGGAACGAGTTGCGAGCCAGATATCGGTGACGAAGCCGAGCTTCCGCAGTGTCCGAAAACCTCTCGCTAGATCTCGACTTCGCGCCCTCACACTTTGAGAGCGTCACGATCGTTGGTGTTGCGAGATGCTCGTGACGGCAGTCGAACCATGAGCCAACCCTCAACGGAACAGCATATGCGCCGCCTCTCGAGCTTCGCCGCGGTATCGGTTCTCGTTCTTGTCTCGCTTCCCTCTACGGTGGTCGCACAAACGTGCCTCGGCGCCGCCTCGTTCCGCGTGTCGCCGTTCCGTGCGGGCGCAATCGCGAGCATCGCGGACGGAGGAAAGTTGTACGGAGCGCAGTTCGCGTACGGCCACACGGCGGGAGCATTTGGCGCGGCGTCAATCGCGAGAGTTGATATCGATGGCGCTCCGGAGAACGAGACGATGTTCGGTGTGGAAGCCGGATTCTCCGCCCCCCTCGGCCAGGCCAGAAAGACCGAGCTATGCCCTGTGCTCTCGCTGGATTTCGAGAGCGGTCCCGACGTTGACGCCACCGGCGTTGGGCAGTTCGAGACCAGCGGCAGAACGCTCGCGCTCGGAGCCAGCATCGGTAGCCCGATGCGCTCGACGCCGACAAGCGACATCATACCGTTCGCGAGCGCTCTCTACACCAATGCGACGGTGACGTTGAAAGGCAACGCTCTTGGCCAGGCCTTCGACGTGAGTGTCACCGATGACTTCCTCGACCTCACGGCGGGCGCGGGCTTCATCATGAACAAGGTGTTCACGATCCAGCCCAGCCTGAGCTATCCGATCGGCATGGAGGACGATGGCTCGGGTGACTCGCGCCTGGTCTTCAATATCATGCTGTCGTACAACTTCGGAACGGCGGGTGCGAAGGCGAAGCTGCGGCGTTAGTCCGCGACAGCGCACTCCTCGAGACGACAAAGCCGTTAGCCGACGGGACCCGACGGCTAACGGCTTCGCTCAACGAGCTAGTGGTTCAGTAGTCGTCTCGACGGCCGTACTCGCGATCGCGATCGCGGCCACCACGGCCGCCCTCACGACCACCACCACCACGGCCACCACGGCCGCCGCCACCGCCGTAGCCGCCCTCACGTCCACCACCACGGCCACCGCGGTCTCCGCCGCCGGCCCCGCCGCCCCCCGTGCCGCCATCCAGCGCGGTCACGTTCTCCGCCTGCGGACCCTTCTGGCCCTGGCCTACCTCGAACTCCACCTTCTGGCCTTCCTCGAGCTTCCGGAAGCCACCGCCCTGGATTGCGGAGAAGTGCACGAAGCAATCTTTTCCGCCGTCGTCCGGCGTGATGAACCCATAGCCCTTCTCAGCGTTGAACCACTTGACCACCCCTGTCGTGCGCATCGTGCTCTCTCTCTCCTCGCGGTGTACATGAGCCCGCCTAAGTGCTGGCTCAATGCTATCCAGTTGCTTCCTGCAGCTTTTGCTCCAGCGGGCCAGAGCGTCCCAGCTCCGGCTTTAATGTAGCGAAATCCGGGTTGGGCAAGGTATGCTATCCTCCCAAACCACATCGCCCCATCGCGCGGTCACAATCTCCCAGCAAATGCCCTCGAAACGCCTTGGTGCTGCCGCCTTCATTTGTGTGATCGCCAGCACTCTCCCCGGCCAGTCGCCGGCCTCGCACCGCACCGCGTCCGCCGACGGATTCCTGCCCGATCGACTGGCGCGCGTCGACACCTTTCTGCAGACGTACGTGGACAGCAACCGGATTGCCGGTGCCGTAGCTCTGGTCCTGAAGGACGGGAGAGTCGTCTACGAGCGCGCGGTCGGTTGGGCGGACAAGGAAGGCCAGCGCCGGATGACGCCGGATGCAATGTTTCGGATCGCTTCACAATCCAAGGCGCTCACGAGCATCGCGATCATGATGCTCGTCGAGGAAGGCAAGATCGCGCTCAATAACCCGGTGAGCCGATTCATACCGGCGTACGCTCGGACGACAGTGGCCACTCGTGGGGACACCGGTCGTGTCATTACGCCTGCGAACCACGCGATAACCATCAAGGAACTGTTGACGCACACGGCCGGGATCTCGTACGGGAGAGATACGCTGGTTGCGCCGCTGTATACCGCGCTGGGGCTGGGTGCGTCGGCTGGATTTGGCTGGTATACGGCCGACAAGGACGAGCCGATCTGCACCACGATGGAACGGCTGGCGACGCTGCCGTTCGTGCGCCAGCCGGGCGAGGCGTTCGTCTACGGATACAATACCGACATCCTGGGCTGCGTGGTCGAGCGCGTTTCGGGCATGTCGCTCGATGAGTTCATTCGCAAGCGCATCACCGGTCCGCTGGGCATGAGCGACACCTATTTCTTCGTACCGGAGTCGAAGGCGGAACGGCTCGTGGCGGTCTATGACATGGACGCTTCAAACCACGCCGTGCGGGCGCCCGAGGGACCGCGGGGCCAGGGTCATTACCTCAAAGGGCCAAGGCGAAGCTATTCGGGCGGAGCGGGGCTCGTCTCGACGGCGCGCGATTTTTCGCGCTTGCTTCAGATGCTCCTGAACAGAGGTCAGCTGGATGGGGTCCGGCTGCTGTCGCCAAAGACGGTTGACGTCATGACGACGAACCAGGTGGGCTCACTGTACGGACAAGGAGTCGGGTTCGGCCTGGGATTTTCGGTCGTCCAGTGGCCGGGAGCTGATAACACGCTCCTGTCCGAAGGGACGTTTGGCTGGGGCGGCGCCTACGGCAGCGAGTACCGCGTCGATCCCAAGGAGCGCATCGTCCTGGTCTTCATGATGAACGAGATACCAGGCCGCCCCGATATCGGCCAGAAGTTTCCGACGATGATCTACCAGGCGCTCGCGCGCTAGTGACTGCTGCCGCGGTACTTTTGCGCGTCGGGTAGCGGCACGATCTCGCCTTCACCCTCGGGCTGTCCATCAGGCCCGATTGCCTGCCGCCAGACGTAGACCCCAGCGCGGCGACGCGCCGTCCGGATCGGCGCAGGACGTTGTGCCTCGCGATGCAGAATACGGTTCACGAGTCCGACCACGGCGGCTGGAAGCACCACGACCTTGGCGGCCCAGCCTCCTTGCTTGTGTTCCGTCTTGTCGCTGCGTCGCCGCCTGGGCGTTGCGGGAGTTACCGGAGTTGCGTCGCTTGCCGAACGGTCAACAATTGGGCGGTCCATGTCATTCTCGCCGATTTGCGTATGACGTCCCCGCCTGACCAACCGTCGTTGGGAGGTTTGGCGGTGCACCTACGACAGCCGAGCCCGCTTTGGAGTAACGAGTGGGGCAACGGACAAACATTTCGTTAGCGATTGTTGTGCCGGACTATGCGGTCTCGGTGCCCTCTGAGGTTCGAACATTTGTGGCCTCGGGACTCGGCACGCGCGTCACCGTGGAAGCATTCGCTGCGGCTCGCCGACCAGCTCCTTGATGAGATTCTCGAGGCGGTCCGCCAGCTCCACGAGCTTCTTGTCGCGACTCTTCACGGAGTAGTGGTAGCTCGTGCGCGCAATGCTGTAGGCGACCGAGACCCAGGCAGGGATGACGAACGCCGCCAGGGCGCCTGGAAGATGAAGCGCGCCAAACATGATCCCGATGATGGGGCCCAACCCACCGCCACCCACTCCTGCACCGAGGCCACCAAAGACGGCGCCGATGAGTTGGCCGAGACTTTCCTGGATGGTGATGCGCGTTCGGCCATTACGCACCGTGACGGCAACCTCGATGTTCCGGATGCCCGATGATCCTTTGTTGAGCACCCACGTGAACGAACGGCCAAGCTGGCTCACCTGGCCCACTTCTCCAATGATCGTGCGGATTTCGTCGACGACCATGGGGTAATCCGCTTCCGAGAGCTCGCCTTCGATCGTTCGCTGATGCAACAATCGCGTTGGGCCGCCGATGAGGAGGTTGCGTTTCGGCGCCTCGATGTTCGCTTCGCGCGTCGACGTTCTCGGCGAGAACTGCTGCACGGCCGAGCGCACGGCGCGCGTGTCGATGCCGACATCACGCGCGATCTGCTCGATGCCGCCGATCGTCATGGATCCGCTTTCGGTGGGATTCGACACCTCCATCTCGGCGGCGCGGCTCACGATCGCGTTGATCTCGTCGGGACGGTATTTGCGGCGTGGTGTGTGCGCGTCCCCGCGCAGCTCGTCGATGAAGTCGCCCGGCGTCTGCGTGCGCTGGTCGGGCCGGAGCGCGAGCGCGCGCACCAGTGCTCCCTCGACAGCCGCACCGGCGCTGTTCAGCGCAGAGCGATGCGCCTGAGCGCAATCGAGGAATCGACTTGCGCGGGTGGAGTCCTCGGTCACCCAACGGCCGGGAATCTCTCCAGTGATCATCTCGTACACGAGGATCGCGAGACTGTACACGTCGGTGCGCGAGTCGACGTCGGCGAAGCCGGCGGCCTGCTCCGGACTCATGTATCCGGGTGTGCCAAGCGATATCCCGGTGCGCGTAAGTTGAGCGCCGCTGGTAGCGGAGCTCACCGCCTTCGCGATCCCGAAGTCCGCCACGATGGGATGCGCCCGGGCGAAGAGCACGTTCTCCGGCTTGATGTCGCGGTGCAGCACGCCACACTGGTGCGCATAGGTGAGCGCATCGGCGATCGGTGCGGCAATCTCGATTGCGCGCTCGGCCGACCGACGCCGCTCCTGCGTCAGACGGTCGCGCAGCGAGCCGCCGTCGATGTACGGCATGACGTAGTACACGAAGCCCTGGGCTTCGCCCGAGTCGTGCAACGACAGGATGTGCGGATGCACCAGTCGCGCGACGATCTGGATTTCCTTGAGGAAGCGGTCAGCGCCGATGGTGCTGGCGATGTCGGGACGCAGAACCTTGAGCGCCACTTCCCGCTGGTGCTTGCGGTCGTACGCCATGTACACCGTGGCCATGCCGCCGCGTCCGAGCACGTCGCGCAGCTCGTAACGGTCGGAGAGAGCGTGGGCAAGGTCTTCAGGTACGACGGCGGTCACGTCACCAATATACGGCTGGGGCCGGCGGCAGGTTTTTTGCCCTTGTCCGGGCGATAACGCACACTCAGGTTAGGTCGTGCCGCGTTTCTCCCCCGCTCGAACATTCAGGCAGATGTCACGGCGGACGCCGCTGGAGCTCAAGCTCCCGTTGCTGATGTCCTTCGTGCTCGCCACGGTCCTCGGCATCGCGCTGGTCGCGACCAGCGCCACGCTGCATCGCGCGCAACTCACGGCCGTATCCGACCGACTGATGCGTGCATCGAGGCAGCTGGCCACGCTCGCAACGGCGGGCTTCGGAACATACCAGGCGCGCTTCGCTCCGGTCGCGCAGGACAGCACGATTCGACGCGCGTTGAGAACGCCCGTGGGTCAAACGCCGGACATCTCGGTGAAGGCGGCGCTCGCGCGTGCCGTGCAGCCCACCGATTCCGGCATGCCGATCGAGCTCTGGAGCACCGATGGTCGGCGTCTCGGATTCATCGGCGACGACGTGCCATTGAACGCACGGGCCCCTGACGGTCCCGAACGAAGATCCACCGCCGGGCGCACGACCACGCTCGACGGACCGGTAACCAAGGACGCCGAGTCACCGATCGTCACGCCGCTCTACACCGAGGGCGATCGTATCTACTTCTGGGTTTCACTGCCGATCCGCGAGGCCGGACGAACGGTCGGCTACTTCCGTCAGCAGCGGCGGCTGGGGCTTGGGCCCAATGCAATCCGCACGCTTCGTGAGCTGAGCGGCGATTCGGTAACGCTCTACTATCGCAACGCGGACGGACGTTTCTGGACACTGCCGACAGGGCAAACCTTTCCCGCATTGACTCGTGTGACCGGTCAGTCGACCGCGGCCGTCGACAGCGCCGGGGAGCGGTTGCTCTACAACGAGGAACGCATCGGGCTCACGCCCATTTACGTCGGCATGACTATCCCCGAGCGCACGGTGCTGGTGCGTCCCAGACGCACCACCAACTCGATCCTGTTGCTGAGTGCCGTGCTGATGTTCGGTGGCGTCCTGCTGTCCTGGGCCATCGGCCGCAGCGTGGCCCGTCCCATCGCCGACATCACCGATGCGGCCGGGCTGCTGGCCACCGGCGATTTCAGCACCCGCGTCCCCGTGACCGGAGAAGTCGAAGTGCGGCGGCTGGCGCACACGTTCAATCACATGGCCGAGGAGATCGCGGCGTCGCGCGCCGCGCTCGAGCAGCAAACGCGCGAGGCGCAGGCCGCCAACCGGGCGAAGTCCGAGTTTCTCACCACGATGAGTCACGAGCTGCGAACGCCGCTGAATGCGATCGGCGGATATGTGGATCTCATCGAGATGGAGCTGCGCGGCCCAGTCACCGAAGAGCAGCGGCGCGACCTGCAACGCATCAAGACCAGCCAGCAGCACCTGCTGGGTCTCATCAGCAGCGTGCTCGATCTCGGGCGCATCGAAGCGGGGCAGGTGACGTACAACTTCGCGCCGATCGCCGTGGATCCGATGCTGCAGGGAATCGACACGCTGGTTGGTCCCCAGGCGGCGTTGAAATCCATATCGCTGGACTACGCGGGCTGCGCGCCAGGACTGGCGGTCATCGGCGATCGCGAAAAGCTGCGCCAGATCCTGCTCAACCTGCTCTCCAACGCCATCCGGCACACGCCGCCCGAGGGTGTGGTGTCGCTGTTGGCGGAAGATCGCGGCGATCGGGTGGCGATCATCGTCGAGGACACGGGTCCTGGCGTGCCGCCGGACAAGCGCGAGGTGATCTTCGAGCCGTTCGTTCAGCTGGACCGGTCGCTGTCGCAAACGATCGAGGGACTGGGACTCGGACTCGCGATCAGCCGCGACCTCGCACGCGGGATGCTCGGCGACCTCGCGGTCGAGGGTCGCGACGGCGGCGGGGCCCGGTTTGTCCTGACGTTGCCGCGTGGCACGGCTGACCCTGGGGCAATGCTGCGGAGCGACGAGCTGGCGCAGCGTGTATGACGAGTGACAGCTGACGGTGGACAGCTGTCAGCCGATAGCTACGTAGGGAGACATCTTCCCGATATAGCCCTCAGCTGACCGCTGTCAGCTATCGGCTCACAGTCTGGCAACTCAGGGACGATACCCGGGCCCACGAACGACACGTCCCGGCTTCGCACCGGTGACCTTGCCGTCGGAGATGACGGCCACACCGTTCACCAGCACGTGCCTCATCCCTACCGA
>DASTVV010000164.1:0-10720 GCA_035758925.1 Gemmatimonadaceae bacterium
GTACGCGCACGACGGCGACGGGGAAGTTCGCGATGTACTGCTCGTCGAAGAATCCCAGCGAAAACCCCTTCTCGCGGACCGCCTTGGACTCCAGCCACTCGTCCGAGAGGCGCTTGAGCGTCGGAAACAGCGCCGGCACGCATTGTGGTGATACCACCTCCAGCGTTGCGCCTCCACGCTTGCCCACGTCCGCGCGCGTGTTGCGCAGCCGCTTGCGGCTGGAACCCTCGAGCGAGAACTGCTCGAGATCCACGACGGCCTCCTCGCCGATCTTGAGAAGCGTGAGGCCGAGGTCGATGTATGTCGGCAAGCTCTCGACGCCCACACCGTAGAACACCGTCCAGCCACCGTGCCGGTCGGCCTCCTCGCGCAGCTTCCACGCGAGCTCACGCCGCGCGCGCGGCGGACCGACGGCGTCGCCAAGCGCCACCCAGCTGCGTCCTTCCACGCCGTACATGAGGAACGCATCGTGCGAGTCGTTGAACAGCAGCGCCTTGTCGCCCAGCAGCGCGAGCGCGGCACGCGTCTCGCCCGAGTGCTCGATGACCTGTTTGGCCAGGGCCAGATCGGACGGGTTCGGGGCCTGTGGTTTCGGGTGTGGGTGACGCAGCAGGCGCATGAGGGCGAAGACGAACAGCGCGCCGACCGCGCCGGCCGTGGCGCGCAACGCACGCGGTGCGTCGCCGTGCACGGTGAAGCGCCACCAGAGATCCGTGTCGTACTCCACGTGCCGGAACGAGAACACGCCGAACCACGCGATCGCGATCACCAGCATGGCGATGGACACGATCCATTCCGGCGACAGCGGCTCGGTGGTGAGCGCGGCCTTGCGATAGAAAACCCGTCGCGCCGGCACGATGAGCAGCAGCAGGCCGGAGAGAATGAACGCCTCCTCGTAGTCCAGTCCCTTGAGGAGCGATGCGACGACGCCGACTCCCAGCGTGCCAATGGTCAGCGCGTACGCGGCGTCGATGCGGCGGCGAATAGCCCACGCAAGCACGATGAGCCCCGCACCGGCCAGGCTTGCGGTGAAGTGCGATAGCTCGATGATGCCGAGTGGGAGTACCGATCCCAGGGCGCGCATGCGGCCGGGGGCGGACGGGGTCGCACCGGAGAGGAGCAGGATGGCGCCGCCGATCAACGTCGTGACGCTGAGAATCTCCGGCAGGACCGCGGGCACCCAGCGTCGCACGAATCCAGCGGTGGACGTTGCCGCTCCGGCGATCGTGGGGCTCGTGGCGCGCAGCTCGTAGAGGCCTAGCGCGGCGAGCGCGAGAAAGAACGGCAGCAGGTAGTAGATCGCGCGGTAGGCCAGCAGCACCGCGAACGTCTGGTCGGGAGGCAGATGCGGCTTCAGCAGCACCAGCATCACCGTCTCGAACACGCCCAGCCCGCCAGGCACGTGACTCACGAAGCCGGCGAACTGCGCCAGCGCGAAGACACCCAAAAAGGAGAGGAACGTGATGCCGGCGGTATCCGGCAGCAGCAGGTACAGCACCGCGCCCGCCGCGATCCAGTCAGCACAAGCGATGATCACTTGCGCCACGGCCAGCGGCGGCCTTGGAACCGGAAACTCCCAGCCGCGAATCCTGATGGGCTCGCGCCGTGTGACGCTCCAGGCGAGATACGCGGCGACGACGAGCAGCAGGGCCACTCCGATCGCTCGACTCAGCCAGGCTGGGAAGGGGACGGTCGCAAGCGTGGTGTCCGGCTCGAGCACGAGCGCCAGTCCGCTCAGCGCGACGATACCCAGCGAGAATGTGGCGCCGACAAAGCTCACCGCTCGCGCGATCGCCTCGGTCGTGAGGCCCCAGGCCGACCAGAAGCGATAGCGCACGGCGCTGCTGGTCACGATCGGAAAGCCCAGCGTCTGGCTCAGGCCATAGGCAATGCCGGAGCTGAACGCGATGCGCGAGAAGGGCAATCGGTATCCGGCGTACACGATCGCGAGCGCGTCGTACAGCGGCAGGATGGCGTAGGCTACGACCGTCAGCGCGATGGCGCCGCGGATGTGCCGCGGGTCGATATGTCGAAGCGCTGCCGCTACCTGCGCGTAGTGGTAGTGGCGCAGTTCGTGTCCCAGCAGCGCCAGGGCGGCCGCCAACGCGAGGAGTATCGCGAGCGCTCGGCCCCACTTGTTCAGTGCGCTTTTGACTTCGGAACTTCTGTCCATCCCCGAATGCTACGGTCCCGAAGCTTACGGCTGACTAACGCTCGCGTTCCGGTCGCAGCAAGCTAGTCGGGAACGAGGTTCGGACGCCCGAGCCATTCGGCGTATTGGCGCCAGTCCTTCTCATAGATGGCGCGGACTTCGTCGTCCGACAGCGACTCGATGCGGAACCAGCGTTTGGTCGCCAGCGGATACTCGGCCTCGCCCAGAATCTCGCGATAGTAGCCGCCCGCGTTGGACAGCTCGCCGCGCAACTTGTCGAGGTTGCCGTTCGCCACCTTGAGGCACGCCAGGACGACGCGCGTCTTCTCGCGAACCTCCGTCGCGGCGATCAGCGCGAGTATTTCGTCGACGAGGCCAGCGTCGTAGTCACGTCGAACGATTCGATCGACGTCGGCGTCGTCGACTGCGGGGGTCGGCTGCGGTGGGCGCGTCACTGGACAAATGGAATCGAGGCCGTCTTTGGCACCAGGTCCTTGAACCAGGCGTGGTACGTGTCGGTATGCGCAGATGTCTTTCCGATCGCATTCGGCTGCTCGTAGGTAAGTGAAATCCGAAAGCGGCCGCCCGTGCGCGCGTCAAACACGTGCACGTGGGAGCGCATGCCCGGCGGCACCCTCCACGCCTTGATGGCCTCCGGGTCGAGGAGCGCGCGGTACACCGCCGCTCGCGGCGCGTTGATGCGGCGCGAAATCCGCGTCGCAGTCACGTGCGCTGGGCCGCGGTCCTGCACATCTGCGTCAGCTCCTTCCATGAGCGCGTGCGTAGGACTGTGCTCACCGGAAGGATCCGTTGAACTCCGGCGGTCGCGATCGCGGCGGCCGCGACGGAATCGGCATACGCAACGAACACCGAGTCGAGCTGGGCGATTCGCGTCATTTCCGAGCGACCCTCCGGCGAAGACGAATCGGACTGAGCGAACGGCAGATTGTACTTGTACCACACGACGAGGCTGGGACGTGCGCCGCGCGTCACATGCATCTCGAATGAATACGGTGAGGACCACACGCGGTGGTCCGGTGCCAGCTCGTACGAGCTTTGCCCTGCGACTCATACAACGCCCACCCGCGACACATTGGTTTGGATGGTTCAGTTGTGCACCAGTGTTCCTTCGGCCGCGGGCGCAAGAACGTCCCGGCGGGGAGGTCGAGGCGCTGGGGTAAGTCAAACGAAGAATCCGGCGCCGCGGTCAATGCGTACTCGCGAAACACGTATACGCTTGGACCGATGCAGCTCGTGGCCTGCAGCGTGATCAGGAGCGCCGTTAGCAAACCCGCGCGCGCCAACGTCGTCGAAGGGGATGCCATGCCCACAAAAAAATGCCTCATCTGTGCGGCGATGTCATCGATGGCTGGCAGGTGTGGTGTCGGCCCAGCCCGACGCCGGTTCGTCACAGCCCGCTTGACAGCAACATGTAGGAGTCCTACTCATTGACCAGTAGAATTCCTACACATCAGCCAATGCCCGCCAACGACCCGCCGAAACAGGAGCTGCTCAAGGGGACCCTCGACATGCTCGTCCTCCGGACGTTGAGCATCCAGCCGCTGCATGGCTACGGCATCGCGCAGCAGATCGAAGCGTCCTCGGAGGACGCCCTGCGGATCGAGCAGGGGTCGCTGTTTCCGGCGCTCGAACGGCTGCAGAAGCGCGGGTGGATCACCGCCAAGTGGGGCCAATCGCCCACCGGGCGCCGCGCCCGGTACTACACCATCACCGCGGCGGGTCGTCGACAGCTCGGCAACGAAATCTCGAGCTTCGACGCGATGATCGTCGCCATCAACCGCGTGTTGCGCCGGGCTTAGAGGCGAGCCATGTCGCTCCTCGACTCGATCCGCTACCGCCTGCGCGTGTTCACGAGGTCGCGCGAACACGAGGCGGACCTGGCGGAGGACATGGAGTTCTTCATGAGCTCCGAGGCACGCATGACCGAACATGCGGCCAAGGGAGCGGTGTCCGCGCCGGAGGCAAAGCGTTCGGCGCGGCGGCGGTTCGGCAACGCAACGTACTATGGCGAAGAGGCGCGCGCGATCGCCGGACTCCAGCTGTTCGACGTCCTGGCGCAGGACGCGCGCTTCGCGCTCCGCACGTTCGCGCGAACGCCGGTGTTCACGGCCGTCGCGGTCGCGACGCTCGCGATCGGCATCGGCGCGAACACGGCCATCTTCAGCGCGGTCGATACGCTGTTGCTGCGGCCACTGCCGTTTCGCGACCCGGAACGGCTGATGAGCGTCGCCCTCACCGTGCCGGCGACTGCGAACGGCCCTGCGAATGACGACATCATCTGGTCTCTCCCCAAGCTCCAGGTGCTGCGCGCATCGCAGCACGGGTTCGCCAGTCTGACGGCATGGTTCCCAACCCAGTACACGATCCGCGCCGGCGACGAGGCACAGCGTGTTACCGGGGAGTTCATCGACGCCGAGTATTTCCCGACGCTCGGCGTCGTGCCGGCGCTGGGCCGCGCGATGCGGAAGTCCGAGGACTACGAGGGCGGACCTCCCGTGGCGGTCATCAGCGATGAGCTCTGGAAAGTCATGTTCAACGCGGACCCCGCAGTGCTCGGCAAACCACTCAACGTGGACGGCGTGGTCTTCACGATCGTCGGCGTCGCGCCTGAAGGGTTCAACGGCGTGTCCGGCAACGTGAAGTTCTGGATCCCTCCCATGAGCGGTCCACCGGCGTGGGATGTGTCGGCCTTTCGCGATCCCAGAAATCACTCGTTCTTCGTGATGGGCCGCCTCGCGCCGGGCGTGACGCCGGAGCAGGCCGCCGCGATGGTCCGCGACATCGGGCTCCGGATCGACGCGCAGTATCCCGAGAACGGCCCCGTTGCGCGACGATGGGGTGCGACGGCACATCGACTCGACGCGACGCGCGTGCCGCCCGGACTTCGGCGCTCGATGCTGCTGCTGCTGAGCGCCGTGGGGATGGTGCTGCTCGTCGCCTGCGCCAACGTCGCGAGCCTGTTCCTCGTGCGCGCGGCAAGCCGCCGCCGCGAGATCGCGGTGCGCCTGGCGATCGGGGCATCGCGCGCCCGACTCGTGCGCCAGCTCATCGTGGAGAGCGTGGTGCTCGCGCTGGTGGGCGCGGTCGCCAGCCTGTTCGTCGCCTGGGTGGGCGTCCGCGCCATTTCCGCCGCTCAGCCGACGGTGCTTGCCGGCAACATCAGCAACAGCGGCATCGGGACCGTGGCGGTCGACGCGATTCGCCTGGATCTCGTGGCGCTGGCCTTCACGGCAGGGATCGCCATCGTCACCGGCGTTCTCTTCGGCCTCGTGCCCGCGATTCAGACCACGCGGCCGTCACTCACCGAGTCCCTGAAAGCCGATCCCAGCGCCAGCCAGCGCGCCGCAATCCTGCGTCGTGTGTCGACGCGCGACGTCCTGACGACGCTCGAGATCGCGCTTGCAGTGGTCTTGCTCGCGGGATCCGGCGTGCTCATTCGCAGCCTGCTGCACATCGCGGCCGTCCGCCCGGGATTCGAGGCGGCCGGAGTGCTGACGATGCGAGTGAACCGTGCTCCGGCGTGGTCGCGCGACTCGATCACGCGCTTCTACGACGTCGCGATCGATCGGCTGAGCGAGGTTCCTGGAGTAACGAACGTCGCAATCGCGGATTGTTCACCGCAGAGCGGTGGGTGCAGTGGCGGCGAGATTCAGCTGCTCGATCACGAAGCGCCGAAAGTGCGCGCGAGGACTCACTGGATCACGCCGCAGTGGGCCGACGTGATGAAGGTGCCGCTGATGCGTGGTCGCATGCTGGAGTCGAGCGATCGACGCGGCGCGCCGTTCGTCGTCGTCGTGAACGAGACGGCGGCGCGCAATTACTGGCCGGGTGAGAATCCGATCGGCAAGCGCCTCGTGCCCTTGAATGCCGATACGGCGGTCGTCGTCGGCGTGGTGGGTGATGTGCGTTATGGCAGCCTGCAAGCTCCGCCGGTCGAGGGCATCTACATGTCGTACTACCAGCAGCCGCTGAGCTTCCGGATGATGCTCCATCTGCGCACGGCGAGTGGCGACCCGGCCGCCATCACCGAGTCGGTGCGCCGCGCGCTCCGCGAAGTGGCGCCCGGATTCCCGATGTACGACGTCGCGACGCTGGACGCACGCATCAGCGGGTCACTCGCCGAAGCCCGCTTCATGACGCAACTCCTGACGGTATTCGCGGTGCTCGCCATCGTGCTCGCAACGATCGGGACGTACGGCGTGATCTCGTACGCCGTCGCGCAACGGACCCGCGAGATGGGCATCCGCATCGCGCTCGGCGCCACGAGCGCTGACGTGATTCGGCTCGTCGTCGGCCAGGGCGCGGCGCTCGCTGCGGTCGGCGGGCTGCTCGGTCTCATTGGGGCTGCGCCGGCGACGCGGCTGATGCGCGCGCAGCTGTACGGTGTCGAGCCGAGCGATCCCGTGACGCTGGGCGGCATCGTCATCGTCCTGACGATCGCTGCGCTCGTCGCCTGCTGGGTGCCGGCGCGCCGCGCGGCGAACGTCCCCGCTGTACAGGCCCTTCGCGGGCAATGAGAAACCGCACGCGTCGCGACACCGCGTTCAGTCCCGTCGTTCGACAACGGCTGCCCGACGAGCTGGCGAATCGCCTGCTCGCATCGATCGCGGCGGGCGATTTTCGCCCGGGCGATCAGTTGCCGCCCATCCTGGAAATGGCGCGCAGCTTCCGCGTCGCGGCGACCACGGTACGCGAGGCACTGGTCCGTCTCGAGGCAAAGCACGTCGTCGAAATCCGTCACGGCGCCGGAGTATTCATCGTCGCTGCCTGACGACACGGCCACGCCTGCATGGGTTTTTGGAGGGCCCGAGTGAGGCAAGCCAGGTCCGCCGAAGGTCTCAACCTTTGGCAGAGAGGCCCTGTTAGGCGCGCAACTCCCGAATGCGGCGCTCGATGAAGCGTCGCTCGGGACCCTGGGTCGCGAGCTCGAGCGCCCGCTCGTAAGACCTGGTCGCATCCTGCGTCCTGCCCATCAGCGGGCGGATCGGCCCCCTTGATTATCTATGGGAGCACTGCATTGTTCCCCTAGACTAACTGGGGGAAGGGGTGCATGCGGGTCGTTCGCACGGTGTTGGTCCTATCGCTCTGCGGCAGCACGACGGGCATCGCGCAGGGAAGCGGCACAATCGCGCTCGTCGATGCCAATGTGGTCCCGATGGACAGGGACACCGTTCTCGCGAGACAGACGGTGTTGATACGCGATGGGCACATTCAACTGGTGGGCCCGAACGGCCGCGTCCGGATTCCGGCGGGTGCGACACGAATCGAGACCGGCGGCAAGTACCTCATACCGGGGCTGGCCGACATGCACGTTCACATGGTCGGGCCACGCGCGCTTCAGGTCGAGTTGCTGAAGATGTATGTGGTCAACGGAGTCACGTCGATCCTGAACATGCGTGGAACGCCCGATCATCTCGCGCTGCGATCGGACATTCGAGCGGGACGCGTGCTTGGCCCCAGCCTCTACACGGTGGGGCGATTCGTGAATGCGCCGTTCTTCGTCACGCCCGACAGCGTGGAGCAGGAGGTCGTGGCGCAGAAGCGGGCCGGCTACGACTTCATCAAGATGCACGGCGAGCTCTCGCGCGAAGCGTACGCCCGATTGAACGCCGTTGCAAAGCGTGAGGGGATTCGCGTCATCGGCCACGCACCTCGCACGCTCGGCATCGGTGCCGTGTTTGCCGAACGCCAGTACGCGCTCGCTCATGCTGAGGAGTTCCTGTACGACACCACAGGCAGTTCACGGGACGTCGACCTGCCGAAGTTCGAGCCGCGCATCCCTCAGCTCGCGCGCGGAATGCTGGCCGCGGACATCTGGCTCATGCCAAACCTAACGGCCTACAAGAACATCGGACTCATGGCGCAGGATCTCCCGGCGGTTCTCGCGCGTCCCGAAATGGAGTATCTGCCGGCCGCGGTCGAGGTAGGGTGGCGATCGGAGAACAATCCCTACACACGACGCTTTGGCCCGGACAAAGCGCCCGGAATACTCGCGCGTCATGCGCTGCTCCAAAAGCTCACGAAGGCCTTCGACAGCGCTGGTGTGAAGCTGCTCGTCGGCACGGATGGGCTGAATGTCGGCACGGTTCCCGGCTTCTCGGCACACGACGAGCTGCAGGAGCTCGTCGAGGCCGGCCTCTCTCCATACCACGCGTTGCGCGCGGCTACCGCGAACGCGAGCGCATTTCTCGGCTCACGGCCGTGTATCGGTCAGGTGCGTGCCGGCTGCGTCGCCGATCTCGTGCTGCTCGACGCGAGTCCGCTGACCAGTATCAACAACGCTCGGCGGATTTCTGGTGTCATGGTCCGGGGACAGTGGTTGTCGCGCGAGGAGTTGAATCGAATCCTCGAGTCCCTCGAGGCAGGCGGACGCTGAGGCACCCGCTATCGCGGCATGGGGTTGCGGTTCAACCGGACGAAGGTCTGTCGCCAGTAGTCCATGGTGTGGGTCACGTTCGACGACCCAGGATGTTGGCCAGTCGCACTGCGCGACTCCTGGTGCCGGGCTGGCGGCGTTACCGTCTTCAACGCGGAAGCCTCGTTATTGGCCAGCCGAGGATGGGAAGCATCCTGCACGTCGAATCGCACAGCCCTTGCGCCCGCACTGATGGCTGCCCACTCGAAGAGGTCGCGCTGGAAACCGCCGAGTACTGGAGTGAAGGACTCCAGCGAGCCGAATCGCACGATCGGCCGCACCTTGAACATCACGCCCTCGATGAAGCGCCTGAGCCCGAAGCGCAGAAGTCTCCTCAGCAGCTCGGAGCGCGAGACATCCGGGTCCCACGGCGACGGTTTGAAGATCTCGACCCGTATCACGCCTGGCGATTCCGGCGGCCGATCGTTCACGGCCTCGAATCTTCCGTCCAGGGTGACCCAGACTGTCGCCGGCAGCGTCACCGCATCGAGGTCGTCGCGCAAAACGAAGACCGAGGGTGTTGCATCGATCCGGACTTCGCTATCCGGGAACCATCGTGAGCGCACAGTTCCGTCGGCTCTTGTTGGGATGGACCGATGGCGACACGAGAATCGCCTGAGTGCGCGTCAGCGCGGCACTCGTTCTAGCGAGGCATCAGGTACCGGTCCAGCCAGTCGAAGATCCGCTGCCAGTAGTCCGTCGCATTCGCGACGCTCCATGACCCCGGATGGTGCCCTTCACCTTCATACTTCACCAGCTGCACCTCACGACCAAGACGACGCAGGGCGACAAAGGTCTCGTCCGCGCGAGAGGGCAGCACCGTCTGGTCGGCGCCGCCGTGCAGCAGGAGCACCGGTGTGCGCACTCGATCGAAGAAGAAGAACGGCGAGTTCTGGAAATACCGGTCACGGAACTCCCACGGGCTGCCGCCCATGCGGCCCTGGTCCTTCTCGCTCCAGTCCACGCCGATCGCGCTGCCGTCCTCGCGCATCTGCGTGTACTGGCTGAACAGGTTGCTGAAGCCGCCGCTGCTGATGGCCGCCTTGAAGCGGTTCGTCTGGACCAGGATGGCCAGCACCGAATACCCACCGTAGCTGTGACCCATGAGCGCGAGACGCGTGGGATCCGCGATGCCCATGGCGATCACGGAGTCCACCGCCGGCATCACGTCGGCTGCGAGGTCCACCATCGGCGAGCCGACACGGAGCGGTGTATCAGGCAGCAGCACTGCGTAACCACGCGTCGCCAGCAGCTGCAGGTTGTCGATGCCGGCCTCCACGCCGAACCGATACATCCGGCTCGACAGTCGTTCTCCTCCATAAACCTTCACCAGCAACGGGAAGCGTTTGCCGGGTTCGTAGTTCGATGGCATCAGCAGCGCGCCGCGCAGGATGTCGCCACGCGGGCCGGTCCACTGGACGAGGCGAGTGCCGCCCAGCGGCACGCGCGTGATCTGGGAATTGAGGTTGGTGACGCGGTTGGAGTGACCGAGCTCGTCCTGCGTGATCACGACTTCCGCCGGGCGGTCCGAGCGCTCTCCGACGTACGCGATCACCTTGCCGTCGGAGGAAACGTCCACGTTGTATGCCAGGTCCGTGGCGCCGAGTGCGCCCTCTTCCTCGAGCTTGGCGCTGAGCGCGCCGGACGTCAGGTCGTACATCCGGAAGCCGGCCTGTTTCGTGACCGGATCGGTTACGGCGACCACGACGCTCCGGCGCGTGAAACGTTGTGCGTCCGCTGGCGCGACCACATCGATCAACCGGCGATCGGTCATCGCGACAGCAACCGATGCCGCACCGCTGGCGATCGCGATCTTCCAGAGCGTGTCCGCGGACTCCGCGAGCAGCGCGTCGTCGCTCAACCAGAGTGGCGCGCGATACCCCTGCACGAACTCGCGATTGCCGGCGTCCAGCCGCCGTGCATCGCTGCTGTCGCGCGAGACGATCTTGATCCTGCGCTCGGACTCGAACGCCAGCCATCGACCGTTGGGCGACCACGAGAACGTCAGCCCGTACTCCTGCACCATGCGCGGCGCGACCATCCGGGCAGGCTGCTTACCCGACGTGTCCACCACGAAGAGATCGTAGGTGTCGTAGACCAATCGACCAACGCCGCCGTCCGGCTGCCGCGTG
>DASTVV010000054.1:0-2799 GCA_035758925.1 Gemmatimonadaceae bacterium
GCACGTTACCGGCACCGCGCGCAAGGCATAAAAGACATCCGGCGCGTGAGCAGCGCCACACGCCGGGCAGGCGATGCGTTCAGGCCGAAAGAGTGTCACGGCGTAGTACCAGGCGAGTCACTATCGGCGTAACCCTGTTGACCACGATTTGTTCCGCGCCCGGCGGCTTGCCGCAGAGCCACCAGAATACGGCGGTCAGACCGATGTAGATGATTGCGCCCATGCCGACGGCGCCGACCAGCGCAAGCAGCTGCGCAAACGCGTTGAGATTTGCTGCGACGGCGCTGCGCACGAACACCAGCACGGCGATGTACATCACGGCCGCCGCGGCGATTGGCCGCCAGACCTGCAAGAAGAATTCGCTGGTGCGGATGCGCAGCATCCGCAGCACGACGCCGAGGCTCGGCGGGATCATGACAGCCGCCGTGATCAGGTAACCAATGGCGGAGCCGACCACGCCATACAAGCGCGTGAACCAGACGAGCGCGCCGAGTTGCACGACCACGTGCAGTGCGTTGAGCTTGGCCGGAATGTCGGCACGCCCGAGCGCGAGGTAGGCCGCCTGCGCGTTGCTCTGGATGATGTTGGTGAAGCCGAAGAACCCGAGCAGCATGAGCACCGGCACGGCCTGACTCCAATTGGGTCCGAGCATCACCGGCACGAGCAGCGGTGCCACCGCGGCGAGGCCGAGCACTGCCGGCGCAGCAATCAGCACGATCATCGCGATGACCGAGAGGTACTCCGCGCGCAGCGCTTCGGGACTCTCTTTCGCGAGCTTGGCGTATGCCGGGAACACCGCCCGATTGATCGGCGCGATCAGCTCCGTGCTCGGCAGGCTCGCCAGCTCGTACGACACGTTGAACGCGCCGAGCGAGGCCGGGCCGGCGAGGCGGCCGATGACCCAGTCCGAGGAGCGCTCTTTCAGATACGAGATGGTGTTGATCGCGAGCAGCCACTTGGAGAAGCCGAACAGGTCGGCGGCGCCGGCGAGACTGAGGCGCGGCCGGTACGGGTGGACCCAGTAGCTCAGCGCGGTGGCGACGAAGCGGCCAGTGGTCTGGCCGATCACCAGCGCCCAGTACGAGTCGAGCGCTATCGCCAGCGGCACTGTGATGACGAAGCCGATCAGCTTTTTGGCGATCTGAAAGCGAAACTCGCGGTCGAAGCGCATTTCGGCGCGGAACGCCACGACCCCGATGTTCTGGAAGCCGAGCGCCACCGAGCCCAGCGCCAGCACCGGCAGGACCTGCACCAGCGCCGGCTCCTTGAAGAATGCCGCTACGGGCTGCGCCCCCACGGTCAGCGCCAGCGCCACGAAAACTCCGAGGATGATGTCGAAGGTCCACGCGGTGTCCCAGTGCGCGCGCTCCGTCGTCTGTTTCTGGATCAGCGTGGCATCGAAGCCGAACGCGCCGAGCATTTCGACCAGGGCGACGAAGGTCATCGCCATGGCGACGATGCCGAAATCGTGCGGTACCAGCACGCGCGCCAGGATGAGCGTGCTGACGAAGCCGAGCGAGCGCTCAGCGAGCTTGGCCAGCACCATCCACAGCGCACCGGTCGCCATCTTGCTGCGTATGCTGGTCACGGGATCGGGTCTTCTGTGATCGGGTTCACGGTGGACGGCGCATTGTAGCGGGAGCGTCGTCGCCGCACTGAGCAGTAGGTCAAGAGTGCGACTTCACGGATCGCTCCACAAACGCGGCCGCTCCGCGCCTACCCATTCCGGGTGATGTCCCTGACCGGACTTGTCGGAGATGTCGGTGGGCGTCGGGTTGAGATTGAGATACCAGACGTTCGAGGTGCCCGGCGCGGTCGACAGCGGCGTATTGGATTCGCTGACGATGTCGTTGATGCTCAGGGTGGTCGAGTAGATCTGAATGCCACGGATGATGCCGTTCATGATCTCGTTCGAGGGCGACCACGGCGCATCGCCCCAGGTGAGCGCCGGGTGCGGCGGATTGATGTTGCCGTAGTCGGCGGGCAGATCCACGCGGATCACGCGGCTCGTGTTGGGCAGGTCCCAGTAGAACTCGTGATGCTTGCCGGATCCATCGGACGATACCCGCAGCGCCTGCGTGTACCACCGGTCATAGACGACGTTCTCGCTGCTGAGGTAGTCGTTGCCGATCGCGGCGATCTCCCACTTGTGGGTCGTGCCGACGGAGCCGTTCGGCGGATAGGGATGGGCGCCGTAATACGTGTCCGTGCCGTAGACGCCACCCCAGCCGAAGTCGCCATCGTTGCCCCAGAAGAAAGTCGTGTAGTAACCGGTCTGCTGGCGGGGGAACACGCGCCAGATGTAGGTCGCCGGATAGATAGGCAGCGGATTGGTGAAGCGGAAGCGGATCGTACCCGACGTCGCGGCACTGCCGGGGAAGTCGAGGCCTGAGGAGCTGCCGCCGGCTCCCTGCACGGTGACGGTAGCCGAACCGCTCGCCGAGCCGCCGGGACCGCTGCAACTCAGAGTGAAGACATTGCTGGCGTTCGTCAGTGCGCCGGTGCTGGCGGTGCCAGATGTCGGCCGCGAACCGCTCCACGCGCCGCTCGCCGTGCACGAGCTGGCATCAGTCGAAGACCAGCTCAGGTTGGAGCTGCCGCCGCTCGGCACGCTCGCGGGGGTCGCCGTGACCGTCAGCGTCGGTGCTGGCGATCCGGAGGGCGGCGGCGGCGCCGCTGTCATGGCTGACTCGCCGCCGCCCCCGCCGCAGCCGGCTACGAAGAGCGTGCACGCGAGAGCGCTCAGAAGGCTTCCCCACAGCTGAGGTCCGGCAACAATCTCGTGCACTCGACTCATTA
>DASTVV010000113.1:0-93132 GCA_035758925.1 Gemmatimonadaceae bacterium
GCAAAACTACTCGGGTCGAAATGGAAGTGCGCCAGCGACTGCGCCGCTCGCTGCGCGACCGGCCGGGTATCATGCCGGATGGAGTCGATGGTCTCCTGATAGAGCTTCCGGGCTCGCGACAGGACCGATGCTGCCTCCGCCGGACCGAGGATGTCGGCGAGGCTCGCCGGCCTGCTGGTCCGCAGATCGACCACCGTGTGACGCGTCATATGCCACGTCTCGTCGCCGGTACCAGATGTGTCCACGTGGTACTCGATCGACAGAAACGGACCGAGCGCGCCCAGCACGCTGATGTCCGCTGTCGCACTCAGGGCCGGCTCTTCGCCGGGGTCCTCGTCCGGCGCAAGTCTACGCGCCTCCGGATGCTTTTTCCCGTAACGGTCGGCTAGCGCGCCAACCAGCGTGTCCCGGAAGATCTCGGTCGAGTCTCCGGAAACGAGATCGCGCTGATACAGCCGCTGGCCGACGAAGACAGCGTCCTCGAACGACCGGTCGTCGTCGACGACGTAGAGCTCGCGAAACCGACCATCGAGACGCGCCAGAACCATCGGCGAACCACGGAGCTTGATGCTGCCGCCGTCACTCCGAATCCAATACGTGGAATCGCCGGCGGCGACGATGAACTCGGCTCTTGGAGCCTCGGGCTCGCGTTCCCTGCATGCCCAGAGCACCATCGCGGCCCCAAGGAACGCCGCCAACTGTGCGCGGCGCGGCTGGTTGCTCGAACGGGGCGAATGCGTCATTCGCTGGCAAATATAGTGCGGAAGGGCAACCTGAAGACACAGTCGTCGGCATTCATGAGACCATGTTCAGCAGCGCTTGTGGCGTGTCTGCTCGCCGCGTGCGCGAAAGACTACCAGGCGAAAGCCGAAGGCAGCGACAGGGTCCGCGTCTCGACCAGCGCCGGGTCGGTAGCCCGGTCGGACACGGACACGGTAGCGCTGCGAGTCGACTCCGCGGTCGCGGCGCGCCCGGTGACGGCCGTCACACCGCTCCGGAAGGACCCGAACGGCTATCCGGTGCTCCGGGGACTGTACCTGAACCGCTTCGCCGCGCAGGGACAGAAGAAGTTGCGGCACCTGTTCGCGCTCGCCGACTCCACGGAGATCAACGCGTTCGTGGTGGACATGAAGGATGAGTTCGGCCTCAACTTCCGGTCGAAGAATCCGGCGATATCGAAGAACGCGGGCGGAACGCACGGATATGTGGGCAACGTGAGAGCCCTGGTCGACTCGATCAAGGCGCACGGCCTCGTTCCAATCGCGCGCATCGTCGCCTTCAAAGATCCCGTGGCCGCCAACGTGAACCCGGACTGGAATATCCGCCGTGAGGACGGTTCCATCTGGCGGGACAAGGAAGGGCTCGCCTGGGTCAGTGCCTACAATCCGCAGGTGTGGGACTACAACCTTGCGGTCGCCGAAGAGCTGGTCGGGCTCGGGTTCGAGGAGATTCAGTGGGATTACATCCGCTTCCCCGAGCCGTACCGCAGCCTGCCCAAGCAGGTCTTCCCCGGCGCCAACATGACCAAGCCGAACGCGCTGGCCGCATTTCTCAAGTTGGCGCGGGAGCGACTGAACAAGGTCGGGGTTCGCAGCACTGCGGACATCTTCGGCCTCGTGACCACCGTTCGCGGTCCGCTCGAGGTCGGTCAGTGGTGGGAGAAGATCTCGCCGAACACCGACGTTGTGCTGCCGATGGTCTATCCATCACACTACCCGCGCGGCTCATTCGGCATCGCACGCCCCAATGCGGAGCCATACCAGATCATCAAGATCGCGCTCGATTCCGCTCGAAGGAGGGATGCCAGGCTCGAGATCGTGGCCGCCGAGCACGTCCGGCCGTGGCTCCAGGCTTTTTCGTTGGGGCAGCCGAAGTACGGGCCGGAGCAGCTGAGAGCCCAGAAGCAGGCGGCGTACGACGCCGGCTACAAAGGCTGGGTGCTGTGGAGTCCGGGCTCGTATTACGACGCCATTGCACCTGCGCTCGAGCCGCGGAGCGCGCGACCGCGCTAGCGCTGGGAAGCGATCTCGGCGACCGACTGAATGACGCGCTCGATCTCCTGGGCGCTGGTGTAGGCGCTACAACCGACGCGCACCACGCCGTCGGGACCGACGCCGAGCCGCTCGATGACGGTCGCCGCGTAGAAGTCGCCGTGGGAGACGAAGAGCCCGCGCTCCGCGAGCGCGACGGCGACGTCATCGCACGACTTGCCATCCACGCGGAAGGCCAGGGTCGGTGTGCGTGGGCCACCGGGCTGGAGGCCGAAACGACGAACGCCGCTGATCTCACCGAGGCCCTGCCACAGGCGCTTGAACAACACCACCCCGCGCGCATGCAGCTCGTCCAACGCGACCGACAGCGCCTCGCGGCGGTCGAGTCCTTCCGTGCGAGCCAGCGAGGCGAGATAGTCGACGGCGGCGCCAGCGCCGACGATCCCCTCGTGATTCTGCGTGCCGGTTTCCAGTCGCTCGGGTGACTCTTCAGGCGCCGGCGCGAGCTTGGGAACATCGAGCCGCTCGATGAGGGCGCGCTTGCCCCACAGGACGCCGATGTGCGGGCCGTAGAATTTGTAGGCGCTGCACGCCAGGAAGTCGCAACCGAAGGCAGCGACGTCGGGCAATGCGTGCGCCGCATAGTGCACGGCATCGACGAAGACGAGCGCGCTGCGCTCGCGTGCGAGCGCGGCGATTCGCGGGACGTCGTTGATGGTGCCGAGCGCGTTGGAGGCTGCGCCAATCGCCACGAGGCGCGTGCGCGCGCTGAGTTTACGCTCGAGATCCCCGACGTCGACCGTCCCATCCTCGGTCCGCATGCGGACGACGATCACTCGCACGCCGCGGTCGCGCTCGAGCGCCCGCCACGGAGCGACGTTCGCGTGGTGATCCAGCTCGGTGACGACGATCTCGTCGTCCGGGCCCCAGGCGCGGCCCAGAGACCGCGCCACGTGGAACGTGAGGGTCGTCATGTTGGCGCCGAACGCAATCTCGTCCGGCGATCCGTTGACGAACTCCGCGAGCGATCGGCGCGCGTCCATGATCAGCGCGTCCGTCTCGGCGCTCGTGGGATACCGCCAGTGTGTGTTCGCGTTGTGATGAAAGAGATAATCCGTCATCCGTTCCGCGACCACACGGGGCACCTGCGTGCCGCCGGGGCCGTCCAGGTAGGCGACGAAGTGTCCGCGATGGCGGCGCTCCATCGCCGGAAAATGCGATCGGATGTCGTCCGTGCTCGCGACGCGGTGCGTCGCCGGCTGGGTGATTGTGCTCATTTGATCTCGGCTCCGGCCCACTGCTCGATCACTTTCACTGCCTCCACGTGGTCAGCCTCCTCGCCCAGCTCCTTGCGCGAGAGCGTGCACAGGTCCGCCGCCAGCTGCGTCAGCGGCGCGGGCACGCGCTCGTCTCGCGCGATCTGGGCCGCGATGCGTGCATCCTTGTCCAGCAGCGCTAGGCGAAACGTACGCGGAAACGCCCGGTTGAGGACGCGCTCCGGAAAGAGGTTCATCGACGCATTGGAACGTCCGCTCGACGCGTTGATCACCTCCAGCGCCACTTGCGGCGACACTCCCGACTTCGCGAGCGCGACGAGCGCCTCGCCCGTGCCCCAGATCGTCAGGGCGAGCAGTGCCTGGTTCATGGCTTTCACCGCGTCGCCGGCGCCCACCGGCCCGCAGTGGACGATCTTCTTCCCGAACGCCTCGATCACTGGCCGAACGCGCGCGAGGTCCCTGGCGTCGCCGCCGCACATGACGGTGAGGGTTCCTTCTTCTGCGCCGCGCACGCCGCCGCTCACGGGCGCATCGACGAAGCCGATCTTCTTCGCCGCAGCTCGCTCGGCGATTCGCCGCGACGTCGCCGGGTCGCCAGAGGTGCAGTCCAGGAGCGTGGAGCCGTCGCGCATGCCGGACAGCGCCCCTTCCATGACCTGCTCGACGTCGGCCGACGTGGACAGACACGTCACGACCACGTCGGCGTTCTTCACCGCCTCGGCGGCGGTCGGTGCCGTCTTCACGCCCACGTCGTGCCCGAACGCAGACGCGCGTGCGCTCGTGCGATTCCAGACCGTGAGCGGAAAGCCGGCGCCCGCTATGCGCCGGGCCATTGGACGGCCGATGGCGCCGAGACCGAGAAATGCGACGGACAGCATCGGGACAGGAGGAGGAAAGGGGAAGAGGGAAACTAAGACGGGAGGGAGACGAAAAGGAGCATCAGGAAAGAGCGCGGCATTCGGTGTTGCCACAAGCCGCTCTCACACTTTTCTTATGCCCTGCCCATGGCCAGAGATCCGCATGACAAGCCCATCGCGGCGTTAGTCGCGCCCGACATCCTCGAGCTGCTCGAGGCGTCGCCGGGCGACATCGCGGCCGAGACCGAGGAGCTTCACCCGGCGGACCTGGCCGCCGTCGCGGAGATGATTCCGCGGGAATCGGTGAAAGCCCTGCTGGCTGCTCTGCCCAAGGAGCGCGCCGCGGACGTCCTGGAATACCTCGACGAAGAGCTGCGCACGGAAGTCCTCGAGGAGATTCCCACCGAGCAGGCCGCGGAGCTGGTGTCGCAGATGACGCCGGACGATCGCACCGACGTCCTCGAGGAGATCGACGAACAGGTTGCCGAGGACATCGTCTCGGAGTTGTCGGCGGAGGCGCGCGAAGAAACCGAGCGCCTGCTCAAGTTCGAGCCCGACACCGCCGGCGGTCTGATGACCACCGAGTTCGTCTCGGTATCGGGTGAGATCACGGTGGATCAAGCGCTCGACGCCGTGCGGAGCCTCGCTCGCTCGGGCCGGAAGGAAGCGATGTACGCGATCTACGCCACCGATCGCGAAGGCCGGCTGGCCGGCGTCCTGTCGTTGCGCGAGCTGCTGGCCGCCCAGCCGGGAGCGAAGATTTCCGACATCGCCTGGACCGAGGTGGCGAGCGTAACGCCCAATGCGGATCGGAAGGAGGTGGCCGATACGACGGCGAAGTACGACCTCATCGCGGTGCCGGTGGTCAGCGAGAGCGGCCACCTGATGGGCGTCGTGACCGTCGACGACGTGATCGATGCCCTCCAGGACGAGCAGACCGAGGATATCCAGAAGCTCGGCGGCCTCGAAGCGCTCGATGAGCCGTACACCTCGATGACTTTCTGGGGCATGATCCGGAAGCGAGCCGTGTGGCTCTGTCTCTTGTTCATCGGCGAACTGCTGACGGCGAGCGCCATGCAGCACTACGAGGACGAGCTCAGGCGCGCGCTCGTGCTGTCGCTCTTCATTCCGCTGATTGTGAGCTCCGGTGGCAATTCGGGATCGCAGGCGACGTCGCTCATCATTCGCGCGATGGCGCTCGGGGAGCTGAAGCTCAGAGACTGGTGGCGGGTCGCGATGCGTGAGCTGCCCACCGGCCTGATGCTCGGTGCAATCCTTGGGACGCTCGGCGTGGCGCGCGTCCTCCTCTGGCAGATGACGGGGTTCTGGGACTATGGTCCTCACTATCTTCTTCTGTCCATCACGGTGGGCGTCGCGGTCCTGGGCGTGGTGACGTTCGGGTCCCTCATCGGCTCGATGCTCCCCTTCGCGTTGCGCCGGTTCGGACTGGATCCCGCCAGCGCATCAGCGCCGTTCGTCGCGACGCTCGTGGACGTCACCGGCCTGGTGATCTACTTCTTCGTTGCGCTGATGCTGCTCAGCGGAACGCTGCTCTAGCACCGTGACGGAGACATCCACCGGCACCTCGCCCGGAGGTGGAAATGGGGCGAGGCAAGGCCGCGCGACGCTGCTCGTTGCGCTCAGCGCGTGCGGCTTCGCTTCGATCCCCATCTTCGTCATCCTCGCGACACGCAGCGGGACGCCGCTCGAGGAAGTTCTCATCGGGCGCTACGTGCTCGCCACGCCGCTGCTCGCCGCGATCGCGTGGCTCACCGGGACGCGGCGCCTGCAGCGCGAAGGGCTTCGCGTCCTGACCATCATCGGGATTCTCCAGGCGCTCATCGCCTACACGAGCCTCCTGGCGCTGCGATACATCAGCGCCGGCATGCTCTCGTTCCTGTTCTACACCTATCCCGCGTGGGTCGCCATCATCGCGCGCGTGCGACACTCCGAGCCCCTGACACGGCACCGCTTGACGGCGCTCGCGCTGTGTCTGCTGGGCGTGGCCATCATGGTGGGCTGGCCGACCGGGTCGCTGGATCCGATGGGCGTCGCGCTCGCGCTTGGCTCGGCGCTCATCTATGCCGCGTACGTTCCGCTCGTGGGCGAGCTCTCGGTGGGACTGTCGCCGCCAGCAACCGCGGCCTACATGGCGGCGGGCGTCAGCGTCATCTTCGTTGCCCTGAAGCTGCTGACGGCGGGGCCCACGTTTCATGTCACCCCTGTCGCCGTGCGCTCGATGGTGGGACTTGCCGTCGTGTCGACGACACTGGCGTTCATGCTGTTCCTGCGCGGACTCAGGATGCTGGGGCCACTGCGGACGGCAATCGTCTCCACCATCGAACCCTTCTGTACGGCGCTGCTCGGTGCATCGATCCTGGGACAGCCGCTCACCGGCGTGACCCTCGTGGGTGGCGTGTTCATCGCTGGCGCCGTGGTGATGTTGCAGCTGCCGAACACACATCGGTCTGGACGCCATCGCTGAGCAATCATATGGTAGGGTGATCCTCCGGGACGCACCGAGGGAATCGTCGGGTTCACGCAGGCGTGGTCCACCAGTCATGGAGGTCCAATGGTCAAGCGTGTAGCGATGGTGTTCGGAATCGTGTTCCTGCTCGTCGGCATCCTCGGCCTTCTGTCCGCCGGCGGAACCAGCATGGCGGCTGACCCTGCGCCAGCCATGTTGCTCGGGATGTTCGGCGTCAACCTGCTCCACAACATCGTACACCTGCTGTTTGGTGTATGGGGGGTGCTCGCGGCGCGCACATTCTCCGCTGCGAAGCAGTTCGCGCAGATCGCCGGCACGCTGTACCTCATCCTGGCGGTTTGCGGATTCCTCATTCCGACGACGTTCGGGCTGATTCCGATCGGTGGGAGCGACATCTGGCTGCACGCGACGATCGGTCTGGTGCTCGCCGGCGTGGGCTTCACCGCGAAGGAAGGGAGCGCCGCCCCAGCCACGGCGGGTGCCAAGATGTAGGGCATCGCGCCCTGGCGAAACAGAACGGCCGCGTGCGACGGATGTCGCGCGCGGCCGTTTTCGTTGGCGTGGGTAGTGGTTACGCCCCGACCAACCTCTCCGCCTCGGCCTCCGCCGCCGCCTCGAAGCGCTCCAGGTCTCCCTCTTCGTGAAGCCCGATGATGCCCGTCTCCAGCCAGGCGTGCTGCCCCTCGAGCACTTGCTGGCTGAGGCGGTATACGGCGTTGTCGGTTGCGCCGTACAGGTTGGCGAACAACGCGTTCACCCGGATGCGCGCTTCCCGACAGAACACGTCGGCGAGCGCAATCGCATTCGTGTGGCCGCGCCGGGCCTCGTAACGGGCGTACGAGCACGCCGCTGCCATCGCAAACAATTCCGCGCCGATGTCCACGGCGCGGAACAATACCATCTGACGGCGCTCGAGTTTTTGCCCGAAGCGCGCCATCGCGTGGAACAACGAACGACCGAGCTTGCGCGCGTGGCGCTCCGCGTATCGTACGTGACGCGCGAGCTTGCCGAACTCCGAGAAGGATGTTGGAATCTGCCCGCGGCCCACCCACTGCGATGAATACCACAGGGGATAGAACTTGATGGACCGCCACAGTGCGGCGAGCTTCTCTCCCCCGGTCGACTTCTTGTCCACCAGCGGAAACGCGAGCTTGAAGTGATGGTCGACCGCTTCGCGCGCGATGAACAGCCGCATGATCTCCGACGATCCTTCGAAGATCAGGTTGATGCGCGCGTCGCGCATGGCGCGCTCGATCGGGATGGGCTGTTCGCCGCGAGCCCGCAGCGAGTCCGCGGTCTCATAGCCGCGGCCGCCGCGTATCTGGAGCGCGTCGTCGACGATCCGCCAACCATGCTCCGTGTTGTACATCTTGGCGATCGCGGCTTCGAGACGAATGTCGTATCCACCGCGCTCGGCGAGACCGACCGTGAGACCCGAAATCGCTTCGAGCGCGAAGGTGTTCGCCGCCATCATGCCGATCTTCCGGGCCACGGCTTCGTGCTTTCCGATCGGAGCGCCCCACTGGACGCGCTCGCGCGCCCACACGCGTGATGCCTGGAGCAGCGCCTTCGCGCCACCGGCAACGCTTGCCGGCAGGGTGAGTCTGCCCGTGTTGAGCGTGATCAACGCGAGCTTGAGTCCCTTCCCCTCGCCCCAGATGATATTCTCGCGCGGTACCCGGACGTTCGTGAACCGCACCACACCGTTCTCGATCGCTTTCAGCCCCATGAACCGGCAGCGGTGGACGATCTCGACGCCGGGCCAGCTCCGTTCCACGATGAACGCCGTGATCTGCTTGCGCGGCTTTCCGTTGACGACGGCATCCGGCGTCCGCGCCATCACCACGAAGAGATCGGCGCGCGTGGCATTCGTGCACCACAGTTTCTCGCCGTTGAGCACGTACTCGCTCCCGCCGTCGCCTGGCGTGGCCGTCGTGTGCATGTTGGCGGGATCGGAGCCCGCATCCACCTCGGTCAGCGCGAACGCCGAGATTTCGCCCTTGGCGAGTCTCGGGAAGTACTTCTGCTTCTGGCGTTCGTCACCAAAGAGCTTCAGCGGTTGGGGCAGCCCGATGGATTGGTGCGCGGAGAGCAGCGCGGTAAGCGAGCCGTCCTTGGACGTCACCAGCGCCATTGCCTTCACATAGCTCGAGTAGGACAGGCCGAGTCCGCCGTATTCCTTCGGAATCTTGATGCCGAAGGCGCCCATGTCCCGGAGCTCCTGCACGTACTCCTCCGGAATCTCGCCCGTCCGATCGATCATGTCGGAATCCACGCGGCGCAGAAATTCCGTCAGCCGCTCCATGAACGGCGCCGCGCGCCGAGTTTCCTCGGGATCTTCCTCGGGATACGGATGGATGAGGCCAAGCGGAAAGCGGCCCAGAAACAGCTCCCGAACGAAACTCGCGCCTGACCACTCGGCTTCGCGAGCAGCCTCGGCGACGTCACGGGCTTCGACCTCGGTGGCGAGCTGCTGTTTTGTCATGCCAGGATTCCTGAGAGTGCTACGTGAATCTAAGCACCGCTGGTGTACCTGCTCTTTACGCAGCAGTCGAGCCAGCGTTCCGCGCACGAAACACCACGATTGCAGCCCCGACGATGGCGATCGCGGCGAACGAAAACCATTGGACTGCGTAGCTCAGGTGCGGGCCGTTGTCGAGCGCCGGCATGGGCAGCCGCGCCGGTGTCGAGACGGACATCGAGTCCTGCGAAACGAGATACAGCGGCGCGACCGGATAGCTGAACAGCTCGCGCACGCCGCCAACCGTCAGCGTTCTGAGCTTCCGCTCTCCCGAGGCTCGAGCTGGTTGGCCCGGAGGAATCGCCAGAACGTAGCCGCGAAAGTCCGTGCGGGCCTCGCGCCAGCGCGAGAGATCCGCGCTGGCGGCATCCGGCGCGTACACCCAGCCACGAATCACGATCACGGCCGTGTCGCTGCCGGCGCGTCGCACCGGCGTCAGGATGTAGACGCCAGGCGATCCATTGTGCGATCTGCCCGTGAGCACCACTTCACGCTCGTAGTCCGGAGTGCCCGACAGGCGCGCACGGCGAAATGCAGCCGAGTCCGGCAGCTGCTCGAACGGCGCCTCGAGCTCGGCGAGCCGCGTGGTGAGTGCGGCGTTGCGCGCCTGGCGTGCGCGCAGTCGATCGAGCTGCCAGAAGCCGAGCCGAACGAACAGAGCCGCCAGGACCGCCGCCAGCGCGGCGAACGCCAGGATTCTCCGAGTCACGCCCGCCTAGCGCGCCGTCGGCGGCTCAGCGACGCTGGCGGCGAAGGCACCCGTCAGCACACGGCCGTCGCGCTTCACCTGAACGAACAAGCGATAGTCGCCAGCTTTGGGAAAGGCGTACGGAAACTCCACTTCGGAAGGCGGCGCTGCCTCCTGTATCCGAATGTGGAGGTCATGAGACGAAAGCCTCAGCCTGCCCGCCTGGTTTGTATCGCCACGATCGCGCGCGATGAATGCTTCCTGGGCGGCTGTCGTCACGGTGCCCATCGGGTGAAGATGAACGAAGACGGCGCCATCCGTCCGAGTGACGACCCCGTGCGCGGACATGCCGAGATATCGCTCGAGCAGCGCCGGCTTCCCGGCTGGATCGCGGACCGACACTCGGATGCTGATCTCCCGTCCCGCCTGGAGTGGCGCATCGGGAAGGAAGGTGACTCTCATCGTGGAGCCATCCGGGAGCGCGACCGACTGTGTGTGTGACGCCTCGCCCACGAACCACGCGTCGTCCGGGTCCACCGACGCGGTGTCGCATCCGCCACGATTCGACCGACAATCGCTGCGCGAAATCGACGAGGAATCGAGCGAGAGGCTTCCCACCAACGTGCGCTCGAAGCCCGTCTCGTGCACAACATCGCCATAAACGTGGTACCGGCCCGGCGGCAGCGCCGGCAGCCGTGTCTCGAGCTTCGGGATCGCCGACGTGTCGAGCCGCACCGGATGGAGGTGCGCAAAGGCACCGGCATCGTCCGCCCGAATGACGAAGAGATGCATGAGCTTTCCGTGATCCGGGATCAACGCCGATGCGCGACGTGGCGGCTGCCAGAGCGTGTCGGTGAGCGCGACATCGAGAATGTTGCCAGTGCGGGTGAGCTCCAGCGGTGACGGGCGATAGAGCGTGAGCTGGTAGTCGCGATCGACTGCACCCCACCAACGCGCGCCTCCCGCCACGGCCAACGCCACGATGGGCAGCGCCATCGCGGCTGCCCGACGGGCGCGACGCACGCGCGACTGATCAAGTCCAGCGGCCTCGTCGACCAGACTTTCGCCGGCCGCTTTGTAAACGATGTTGACGAGCCCGGCGCACAGGACGACAGCGAGCAGCGCAAGCAGCGCCCCGAGTCCCGGGCTCATCGCAAGCCGACCCGTTGCTACCGACGCAACGGGTACGAGCACGCTCGCGCGTCCGCGCGCGCCGTCGACGCTGACGTCCACGGTGTACGCGCCGCGGGCCATCAGCCACAGCGATCCTTCGAAGGTTCCTGTCGTTCCGGCCAGGGCACGTGCCGGATCCGCCGACGGCGCGCCGCGTGAGCCCGCACGCCAGAACACGGGCCGGATGGCGACGCTGCGGACATCGGCCGGAGCACGGACGGTCACACGCGCTACGCCGGGCACGACTTCCGGCGGCCGAACCACCACACGCAGGTCGTAGGGTCCGGCGCGCCCGGTAAAGAATACGTCCGGTGATCCCACGTGCGCCGAGCTGACGATCACGAGGAAAGCCAGCGCCGCCGTCTTTACAAGTTTCACCGGCGGACCCTGGTCATCCACTCGCCGAACCAGATACCGAGGTAGCTGGACACGGTGCCCAGCACGAGCGCCCACGCCAGATGGGCGCCGAGCGGCCATTCCCCGGGTTCCAACGGAACCCAGCTGCGGCTGAACTCCACGCCGGTGGGAGACATCCAATACACGAAGTTGTCGGCGTTGAAGAACGCGTTGCGAGCCGCCGGTGTCATCAGGAAGGATGCGAACGGCCACTGTACCGCGATGAACAACAGCAGGAAGGTCACCGCGAGGATCGGCGCGAGCACCAGCGGCCGAAACGTCAGGCGCTCCATGATGATGTCGATTCCAATTGCGGGCACGATCACGAGGACGGGAAAGGCCATTCCCACCATGTGGGTAATCGGCTGATAGATGGGGCCCAGCTTGGGTGTCGCCGGGAAGAGTTGTATCGCCCACATCAGCACGAGCATGATTCCCATGAAGATGCCCGCGGTGAGCGTTCCGGCCCACTTGAGCCGGGACGAGCGCGTCATCATCACGATCGCCATTGGATACGCCAGCATCGAGGCGCGATAGAATTGCCCACCGTGCATCATGTTCTTGCCGCTGTACTCCGTGAGCATGATGGCGCGATCCATCAACAGCAGCGCTCCCGCGACGAGCAGCAGCCAGGTGGCCACCCTCTGTTGTGTGCCTCCACGGTTCTGGGCCGCGAGCGACAACAGCAGCGCTCCGACACAAATGGCGCCGATGCCGAGCGCCAGCACCGCGTGCGGCGGGCTGATGATGCGAACGTCCAGCCCATACGCATTGTGCCACCAATTGTCGAACGGCGCGGACGTCAGCATCGCGGCACAGCCCCAGATGCAGACCCACGCTCCCAGCGGCGCGCGGAACCCCCAGAAGCGCACGGACGCATCGCGAGCGGCCACGTCGTTCCCGAACGTCGTGCGGAGCGCGACCAGTCCGGACGCGAGTCCTGCCGTCAGTCCGCCGGCCTGGATGAGCAAATGCGCCGGCGTCCAGAAGGTGTCGCGGCCGATGGACATGTGCCACGAGATGTCCCAGTACACGCCGATCATCACACAGACCGCGGCGACGACGACGGTCGGCGCGAGCCAGGGAAACGGGCCGCTGGCCGCGACCGCGGAATCAGGCCGACTGGCGAAATTCGGCGCTGTCTGCCGGAGAAGGGTGGCCATCAGAAAAGCGTCATCTGCTCGCCAAGCTGCTCGGGGTCCACGGGCGAGAGGTTCAGCAGACGCTGGAGCTCGCGCGCCGAGGCCGGCGAGTGGCCCGCGAAGTGATTGTTGAAGTAACCGTACACGGTTCGCCCGCGCGGCGCGAGGTGCGAGATCACGCCCGCCCACAGCTCCAGCTCACGCGAGCGATCGATCTGGATGCGGGAATAATCCACGATTTCGCGGTCGGCACCCATCCATCGGATGTACACGAAGTCCGCGGTGGGCCGCTCGGCGAGTGCCAGCATTTGCTTCCTGGGAATCCAGCGCGCGTCGGTGAGCGTCAAGGCGACGTTGTGCTCCGAGAGCAGCGCGATGACGCCGTCGTGAATCCAGTCCTTGTCACGGAACTCGATCGCAAAGGCCATGTCGTCCGGCAATGTCGGCAGGAACTTCGCCAACGCGGGCAGATTGTTCGGGTGAAAGTCGGGACCGAGCTGGATGAGGATCGGCCCGAGCTTGTCCTCCAGCTCGCGCGCGCGGTCGAAGAACTCCTTCGCCTGATCCTGGACGTCGCGAAAGCGGCGCTCGTGCGTGATTTCCTGCGGCATCTTGAGCGCGAAGAGAAATCCGGGCGGTGTGCGCTGCGCCCACGACCGAATGGTCCGGGACGGCGGAACCGCGTAGAACGTGGAATCCACTTCCACGGTGTCGAAGGCACGCGAGTAGACCTGCAGGAAATCGACGACCTTGGTGTTCTCGGGATAGAAGGGACCCACCCACGCGTCGTAGTTCCATCCCTGCGTGCCGAGTCGAATCGAGCCGGGCATGACTCAATGGGGTTTGCGCCGCGGCGAAAGTCAAGCGCGCCAAGGGCTGGTCTCGATCTTGCTTTTTCCCGCTTCTCCATGCGCAGAAACGAGAGCGGTCCGAGCACCGCCGATCATGTGGGTCAGGCGGCTGGCGGTATCACCGGCGTCGTCGCGGGCGCCGCGATCGGCGCGACCGCGGGCCCGGTTGGTGTTCTGCTCGGCGGCATCGCCGGTGCCATCGGCGGCTGGTGGAGCGGCCGCGCCATCGCGGAGGCCGCCGAGGACATCACGGAGGCCGACAACGCCTATTACCGAGCCGACTACGAGCGACGCGCGACGCCCCGCGAAGGTTATGAGGAGGCTGTGGCCGCGTACTACCTCGGCGACGTCGCATCCGCGAATCCCGAGTACGCGGACCGCTCATTCGATGACGTCGAGGCCGACCTGTCGCGCGGATGGTGTGCGAGCCAACCGGCGCACGCTGAGTGGGCGCGCATGCGGTGCTACGCGTCCGTTGGATTCGAGCACGGACGCGAACGGCGCTGCCGGCAAAGGAACGACGACACCCCTCATCCGAATTCTGCGAATTGACACGAATAGCGCCGGCCGCAAACCGGGTCCGTCGCGCAAGCCGTGATTCGGATCAAGTTCGTGCAGTCATTCGAGTGATTCGGGTGAGTTGTTTCCCTTTCGCAGCAGCTTGAGGCCCTCCCGCGTTTCAGGCAGCGAATACTCGTTGCGCTTGAGGATGCCCACACCACGCTGCACCAGCCACAGTCCCGCCGCGATCTCGAGGGCCGCGGTGAGCAGCGCGCCAATCCAGTAGTGGCCGTACGCGATGCGACCGAACAGCGTCGCGAAAAACAGCGTGAACGCCACGAGCATGACCACCGCCACTCCGAACGCCAGCGCCAGCCAGATGGCACCCTTCCCCACTCGACCGAGCGCCTCGGCGCTCTCGAGCTTCGCCAGGTGCACTTCGTCCCCAACCAACCGCCGGGAATCGTCGGTGAGCTGGCGGACCAGTTCGATCACGCTTTTGTCGCTGTCGACGGGAACGCGTTGCGCCATAAGTCCTCGGCGGGACTACGCGCAAGCCGCGCGCCGTCAGCGAGCCGATCGCGAACGCGTCGCGCGTGCCCCTGGCGCTACCAGGATCTGCGACGCGAGGCCGGTGCCGATCGTTCGGCTCGTGTCCTTGAGGCGAAGGGCAATCGGGCCCTCGAACGGCTCGCGCGCGATGACCTGTATCGAGGCCCCCGGTACGATGCCGAGCTCGGCCAGGTAGCGCAGGCGCTCCGCGTCGTCGTCGCTGACGCGCTCCACGCGCGCGACGTCGCCCGGCATCAGGTCCGAGAGCTTCACGACGGACCGCTCCTCCAGCGTGCCGTCGCGGCTCGGGATCGGCGCACCGTGCGGATCAGTCGCCGGCTCACCAATGGCCTCGGCCATGCGATCGATCAGCTCGTCGGACGCTGCGTGCTCCAATCGTTCGGCTTCGTCGTGAACCCGGTCCCACGAGTACCCGAGCGCCGACGTCAAATAGGCCTCGATGACGCGATGGCGGCGCAGCGTCTTGAGCGCGGCACGTCGGCCGGCGGCTGTGAGCCGCGCGCCGTGATATCGCTCGTGCCTGATGAGACCCAGTCGCGCCAATCGGCGAATCATTCCGCTCACCGACGCCGGGGCGATGCCCAGCAGCCGCGCGATGGCGTTCGTCTCGGCCGGCTCGCCCGAGCGCTCCAGCTCGTAGATGGCCTTGAGATAGTCCTCGACCGGACCAGTGAGCTCGACGTTCGGAGCGGACTTCGGCGCCCGCGATGCCGTCATTGCTGTGGCGTCTCCCGGCTGGAGCGTCTGGCGCGCCGTTCCTGTGTCTCACGGTCGAGCTCGGACACCCCACGAACGAGCAGCACCGGCACGCGCGTGATATGCCGGACTTCGTTGGCCACGCTGCCGTACAGCACGTCCTTGACGAACTGGTGGCCGTGTGTGGACATGGCGATGAGGTCGCAGTGCTCCCGCTCTGCGGCCTGTGCGATCTCACGGGAGGGTTCGCCACCCGCCAGGATCCCGTCGACGTCGATGCCGTCCTGTTCGAGATCGTCGCTGAGCTGCTCCAGGTAGACGCGATCCTCGCGCATCTCTTCCGATTCACGCAGCTGGAGCTGCCTGGCGTTTCTCGCCGCCCACCCGTCGGCGACGTGAATCAGCACGACCGACGCACCGCACAGCTTGGCGAGCCCGCGCACGTGCTGCAGAATCGCTTCGTCGTACGGCGAGTTCTCGACAGGCACGAGAATGCGCTTGTACATCAGGTCAGCCAGCCCTTGAAGGTCTGAAACAGCAGCCACCCATTGAGCGACGCAATGATGAAGGCAACGCTGTACGCAAGCGCCTTCACCCATCCGTGGTTGGCAAACGCGCCCATCTTGGCGCGATCAGACGTGAACATCACGAGCGGGAAGACCGCGAAGGACAGCTGAAGACTCAGGATCACCTGGCTGAGCACCAGGAGCTTCGCGGTTCCGGATTCGCCATACATAATAGCCGTGATGGCCGCGGGAACAATCGCGATTCCGCGGGTGATCAGGCGTCGGAGCCAGGGCCGCAGCCGGATGTTCAGAAAGCCCTCCATGACGATCTGTCCGGCAAGCGTTCCCGTGAGCGTCGAGTTGAGACCCGAAGCGAGCAGCGCGAGCGCGAAGACCGTACTGGCGCCCGCGCCGAGGAGCGGCGTCAGCAGCTTGTAGGCGTCCTGAATCTCGGCGACGCCCTGGTTGCCGCTGCCGTGGAAGGTGGCGGCGGCCACGATCAGGATGGCGGCGTTGATGAACAGGGCGAAGCTCAGCGCAATCGTGGAGTCGATGAAGGCGAACTTCGTCGCCTCCTTCTTGCCGGACGATGTCTCCTCATACTTGCGCGTCTGCACGATGGACGAGTGCAGATAGAGGTTGTGCGGCATCACGGTCGCGCCCAGGATTCCGATCGCGATGTACAACATGCTGGGGTTCTTCAGGATTTCGGCCGAGGGCACGAAGCCGCGAGCGATGCCGCCGACGCTCGGACGCGACAGGATGATCTCGAAGAGGAAGCACGCGCCCACCGTCACGACGAGCGCGATCACGAGCGCCTCGAGCAGGCGGAAGCCCTTGTTCTGCAGCCAGAGGACGACCATGACGTCGAGCGCCGTGATCGCCACGCCCCACGCGAGCGGAATTCCGAAGAGAAGGTTGAGCGCGATGGCGGCGCCAATCACTTCGGCCAGATCGCACGCGGCAATCGCGATCTCGCACAGGATCCAGAGGACGAAGTTCGTCGCGCGCCCGTAGTGATCGCGACACGCCTGAGCCAGGTCCCGGCCCGTGACGATGCCGAGCTTGAGCGACAGGCCCTGAAGCAGGATCGCCATGAGGTTCGACATCAGGATGACGGTCAGCAGCGTGTAGCCGAACGCGGAACCGCCAGCCAGATCCGTCGCCCAGTTGCCGGGATCCATGTAGCCGACCGCGACGAGATACCCCGGACCGGCGAACGCCAGCAGCTTGCGCCACCAGGCGACGTGCGAGACCGGGATGGTGCGATAGACCTCCGCGAGGCTGGGCGCGACTCGGGCGTGGCGCCAGCCGGACTCGCCCGTCGCCGGCTTCACGGGAGCTTCCGGTGGTCCGATCTGTATCTGTGGAGTCGCCATTGGTTGTCGTGGCTAAACCATAAATTAGGTATGACTAACTTATGGAACCGCGCTGCTGGCCGCAAGACACGCCTCAGCCGTTCATCCGCGCGACGAGTTGGCGTAACACCCGTTCCGTGAGCCCCCACACAATGTGAGTGCCATGGGTGAAGGTCTGAACCTGGCGCTCGACACCGCGCACGGACACCGGTCCGGTTCGCCAGGACGTCCGCTCGCGCAGCGCGGAGATCGGCACCCAGAACGCCGCCGCGACCTCGTGGCTTTGTACGATTTCCACCTCGGTCGGAACCGCGGCCACGAACGGACGAATGATGATCGGGGGCAGTACCGGTGTCCGGGGACTCAGATCATCGAGCGTCCCCAGCAGGCGTCCGAGCCGCGACACATCGATGCCGGTCTCTTCGAGTGTCTCGCGCACCGCCGTCTCGGCCAGGTCGCGATCGCCGGGTTCGCGTCGACCTCCGGGACACGCGACATGGCCGCTCCACGGATCATGCTCGGCCTCGGCGCGCTTGATCAACAGCAGTTCGGGCTCGCCGAGCGCGCCGAGTCGCAGCACCACGGCGATGGCGGCCCAGCGCGCCGGGTACGAGGCATCGGGCACCTCCTCCCTGCCGGGCGAATCCCGGAGTGCGCGCGACAGGCGCGCGAGATCCGGGTGAGCCAGCAGATGGTCGAGCGTCACGGGACGCGCGACGTCACTCGACGTCTCCGCCCTCCGCGACCCAGCCGCTGAAGCCCTCACGGAGGGATCTTACGTCGTATCCCATTTCCTCGAGCACGACGGCCGCGAACGCCGACCGGTTTCCGCTCGAGCAGTAGACGATGATCGTCTTGTCGCGCGGCAGTTCCGCCTCGACGTGCTTCTCGAGATTGCTTCGCCCGATCGTGACGGCGCCGGGAATCTTGCCGAGGTTGTATTCCTGCGGCTCGCGGACATCGAGAAACACCACGTCGCCCGTCGTGTGCAGGAGCGCAAACGCATCCTTGACGCTGATCTCCTTGATCCGCGCCTTCGTCTCGGCAAGCAGCTCCTGGTAGGTCTTCATGGATTGATGACCGTAAGCCGTCTCTCATCCGCGTCCAACTCGGCCTCCAAGCCTAAAGGCACGCTCCACTGGTCGTCGATGTGACCTATGGGTACTCCGGATACCGTCGGAATACCGACGGCTTCGGCGGCCTCACGAATCACGCCATCCAATGTACGATCGGCGCCCAGAGTCTTGTCCTCGGTGGCACCCGTGTTGGTGAATGACCCGAACGCGATGCCGGCGCAGCGCTGCAGACATCCAGAGAGACGCAGCTGATACAGCATGCGCTCGACGCGATACGGCGCCTCGTTGACGTCCTCGAGGACGAGGATCGCACCGTTGTAGTCGGGCTGGAACGGCGTTCCGTGCAGCGCCGCGAGCAGGGCAAGGTTGCCACCCACCAGGCGGCCGTGTGCGCGGCCGGACACGACCGTGCGCGCATTGGATGCCGCACCGCACGGATTCTCCGAGAACGTCGTCGCGGCCACCAGCGACCGGCGAGCGAACGGCGTCAGCTTCGACCGCGCGGTGGGACCATGGATGCTGGCGAGCCCGGTTCGAAGGGCAATCGCGCAGTGCAGCGCGGTGATGTCCGAATAGCCGATGATCGTTTTCGGATGCCGACGCAGCGCATCGTAGTCCACTTCCTCCAGCAAGCGCATCGCGCCGTAGCCGCCGCGAAGACACCAGACGGCATCGATGTCGTCGCTTCGGAGCGCGGCATTGAGGTCCGATAGCCGTTTCGCGTCCGCGCCGGCGAAGTAGAAGTGCCGCTCGCGCACATTCTCTCCGACGATCGGCTCCCAGCCGAGCGAGCGAGCGTTCTCGATCGCGCGGTCGATGTCGTCCGGAATCTTGAGGGGCCCGGCAGGAGCGACGAGCGCCACGCGTGCGCCGGGTTCCAACTTTGGATAGGGATGCATGAACCGCGGCCAACCTAGGCAGCCAAACTGGAGCGGTCAATCGCTCTCATGCGATGCAGGTGGCATCCGTCCTGCCCCCTGGGCTCGGACGCGCCTTGAACGTGGCGAACCCAACTTGCCAGGAGGACAGATGGCGGATCGCGATGAAACCTTCGGAAAGGACAGCCTCGGAAAATCGAATATCAATCCCCGCAATCGCGAAGATGAGGGCAGCAACCAGGGTCTGACCGGGTCGGGCAGCGACCGGATTTCTAGCGATCGGGTTTCGAGTGACCGGATCTCGAGCGACCGCAGCTCGACGGACCGCAGTTCGACGGATCGCAGCCAAAGCGATCGCAGTCAGAGCGATCGCAGTCAGGGCGATCGCGGCTCCAGCGATAAGGGCGCGGACTTCGGGTCCGGCTCCAGCCGCGGAGGCCAGGGCGACCGGCCGCGCGACCGCAGTCAGAGCAACGTCACGGGCGACCCGATGAATCGTGACAGCGGCCTCAGTGGCTCGAGCCGCAAGGATCGCAGCGGTGGCATGAGCGGCTCGTCGGGCGGCAGCCAGGCCGACGGTTCGGAAGGACGCAGCAGCGGAGGGTCTGGCAGCTCCGGCAGCGGATACGGCAGCAACCGCTGAGGTGATCCAGCACCAGAGCGAGGCGCCCCGGAACACGGGGCGCCTCGTTGCGTTTCAATCCTGATCGCAACGGCGCGGTGCCGGAACGCCTCCGTCACGCGCGTAGGCTCGGGCCGTGCTCTCCATGCACGCGGCCGCGGCCCTGCTCTCCTCTGCGCGCACAATCTCGGGTCTCGCCGACATTGTTCGCGCGACTGGGCTGGCCGGAGCGCCCGTGCAGCTGGACGCGGGCGCGTGCACTGCCCTCGGTCTCGAGGCCGTGGATTACACGGAGATCGCGGCCGGACCCGGTGCGCTGCGCGTGTTGTTGGTGCAACTGAAGGGATCCGCCATTCGCGACGCACTGCAGCAGCTGGCGCGTCGACTCTCGGCGCGCGCGCCGCACGTGTTGTGGGTCGTGGCTGCCGTGGAGCACGACGGCGCCAGCGCCGCGCTCATGTCCTGGACGAGTGGTGACCGCCCGAGGATCGCCTCCCTGCTCTGGGAGCCGAATCACGTCGTGGACTCCGACGCCGAGACGTTGTGCGCGCTCGCGGCGCTCGGCGAGGACGTGGATGTGCTCCTGCACGCGCGATGCGTCGACGTGCTGGGCCGGGACGCGCTGACCCGGCGATTCTATCGTGCCCTCGAGGCCCGCGTGCGCGCGCTCGCGGAGCACGTCCCGGCCAGCGCCGAGGACGCGCGCACCGTCGCGCTGCTCTACGCTTCGCGGCTTTTGTTTCTCTGCTTCCTGGAGGCCAAGGGCTGGCTCAATGGGAACCGCGCGTTTCTCGGCGCACAATTCGACGAGTGCATGCGGCGCGGCGGCGGCTATCACGATCGGGTGCTTCGCCCGCTCTTCTTCGGCACGCTGAACACTCCGATCGCGAAGCGGTCTGCGGTGAGCCGAGCCTTCGGCCACATTCCGTTCCTGAACGGCGGCCTGTTCACCAGAACCGCGGCCGAACGACGCGTCGGTCGGTGGCGGTTCGACGACGAGCAGCTCGGCGCGCTGCTGGGGCAGCTGTTCCAACGCTTCCGGTTTGTCGCGCGCGAAGACACGGCGACGTGGTCGGAGGCGTCCGTCGATCCGGAGATGCTGGGCCGCGCGTTCGAGTCGCTCATGGTGTCGGCCGAGCGGCGCGCCGGCGGCGTCTACTACACTCCGCACCCGCTCGTCGGACGCGTCGCAGAGCATGCGCTGTCGGCTGCATTGGACGGCTGCGCGCTCTCTCCAGAAGACCTGCGTGTCCTGGACCCGGCGTGCGGCTCGGGCGCGTTCCTCGTGTTCGTGCTGGAGCGACTGGCGGAGCTGCGACTCGCGCGTGGCGAGCGCAGGTCGCTCGCGGAGGTGCGCCGGCACGTGCTGGCGCAATCCATCTTCGGCGTCGATCGGAGCCCCACCGCAGTCTGGCTGTGTGAGCTGCGTCTCTGGTTGTCTGTCGTCATCGAGAGCCAGGAGCGCGATCCGCGCCGCGTGCCGCCACTTCCGAATCTCGATCGCAACATCAGGGTGGGTGACGCGCTCTCGGGCGCGGCTTTCTCACGGGATCTTCGCGACATGGCGGGAGGCGCTCGCGTTGTCGAGCTTCGACAGCGCTACGTCCGCGCGACCGGCGTGCGGAAGCAACACCTCTCGCACATGCTGGACCGCGAAGAGCGACGTCGCGCGCAGGCGCAGAACGAGCGCGAGATTGCCGCCGCGCGTTTCGCGCGCCGCGAGCTGATCGCGGTTCAGCGTGGCACCGATCTCTTCGGCCAACACTCGCCCACGTCGCCCGACGCGAAGCGCGAGCTCAGGCGCCTGCGAGACCTGATCCGCAGTCTCACGAACGAACGGCGCAGGCTCCACGACGGGGGGGCGCTTCCCTTCTCCTTCGGTGCCTGCTTCGCGGACGTGCAGGCCCGGACCGGCTTCGACGTCATTCTGGGTAATCCCCCCTGGGTGCGACTGCATCGAATTCCTGCACCGCTGCGGCTGCAGTTCAAGCGCGCCTATGAAGTGTTTCGTAGCGCTCCGTGGACGGCCGCTGCTGCCGGAGATCGGACCGCACCGGGGTTTGCGTCGCAGGTGGATCTCGCCGCGCTCTTTGTCGAGCGCTCCGTTTCGCTCCTGCGTACGGGCGGGGTTGTGTCCTTGCTGCTGCCGGCCAAGCTCTGGCACTCGCTGGCTGGGGGTGGCGTGCGCTCGTTTCTCTTGCGTCGCACGCGGATCGGCCGCCTGGAGGACTATAGCGAATCCAGGCAGGCGTTCGACGCCGCCGTCTATCCGTCGTTACTCGTGGCGCGCGCCGATGCCGGCGGCGCCGCCCCAGTCTCGGTGGCGGTCCACGACCGCACCACGCGCCGCGCATGGAGCGCCGAGATGTCGGCCCTGACGTTCGACCAGACGCCTGGCGCGCCATGGATCCTCCTGCCGCCGGACGCTCGCCAGGCGTTCGAGCGCGTGCGAAATGCCGGGTTGCCGCTCGTCGCTTCGGCGTTCGGTGCGCCGCGCCTGGGCGTGAAGTCCGGATGCAATGCCGCGTTCATCGTTCGTGTGGAAGGTGCCCCGAGCGAAAACGGCCTCGTCTGCATCGTGGATGCAGACGGCGAGCGCGGCATGATCGAAGCGTCCCTGCTGCGGCCGGCGCTGCGCGGCGTGTCCATCGTTCCGTGGGAACGGGAGCAGGCGCGCGAGTGGATCATCTGGACGCATGACGCGAGCGGAGCTCCCCTTGCCCACTTACCGAACCGCGCTCGCGCGTGGCTCCGACGCCGATACGACGACTTGTCCACGCGGACCGATGCGGCGCGCGCCCGACGCTGGTGGTCGCTGTTTCGCGTGGACGCTGCCGACACGAGCGCTTCGCGTGTCGTCTGGGCCGACATCGGTCGTGCGCCGCGTGGGCTGGTCCTCGCTGCCGGCGACCCAGCGGTGCCGCTCAACACATGCTACGTGATCCGCTGCCCGGACGCGCGCGACGCATGGGCGCTCGCGGCACTGATCAATTCGCCGCTCGCCGCCGGGTGGCTCAACGCCCTCGCCGAGCCGGCGCGAGGCGGCTACCGCCGGTACCTGGCGTGGACCGTGGGACAGCTGCCGCTGCCGAGCGACTGGACTCGCGCGCGCGACATTCTGTCGCGCGCGGCACGGAGCGACCCGCAGACTCTCCTCGACGCGGCACTGCGCGCGTACCGGCTCGACCGCTCCGACATCGCCGCACTGCTGGATGGTTCACCGTGAAGACCGCGTCCGCGGACTCCGTACGCGCCGCGATCGCCGCGTGCGTACTTGGCGAAGGCGGGCGACACTGGGAGCTTGGCGAGATCACGCTTCATCCACATCAACGTGAGGGAGCCGAACGCGTCGTCCGTCTGCTCGACGAATATCGCGGCGCGCTGCTGGCTGACGACGTTGGTCTCGGAAAGACCTACGTGGCCCTCGCCGTTGCGCGACTGTATCGCGACGCCCTCGTGATTGCTCCTGCCGCGTTGCGCGACGCGTGGAGTGCAGCCGCGTCGCGCGCCGGGGCGTCCATCCGATTCGTATCTGTGGAATCGCTGGGCCGGCGCGGACCGCGCTGGGCCCCTGGGCACCCGGAGCTCGTCGTGATCGACGAAGCGCATCATCTGCGCTCCATGAACACACGGCGCTTCGCGGCGGCGAGTGCAGTCTGCGCCAGCGCCAGGACGCTTTTGCTTACCGCGACGCCGGTCCAGAATCGCCTGGACGACCTGCGAGCAATCCTGTCGCTGTTTCTCGGCGAGCGAGCACACGGTCTCAACGCCTCTCAGCTGGCCCGATTCGTCATTCGGCGCGTCGAGCGTGATATCGCGTCGACCGCGTCGGTTCGCCTGCCAGGTGTTCGTGAGCCGGTCTGGGTACAGCCGGCCGAGGACGCGGACTGCCTGGACCGAATCGTATCGCTGCCGCCACCGCTCCCGCCGTCCGATGGTCAGGACGGAGGCGTGCTGCTCACGTACACGTTGGTGCGTCAGTGGGCATCGAGCCGCGCGGCCCTGCGCGCCGCACTGCGGCGACGGCTGGCCAGGGCCTGCGCGATGGAGGACGCCTTGCTCGCTGGTCGACTGCCCTCGCGGACGGAGCTCGCGGCCTGGTGCTACGCCGACGGCGCGCAACAACTCAGCTTTCCCGAGCTCGCGGTCGTTGGGAAGACACCTGAGAGCGTGGCCCTGCTCGCTCAGGTTCGCGCTCACGCAACGGCGGTCAGGACTCTTCTGGAATGGCTCGCGGCCGCACCCGGACCAGATGACTCACGCGTCACGGCGCTCCGCGCGATCCTCGACGCCCATCCGGATGAGCGTGTCGTCGCGTTCAGTGAGTACGCCGACACGGTGGCCGCGCTGTATCGCGCGATGGCGCCTCAGACGCGAGCCGCCATGCTCACGCATCGTGGAGGTCGCGTCGCCGGCGGCGCGTTGACCCGCTCGGAGGTATTGGCGCGGCTGGCACCCGGCCGGGCGGCATTCCTCCCTGAACGCGATCGCGTCGACATGCTGCTCACGACGGACGTCCTGAGCGAGGGCGTGAACCTCCAGGAAGCGAGCGTCGTCGTGCACCTCGATCTCGCGTGGAACCCCGCGCGTCTCGAACAGCGCGTGGGTCGTCTGCGGCGCGTCGGCGCCGCCCGCGACGAGGTGTCCGTCTACGTGTTTGCCCCGCCGGCGCCCGCCGAGCGTCTGTTGCGGCTGGAGGAACGCCTGCGGCTCAAGCTGGGTGTTGCCGCGCGAACGCTCGGCGTGGCTGGCACCATCCTGCCCGGTCTCACGTCGCCGCCTTCCGACGCGGCGGCGCCACGCGAAGAGCGCATTGCCGCGATCCTGCGCGACTGGCGGCGCGCCCGGGCAGTTGATCTGCCAGTGGGCGCGGCGGTGCGTGCGTCGTGTCCGGGTGCGATCGCATGCGTCGGACGACTGGGAGCCTGCACGCTCCTGGCCGTCACGCCGGCCGGCATCACGAGCGACCGCGCCGCCGTCGAAGGCCTGCTCGCCGCGGCGAACGGCGAGTGTGTGGCGCTGGACGAGCACGAGCTCCAATCCGCTCAGATTCGCATCGAGCAGTGGTTGCGGCAACACGCCATTTCCAACGTCGTGGAGCGTCCCGCGCTGCACGTGGCGCGGTCACGGCGATCCATACTTCGCCGCGTGAACACGATCGCGCGAAGGGCCGCCCGACACGTGCAGCCGCGACTCGGGCCGCTGATGCGTCTGGCGCGTTGCGCTGCCGGCGCGACGTTGTCCGCCGGCGCCGAGCGGGTGCTCGAGGAGCTGACCCGCGCCCCCATGAGCGATGAAGCCTGGCTTCAGGCCGTCGGCGAATTCGCGACGCTCCACGTTCGGCCGACGCCTGCCGAGCCGCCGGAGCTGCGCGCGCTGCTGCTCCTTCGCGCGCCGTGAGGCGCTACCGGATCGCGTTCTCGATCAGGCGTCGATACAACCGGACTGCGACCAGGTAGTTCTCGACGCTGACGCGCTCGTTCGTCCCGTGCGCCAGGCGCAAGGTCTCCCCCTTCACCACGATCGGCGCGAAGCGATAGACGTTCGGCGTCACGAGATAGAAGTTGCGCGAGTCGGTGCCGCCCATCAGCAGGTACGGCGCCACCTGGGTACCCGGAAACACTTCGCGGATGGTCTGGGCGATGATGCGATATCCATCAGCGTCGGTGGGCGATACGTCCGAGGCCTCGCGAGCCATGCCACTGACGGGCGCAACGTCCACGCGGTCATCCGCTACGATGGCCTTCACGCGGTCCACCACCCACGCCACGCTGTCACCCGGCATCAGGCGGAAGTTGATCACGGCGGTTGCCGTGGACGGCACCACGTTGTCCTTGATGCCGCCGGAGATCATCGTCGCGGCGGTCGACGTTCGGATCAGCGCGCTGCCGGACGGCATGCGATCGAGTCCCGCCTTGAGGACCGGCTCGAACAGCCAGAGGTTCGCGAAAATCGCGCGCCGCGAGTACGGCATGAGCGGGCCCAGCGTGTTGAACATCGCCATGCTGACGTCATTGAGACGCGCCGGCAGCGGGTTGTTCTGCACGTGGCTGACCGCTTCGCTCAGGATGCTCACCGCGGTCTGGCGCGGCGGCATCGACGAGTGGCCGCCCTGTCCGTGCGCGGTGAGACGCAGCGAGAGATAGCCTTTCTCCGATATGCCGATGAGCGCAACCCGCTTCGGAATCCCAGGCACGAGACTGTCACCCAGCGCCCCACCTTCGTCCATCACGAACAGCGGCCGGATCCCTCGCGATTTCAGGAGCTGGGCCGTCTGCTGCGCGGACGGTCCGCCGACTTCTTCGTTGTGCCCGAAGGCAAAGAGCACGGTGCGGCGCGGCTGCACGCCCCGCTTCAGCAGCGACTCCGTGCCTTCCAGCAATCCCATCACGCTGATCTTGTCGTCCAGCGTTCCTCTGCCCCACACGTAGCCGTCGGAGACGTCGCCGGAGAAGGGATCGTGCTTCCAGTCCTTTTCGGTGCCCGGCTCCACCGGGACGACGTCCTGGTGGCCCATCAACAGGACTGGCGCGAGGGTCGTGTCCGTGCCCTTCCACGTGAAGAGCAGCGTGGCCGAGTCGAGCACTTCGCGACGCAGCTTCGCATGCACGAGCGGGAACGCCTTTTCCAGAAAAGCGTGGAACTTCCGGAACTCGGGGATGCGGGCGGACGAATCGAAATACGAGATCGTCTTGATCCGAACCGCCTGACTCAGGCGAGCGATGACTTCCGTGTCGACCACGGTATCGAGCGGCGCCCCTGGTGTGCCCGCCTGTACAACGACCGTATCCACCGGCGCGCTGGCGCTGAATCGCCAGGTTCGTGCGACGACGACGCCGGCGAGTACGGCCACGACGGCCACCACGAGCGCAGCGAACTTCATCACAGTTTTCATGGGTTACTCGCCGAGGAGCGGCTGGAATTCGTCGCGCGTCGTGAGCTGGGGTTCGTGCCGTCCCAGCATGCGCGCGCATGTGTTCCAGCGGAGGATGGCTTCGTCATTGCCGGCCGGGCGAAGTGCTTCGGCTTTCTCATACCACCGCATCGCGTCGCGAAACCAGTCGTGGGCCACGTCCGCCACGCCCAGTCCACCGCGCCGCAGCAGCGCCTTTGCTTTGCGCTCGCTGATGATGCCGGAGTAGTAGGTGCGCTTGTAGTCGTCCTTGAGACGCGGCAGCACGTCCCGCGCACGCTTCACCGCATCGCCCGCATCGTCGGAGAACTGGTCGGTGATGGACAGCAGAAGGGTGACGAGCGCCTGCTGGTTGTCGGGTTCGACCTCGAGGATGTCCAGGCAGATGCTCTCGGCCGCCGTCGAATCGTTGAGCAGCCGATACCGTTCCGCCTTCTGAAGGGCAGCGGGGACGCCTTCTCGGGTGATCGGCTTCAAGTCCATTCGCCTCTCCGACATGCCCTCTCGCCGAAAGGAACTTACTCATCCGAATTCTTCGAATGATAGCGAATCCGTTCGTCTGAATTCGTGGAATTCGGATGCGTTTTTCGTGATCCTTGCGGATGGATCTCCGGGAGATTGCTAGGATTTCTTTCGTCGACTGAAGATCTTCACGAGCTTCCCCAGCGGATCGTAGAACTCGTCCACGACGCGTTCCTTGAGAGGAATGATCGCGTTGTCGGTAATAGTTATGTGCTCCGGACACACCTTTGTGCAACACTTGGTGATGTTGCAGTAGCCGATGCCGTGCTCACGCTTGAGCTCGGGGATTCGGTCGCCGACATCGAGCGGATGCATCTCGAGCGCGGCGGCGTACACAAAGTGGCGCGGCCCCGCGAATCGCTCGTGCAGGTGGTGGTCCCTCAGCACGTGACACACGTCCTGGCACAGAAAACACTCGATGCACTTCCGGAACTCCTGCACGCGGTCGACGTCCGCCTGCGACATGCGCCAGGTGCCGTCGGGTGCGTCCGGCGGGCGCGGCTGGAACGCCCGGATCGATTTCTTTACACGGAAGTTCACGGACACGTCGGTCACGAGATCACGCACGCTGGGAAACGCCCGCAGCGGCTCGACCGTGACCGGCTTGTCGCTGGGGAGATCGCTGAGACGCGTCATGCACATCAGCTTCGGCATGCCATTGATCTCGGCGGAGCACGAACCGCATTTGCCCGCCTTGCAGTTCCAGCGGACGGCGAGGTCCGGCGCCTGTTCCGCCTGGATCTGGTGAATGGCATCGAGGACGACCATGCCTTCGTCCACCGTCGTGTCGTACCGCTGGAACTGGCCGCCCGACGCGTTGCCGCGCCAGACGCTGAAGGCGCGGGACCGCTTCCCGATGGGCTGCTCCGCGGGAACGCCCGGAGCGCTTGACGTGCTGGGGGTCGACGCGCTGATCGTCACTTCATCTCCTCGATGATCGCCTTGAGCTCCGACGGCATTGGGGCAATCGGAACCCGTTCCAACTGCATGCTGCCGTCCTGGCCCTTCTTCACCACGATGTTGAACGCCCCATATTCGCTCGACTTGTCCGGATAGTCGTCCCGGAAGTGTCCGCCGCGGCTTTCCTTCCGCTCTATGGCGCTGCGGGTGATCGCCTCGGACACCGTGAGCAGGTGTGTGAGGTCGAGGGCGGTGTGCCAACCCGGGTTGTACTCGCGGTTTCCGCTGACGCCCACGCGCGCGGCGCGCGACTTGAGCTCGCCGATGGTCTTCAGCGCGCGCTGCATTTCCCCTTCGCGCCGCACGATGCCGACGAGATCCTGCATCGTTTCCTCGAGGACGTCCTGGAGCTGGTACGGCCCCTCTCCGAGTCCGCCCCGTTCGAACGGTTCCAGTGCGCGTCGCATGGCGCCATCCACGTCCTGTTCCTTGAGGGCGCCAGAGCGATTTTCGCGGGCGAACTTGGCCGCGTGCTCGCCGGCGCGTCGGCCGAACACCAGGAGATCGGAGAGCGAATTCCCCCCCAACCGGTTGGCGCCGTGGAGGCCCGCGGCGACTTCACCACACGCGAACAATCCCGGCACCGTCGACATCTGCGTCGTGCCATCCACGCGCACGCCGCCCATGATGTAGTGCGTGGTGGGGCCCACTTCCATGGGCTCCTTCGTGATATCGATGCCCGCGAGCTGCATGAACTGGTGATACATGCTCGGCAGCTTCTTGCGGATGTGCTCCTCGGAATTCGAGAGCCGTTCCTTGATCCACGCGATGTCCAGAAACACGCCGCCGTGAGGTGAGCCGCGGCCGTCCCGGACCTCGCGCTGGATCATGCGCGCCACATGATCGCGCGTGAGCAGCTCGGGCGGCCGTCGGGCGCTCTTGTCGCCCTGCGTGTAGCGCCAGCCTTCCTCCTCGTTGTCGGCCGTCTGCGGGCGGTAGTTGTCCGGAATGTTCTCGAACATGAACCGCTGGCCGTCCTTGTTGCGCAGCACGCCGCCCTCGCCACGCACGCCTTCCGTCACGAGAATGCCGCGCACGCTGGGGGGCCACACCATTCCCGTTGGATGGAACTGGACAAACTCCATGTCCTGAAGCGCCGCGCCCGCGTGAAAGGCGAGGGAGTGTCCGTCGCCGGTGTACTCCCAGCTGTTGGACGTGATCCGGTAGGCGCGGCCGATCCCCCCTGTCGCCAGCACGACCGCCTTCGCGCGGAACACCCTGAACCGCCCACGTTCGCGATCGTAGCCCAGTGCGCCGCACACGCGATCGCCGTCCTTGAAGAGCGCGATCACCGTGTGCTCCATGTGGACGTCGATCGCCTGATGGATCGAGTGATCCTGCAACGTGCGAATCATCTCGAGTCCGGTACGATCGCCGACGTGGGCGAGCCGCGGATAGCGGTGGCCGCCGAAGTTGCGCTGCAGGATGCGCCCGTCCGGAGTGCGATCGAACAGGGCGCCCCACGCCTCCAGCTCACGAATGCGGTCGGGCGCTTCTTTCGCGTGCAGCTCGGCCATTCGCCAGTTGTTCATGTACTGGCCGCCGCGCATCGTGTCGGCGAAATGGACGCGCCAGTTATCGCGATCGTCCACGTTTCCCATCGCCGCCGCCGCACCGCCCTCGGCCATCACGGTGTGCGCCTTGCCGAGCAGCGACTTGCAGATCAATCCCACCGTGACGCCGCTGCCGGCCGCTTCGATCGCGGCGCGCAATCCCGCGCCGCCGGCGCCGATGACGAGGACGTCGTAGTCCGAAATCTGGTATTCAGCCATTAGCGAGAAGGCGGGTTCAGAAGAGTCTCCAATCCGTCCACACGCCCATGGAGCACAGCCGCACGTACACGTCCGAGAACATCACGGAGAACAGGCTCACGTATGCCCATTTCATGTGCCAGCGGTTGAGACAGCTCGAGCAGTCGTAGGCCACTTTGCGGGTGCGGTGCCGGGAGATCTGATCGAGGTAGCCGCCGACGACGTGGCGCATGGCGTGGCAGCCGAGCGTGTAGCAGGAGAGAAACACGACGTTCGCGGCGAGAATGATCGTCCCGAGGCCGATGCCGAATTCCTTGCCGCCGCCTCGAGCATCGAACCACATCGCCTTCCAGACGTCCCAGGCAAGAATGAACAGGAACGCGACCGCTACATAGAGGAAGTAGCGATGCACGTTCTGCACGATGAGCGGAAACGAGTGCTCGCCGCGATAGGACTTCCGCGGCTCACCAACGGCGCAGTTCACCGGATCCGCCCAGAACGCCTTGTAGTACGCGCCCCGGTAGTAATAGCACGTGAATCTGAAGAGGCCGGGAAAGGGCAGGATCAACAGCGCAGGCGAAAACGGCAGAAGCGGAGGCCACCAGCGGGGCTTGGGCCCGAAGATCGCGTGCGGTGAATCGCCGAACAGCTCGGGCGAGTAGAACGGTGAGAGGTATGGCCCGGAGGTGAAGTGCGCGTTCTGGAACGCGGCCCAGGTCGCGTACACCACGAACGTACCAAGGACGATGAACGTGACGAGCGGCGCCACCCACCAGGCGTCGCGCCGCATCGTCTGACCAAAGCCGCGCCGATAGAGCGGCAACGGTGCATGCGCCATGTTATCGGAGATCTCCGTGGTCGTGGAACGGCGGCAATTGAGGGGAGGAGACCGCTGCGCGTCAATCCTTGATGCGGACGACTCGCGCGGTGATGATCGAATCGAGCTTCGGGAACTGCCGGTTCAGGTAGGCGTTCCCCTGCTCTTCGATCCGGTTCTGCATTGGGCCCATTCCTTCCGGCGCGCCCTCGCCATACCCCGTGTACAGGGCGTCCACGACCTCGATTCCCTCGACGACCTTCGCGATGGGCGCGAAGCCCATTCCGTCCAGACGCCGGTTGTCGCGCTTGTTGATGAAGAGCTGCGTCGTGCGCGTGTTGGGACCGGCCGTCGCGAAGGACAGGTAGCCGCGCAGGTTGCTTTGGGCGACGGGATCGTCGCCAATGGTCCGGTCCTTCCAGGCAGCGGTCGTGGTCGGATCGCCGCTGATCCCGAATTGGGCCATGAAGTTCGGCAGCACGCGGAAGAACTTCACGCCGTCGTAGAAATGACCGTTCACCAGCGTGTAGAAGCGGTCGACGCCACGCGGTGCCCAGCTACGCACGGCCTGCACCACGATGCGGCCCTTGTTGGTCTGGAACGCCACGAGGAACGAGTCAGGCGCAGGCTCCGCCTGCACGGCCGGGGTTTGCGGCGCGCCACTCTGCTGCGGCGACTGCGCGCTGCGCTGACACGTGACGGCAACGATCACCGCGATGGGAGCGGCGATGAGAGAGCGGGTAAGGCGATTCACGTCAGGGGTGGGGCTTGGGGATCAGGAAGCGGTGCTACGGTTGTGGCGGACCGGCGGTGATCGCGTCGGCGACGCGCTCGCGCTGGTGGTCGTTTCTGCTATGGAGGATCGCGATGAGGTTGGCCGAGTGGATCAGTGTCGGCAACGGCTGCATCGAAAGGGGCGCGGCGTAGTCCACGTATTTCGCGCGGTCCAGCCTCGCTTCTTCGCGCTCACGCGTTCCAGCGTCCGGATAAATGTAAAGCTCCAACTCCGAATTGCCGACGCGCAGGAGCAATCCAGGCGGAGTGAGCGGCGGCTCCGAGACCGTGGCGGAGTCGCGGCGCGGCGCGAGGCCGGCGCGATCCAGTCGCTGGAACACGGCGCACTCGGACCAGAGCCCCGTCGCGGGACACGCCTGGCTTGTGTTCACCGCCTGGGCCGGCGGAGTCGCCACGACCTGTGCGCTCCCGCCGACCGCGGCGCGGCTCTTCCCCCCCCGCTCGCGCCCGCACGCGACCACGAGCATCGCGGCGAGCGCCACCCCTCGTCGCAAGCTCAGTTCGCTGCGCCCGAGAGCACCTGACGGAACACGTCCGTCGCCTTCTTCATCTCGTCCAGCGTACCGATCGAGACGCGCGCATGCGTCGTGAGCGGCGGAAACGCCCGTCCCACGAGAATCCCGTGCTTGGCGCACGCGTCCTTGAACGCTTTCGAGTCACGATTGATCGCGACCATGATGAAATTGGTGTTCGAGACACCCACCTTGTAGCCCATGCTCTCGAACGCTTTGCGCGTGTGGTCGCGCGCCGCGCGATTGAGCTGACGTTCGCGCTCGACGTGAGCGGTGTCCGGTAGCGTGGCGATCGCCGAGGCAGCCGCCAGCACGTTGATGTTGTTCGGCAGGCGGTGGCGCTGCATGGCCCGCAAGGTTTCCGGTCGGCCGATGGCATAACCCAGTCGCAAGCCCGCCATGCCGAACACCTTGGAGAACGTCCGCACGACGATCACCTTCGGGTTCTCGAGCGCCAGCGGAACGGCCGTCGCATACGACGGCTCGTCCACGTACTCGTGGTACGCTTCGTCCACCATCACGACGCACTCCGGGTCGCGCTTATTGGTCTGCGCGACGAAATCGCGAACCGCGGCCGCACCATGCACGGTGGCCGTGGGATTGTTCGGGTTGCAGAGGAACACCAGGCCGGCCCCGCTCGTCTGGTCCAGCATGCGGCCGAGGTCGAGCGACAACTGCGCGTCCACTGGCACCGCGCGCACCTGGGCGCGTGTCATCTCCGCGTGCTTCACGGGATCCTCGAACGACGGCAGCCCGGTCACCAGCGCGCGGTCCGGCGAGGTGAACGCGTACACGGCCATCCGGAGGATCTCTCCCGACCCGCAGCCGATGACCACGTTTTCGGGCGCAACCTTCAGATGCGTCGCCACTGCCTTGCGCACTCCGTCCGCGGGAAGGTCCGGATAGCGCGGCGTTTCGTCGAACATCGCGCGGATGGCGTCGAGCGCCACCTTGCCCGGGCCGTTGGGATTCTCGTTGCTGTCCAGGCGGACCGCGTCCGACTTGAGCAACCGCGAGGCCGCGCGTTCATCCGAGGCAAACGACACCGACGACGACGTGCTCAGCTCGAGAATGCCGTCGCGCAGCGCTTCGCTGCCACGTGCCGCAATCAAGGGAACAGTCAGCGCGCCGATGCCGCTGACGCTGGCCGCTTTCACGAAATTCCGACGCGAGAGATGCATGGGACTCTCCGTTCGAGGGGCAGGGCGAGGCTTCAACATGCGCAGACCGCTGTCCGCTGTCCACCGCGGAACGGCCACCTATCATTACGTGCGTGCGCATGGACGCGCTGAGACTGATCCTTGCCGGCGGCGTTGCGCTCGTCGCCCTGGGCGCGCTCGCACAGTTGGTCTGGGGGTGGCTGGACATCCCGTCGCTCGCTGACGTCCCCGCACCGCCGGCCTGGACCCGACGGCCAAGGGTCTCTGTGATCGTTGCCGCACGCGATGAGGAACGACACATCCTGGCAGCCGTCACCGCGCTCCTCGGCCAGGACTATCCGGACTATCAGGTCGTCGTGGTGGACGATCGCTCGAGCGACCGCACGTCCGAGATCATCGCGCGAGTTTCTCGCCAGGACGCGCGCGTACGCGCGCTGCGAGTGAACGAGCTTCCCGATGGCTGGCTCGGCAAGAACCACGCGCTGCACCTTGGCGCGGAGAGCGCCGATGGGGAGTTGCTGCTGTTCGCCGACGCCGACGTCGTGCTCGAGCCGAGCGCGCTCTCGCGCGCGGTTCGACTGTTCGGCGTCGAGCGCGCGGACCATCTCGCGGTCGCCCCGGCGCTCGACCTGCCGACGTGGCCGCTGGCGCTGGTCGTGAACTACTTCATGATGTGGTTCCTGCTCTGGCTGCGGCCGTGGCGGGCACGCAATCCGCGCAGCTCGGCGTTCATCGGCATCGGCGCGTTCAACCTCGTGCGTGCATCCGTCTACCGCGGCGTGGGGGGGCACGAACGCATCCGGCTTCGCCCCGACGACGACATCATGCTCGGCAAACTCCTCAAGGGCGCAGGCGCGGCGCAGCGCGTTGCCGACGGCACCGGCGTGGTGCGCGTCGAATGGTACGCCACCCTGGGACAGCTGGCCCGCGGATTTCGCAAGAATGCGTTCGCGGGCCTGGGCTACAGCGTTTGGATGGTGGCCGGAGCCGTGCTGGGGAACCTGGTCCTGGCCGTGTGGCCGTTTATCGCGGTCTGGATCACCGGCGGCGCCGAACGCGCGTTGTACGCGACGGCTGCCATCGCGCAGGTGGTCGCATACGGTGGAGCAGCGTCGTCCCAGGGTGCACGACGATGGCTGGCGCCCCTTTATCCGCTGGCCTCGGTCCTGTTCGTCGCCATCCTCTGCGCGGCGGTGTCCCGCACGCTACGCCGGAACGGGATCGAATGGCGTGGCACCCACTACCGGCTCGAGGAGCTTCGCGGGAATCGCGTCTAGGCGCGTTTCGGAGCGGCCTTCTTCTTGGCCAGCTTGCGCGGGCGGCGCTTGCCGTAGGAACCGCGGTAGATCTTGCCCTTCTTGGTGCGCTTGTCGCCCTTGCCCATGTCCTGGCCTCCAAAGCTCGTGGTTGAGGTAGGACAAGAATGTAGCGGGTCGTCGCCCGCCACACGGTGGCCTCCTAACGCGCGCCGAACGTCAGCCCGAAGTACAGCGCCGCGCCTGGATACTCGGGATTTCGGTCCCAGTACACACTGGCCTTCTTCATTGCGGCTGACGCTGCTTCTGCTGCGCGCGCCGGGTCGCGCGAGAGCGCGAACGATCCACCGTGCGTCAGTGACTTTGCGCGGGTGCCGTCACGCAAACGCACCCAACCTTCCCATTGCTCCAGCCGTCGGCCGCGCTCCGTGAGCAGGGTAATCGCCTGGATCGCGCCGTCGAGCGGCAGGATGAGCGTGACATCCGAGAGGGACTGTCTGGCTAACTCCGGCGGCAACGCGGCGAGATCCGTGTTGGCTTCTCGAGCAGCGCCGCCGCCAGCGTCGGTCACTAGGGCCGGATCAAAATCCGCGCGCCATTGGGGACCGCGCGCCAGATCTCCTCGATCTCGTCGTTCGTGACCGCGATGCATCCCTCTGTCCAGTCCTGCTGCCGGTGCAACCCGCCGATACTCGCGAACGCCGGGGGGAGACCATGGATCATGATGTCCCCGCCGGCCGTCAGGCCGCGGCTGGCCGCGCGGACGCGATGTGCCGCGTCGGGATACGAGATGCGAAGGGACAAGTGATACTTGCTCCGCGGATTGCGACTCTGAATGTAAAACAGGCCTTCCGGCGTGCGCCCGTCGCCCCGCCCAATCTTGTCACCAACGGGATTGCTGCCGAGCGCGACACTGTAGCGATAGATCTGAATGCCGCGATAAAACAGCGTGAGCTGCCGATCGCTCTTGTCGAGCACCATGCTGTCGGCAACCATGCTCCTCGGTGCGCGGGCCGACGCGCCCGGACTCGCCGACGAGTGCACCGAATCCGGGGCGCTGGCCGGCACCGGAATCGTATCCGCGGGAGCAGCGAGGACCACGAGGACGAGGAAGGCGTGAATCATCTGCGCAACGATGCGTTAAACGCCGGATCCAGCGGCTGCTGAGATGCTCGGCCTGCGGTAGGTAGCGACGGAAAACGACGACTAGATCAAGGACGAACGGACGGCAAATCCGTAATGTGTGGTCGACTCGGAAATCTCGAGCGGCCGCGGAGGTTGCGATATTCTAACTTCGGTCAATGCCTTCTACACGGCCAACCGCGGTTTTGTTCGACCTTGACGGCACGCTGATCGACTCGATCGAGTTGATTCTCGACTCCGCCAGACACGCTTTTCGCGACCGCGACGGCTACGTCCCGTCCGACGCGGAATGGCTCACCGGTGTGGGAATCCCCCTGGCGACCATGTTCCGGCGCTACGCGCGCGACGCGGCGGATGTGGACGCGCTGATCGGCAAGTATCGCGAATATCAGCTCGAGCATCACGACCGCCTGGTCCGTTCGTACGACCGCGTCGTCGAGACCGTGGACGGGCTCCGCAAGGCGGGGCATCCGCTCGGGATCGTCACGAGCAAGACCTCGTGGCTGGCCCAGCGCGGCATCGACGTCGTCGGGCTCGGCTCGCACTTCGACACGATCGTCGGATGCGACACGTTCGCGCTGCACAAGCCGGATCCTGGCCCTGTGCTGCACGCGTTGGGGAAACTTGGCTGTCGGAGCGATGAGTCCGTGTTCGTGGGCGATTCGATCTACGACATGCAGGCCGGCAATGCGGCCGGCGTCACTACCGTCGCAGCGCTCTGGGGTCCATTCTCTCGGTCAGAGCTGGCGAGCAGCAATCCGGCGTACTATCTGGAGAGCATTGCCGAGCTGCCCAGTCTGCTTTCCAGGGTCGAGACTGGCAGAAACAAAGGTTCTAAGTAGTCGTATCTCTTGGAGTTCTGGGTGTGAGATGTGGGTTCTGGGGTGGTGGGACGGAAACCACGCTAACCCCAAACCCCACACTGCTTTTCCAACCTTTTGTAACCGTCGGGTATCTACTCCTTCGCACGGACGGAGATACCGACGATTCATGGCCGCTGTGGCGATCGTAGAAGTCACTCATTCCGGAAGTCCCTCACACGATGCTGACGCGGCGCTTGCGGCGTCCGGCGACCGGCATGCGTTCGAGCGGCTGTACCGGAAGCATGTGAATCGTGTCTTCTCCCTGTGCGCGCGGATGGTCGCGGACCGGACGCGCGCCGAGGAGTTGACGCAGGACGTCTTTGTCCGCGCGTGGGAAAAGCTGCACCTGTTCCGCGGCGAGTCTTCGTTTTCGACGTGGTTGCATCGGCTGGCGGTCAACGTGGTCCTCAACGACCGCAAGACCGAAGGTCGCCGACGCAGCCGCTTCGAGGAGGAGAGTGAGGAGGAAGGGATGGACAGCTACACCGGCGTCGTGGGGATGCCACTCGCGCCAGGCGACATGCTGGATCTCGAGAAGGCGATCACTCGGCTTCCACCTGGCGCTCGCCGGGTCTTCCTGCTCCACGACGTGGAAGGGTTCAAACACGAAGAGATTGCGGAGATGCTGGGTGTGACGACCGGAGCGACCAAGGCGCAGTTGCATCGCGCGCGGCTTCTCCTGCGGGAGGCATTGAATCGATGACGACGCATGCGATCACGTGCGCCCAGTTCAGCGATCAGCTGATGGCGTACATGGAGCAGCAGACCGACGACGCGACACGCGTCTCGCTCGAGCGCCACGCGCTGGCCTGTGCGACGTGTGGACCGCTGCTGGCCGATCTTCGCGAGCTGCGCGTGGAAGCGGCCAACCTCGCCGAACTGACGCCGTCGCGGGACCTGTGGTCGGGCATCGCGGCGCGCATCGAGACGCCGGTGGTTCCCATCCGAAAGACGCGATGGACTGCGGCAGAGCGCGCCGTCATCATGCGGCGCAGTGTGGGAAGCGTGTTGATTGCCGCGTCGCTCGTCGCTGCGGCCGGTCTGGGATACCTCGCTGCTCGCACCCGGCCGAACACGCCCGGTGGCCAGGTCGCGAGCGTCACGCCAAAGCCCGACACGCCAAAGGCGACCATGCCTGAAAGTACCTCGTCGCCGGCGGCCGAGATCGTGCCTTCGACTTCGGTGGCACAGGTCAGCGATCCCGCCGTGAGCGGCGCCACGACGTCCGCGACTCCAACGCCTGCGGTGCTGCCAGCCGCGTACACCAGGCTCGTCGCCGATTACGACCGCGAGATCGCCCGGCTGCGCGCGCTGCTCGAGCAGCGGCGTGGCCAGCTCGATCCCGTCACCATCGCGATCATCGAGAAGAATCTTCAGGTGATCGACACCGCGATCTCCGACTGCAAGCGGGCGATCGCGCGCGATCCGGCGAGCCGTTTCCTCATCGAATCGCTCAATCAATCACTCCAATCCAAGCTCGAGCTCATGCGGACCGCGGCGCAGCTGCCGTCCCGCACATAATGGACCCCTAGATGCCACGAACTTTCCTGTTTGCCGCGATCCTCGCCGCCACGGTGCTGCCACCCGCTGTCCAGGCGCAAGGGCGTGATCGCGACGAAGACTATCAGAGCAGCATCGACACGACCTTCGCGTTCGACAAGCGCGGCACGGTGTCGCTGTCGGTCGGATCCGGCGAGATCATCGTTCGCGCCTGGAACCGTGACCAGATTCACGTGCGGGCGCGCTCGGAGCGCAGCGTGATCCGCCTGGAGGCGACGCCGGCTCGGGTCTCGCTCGACCTGTCGCGGCCGCGCGGCGGTGACACGCGCTTCGAGGTGACCGTGCCGGTGGGCGTTCGCGTCAGCGCCCGGGCGACGAACGGCGACATCGCGATCACCGGCACGAGGGGCAGCGTCGAAGCCAGGACCCAGAGCGGCGACCTCACCGTCGAGGATGTCGCCGAGATGGTGGACCTCAGCAGCCTGTCCGGCGACATCACCGGACGTGGACTGAGTGGCAACATCGATATCAACGCCACCAACGGCGAGATCACGCTCACGGATGTGAAGGGCGACCTGGAAGTGACCTCGGTGAGCGGCGATATCGATCTCCGCAATGTGGTCGCGAAATACGTCCGCGCGCGGAGCACCAGCGGCGACATCAATTACGACGCTGTCGTGGACACCGCCGGCCGGTACGAGCTGGCGTCCCATTCGGGCAGCGTGTACCTCATCGTTCCCCAGGGGACCGGCGCGCTGCTGTCCGTCAGCACGTACAGCGGCTCGATCGAAAGTGACTTCCCCATCACGCTGAAGCCGGGCGACCAAGGCCCGAGCCGGGGCAGGCGCTTCACGTTCGAGATCGGCAAGGGCGATGCGCGCATCAGCGCGGAGAGCTTCAGCGGGGACATCACCATTCGCACCAAGGGCCGTCGAGCCACTCCTGACCGATGAGGGCTGCCATGATCGTTCGTCCATTCGCGTTGTCTCTCGCATGCGCCGTCTCCCTGGCCGCCCAGCAGCCGGATTTCCGCTGGGAGAAGGCGCTGGCCGCCGGAAGTACCGTCGCGCTGCACAACATCAATGGAGACGTTACGGTCACGCCGTCGACGAGCGGAAAGGTGGAGATCGTCGGCGTCAAGCGCGGCAACCGGCGGTACTTCGAGGATATCACGCTCGAGGTCGTCGAGTCGTCGCGTGGCATCACCGTCTGCTCGATGTTCAAGAACGCCGACATGGAGTGCGACGAAGATGGTCTTCGGTCGCATGATCGGTGGGGTCGGCGCGGCCGCGACTGGGATGACCTCCAGATCGACATCGAAGTCAAGCTGCCCGCGAACCTGGAAGTGAGAGCCAATTCCGTGAGCGGCAACGTGAGCGTAGTGGGCGCTCGAGGCGACGTGCGCGCCACATCCGTGAGCGGAGACGTGCGCATGGAGCGACTGCGCGTCACCAGCCTCAAGGCCACCTCCGTGAGCGGCGATGTCGTGGTTGGCGTGGACTCGCTCGGCGGAAGCGGGACGTTGAGCTTTACGTCCGTGAGCGGCAACGTCACGGCCGACTTGCCCAAGGGCATCGATGCCGACGTCTCGCTGCGCACCGTGAGCGGATCCCTGGACAGCGACTTCCCGCTGGTGCTCAGCGGAGGCCGCATGAGTAGCCACAGCCTCGAAGCCCGCATCGGCCGCGGCGGTCGCGAGCTCGAAGTCCGCACCGTGAGCGGCGACGTCCGCCTGCGCCAAACCAAGCCATGATGCCCAACACCGCTCGGATCCTTCCGCACGTCGCCCTCCTCACCGTAGCCGCACTCTCGGCCGCGCCTCTTGGCGCGCAAAAAACCGAGCAGAACGTCTTCACCTGGTCGGGCAAGATCCCCGAGGGCCGATGGATCAACGTGCGCAACATGAACGGCACGGTGGAGGTCGAGCCTGGATCCGGCGACAAGGTCGAGGTCACCGGAACGCGTCGCACGCGGCGGGGCGATCCCGAGTACGTGCGGTTCGAAGTCCGGAAGTACGGCGCGAGCGATCAGGACGTGCTCATCTGCGCGCTCTGGGGCGACAACACGGACTGCGACGAGGACAGCTACCGCACGCGCGGTGATCGCTCCGGCCGGAACAACGAAGTCTGGGTGGAGTTCCGCGTGCGCGTCCCCAGGGGCGTCAAAGTCGGCGCCCACAGCGTGAATGGCGAAGTACGAGTGTCCGACGTCGCCGCGGAAGTGGACGCGGAAAGCGTCAACGGCGCGGTGCTCGTCACAACGATGGGCGGGCCCGTGAACGCTCGCACGGTCAACGGCAGCGTGCGTGCGAGCATGGGCAAGTTCGACCTCAACTCCGATCTGCGGTTCTCGAGCGTGAACGGCACGGTGATCGCGGAGTTCGCCAACGACCTGAACGCGGAAGTGGACCTCAGCACCGTGAATGGGCGGTTTCTCACGGACTTCCCCGTCACCATCACCGGGCGCATCGATCCGCGTCGGTTGCGTGCCACGTTGGGTAAGGGCGGCCCGCGCATCCGCATGTCCACGGTTAATGGCAACGTGGAGCTGCGGAAGAGATAGGGGACGGGGACAGGGGACTGGGGACTGGGGCAACTGACTCGGGACTGGAGAAGGGGAATGGGTCAGGGGGGGATAGGGGCCAGGTCCCTACCCCCTTCTTTATTTTGCTGTCGCATCCGGGTACGGTCCCCCGTCATCCTTCTCCGTTCCCGCTGTTGGGGTTTCCCTTGTCCCCTGTCCCCTGTCCCTAGTCCCCGATGGTTCTCTGCGGTATCTACGCTCATCCCGACGACGAGACGTTTTCCGGAGGCGGCACGTACGCGAAGTACGCCGCCGCCGGTGTGCGATGCACGATCTTCTGCGCCACGGACGGCGATGCCGGTAAGACGTCCGGGCTCAACGTTGCGTCGAAAGAGGAGCTCGGTGCGCTGCGACGGAAGGAGCTCGACGCTGCCACGCGACTCCTGGGCATTCAACGCGTCGAATCGCCTGGCCACGCCGATGGTGGACTGTCTGGGATCAACCAGGATGGATTGATCGGTGAAATCGTCCGTCACCTGCGCCGCGAACGGCCGCAGGTGGTGATCACGTTTGGCCCGGAAGGGGCGCCGAACACACACGCCGACCACAAGGTCGTGTCACGCGCGGCAACGGCGGCGTTCTTTCTCGCGGGGCGTCGGACCGCGTATCCGGAGCAGCTCAAGGGCGAGCTCTCTCCGTTCACACCCGCGCGACTGTACTACGTCACCTGGCGGGACCCGAGCCCCGATGCTGTCGTGCAGGTGTGCGGCGCGCCAGCGACGGCGACGATCGATGTCCGACAGTTCCGCGATCAGGAACTGGCCGCGTGGAAGGCACACGCGTCGCAGCAGCTGCTGCAACCGCGATTCGACGAGTTTGCCGCGACCGATGAGGAGCTGTTCGCGCTGGCGGCGGGCACGCCGCAGCCGCGCGCGATGGTGGACGATCTCTTCGCCGGGCTCTGACGCTCGGGGAGCGCTCTCGGGCTAGGCGCCGGGCTTCTGATCGAAGCCCGCGGCCTTCTCGATCTTCTGCGCCAGGTCGAGATCGCGCTGGGTGATGCCGCCGGCGTCGTGCGTCGACAGAGCGAACGTGATGTTCGTGTAGCGAATGTCGATGTCGGGATGGTGGTTCATGTCGTCCGCGACCTTCGCCACCTGGTCCACGAAACGGATGCCATCCGCGAAGCGCGCGAAGCTGTAGGTCTTCGACAGCGCTTCGCCCTTGCGGGCCCACCCGGGCAGCGTGCCGAGCGCGCGTCTGATCTCGAGGTCGGAAAGTTTGGTACGCATTGCTCGAGCGGAGTTTACAGCGCTCGGAACGGCCGAGATAGGAGACACGCTTGCGTCTTCGGCGTTTCTTCGGTACATCTCCTTTCATGCAGTCGCCGTTGCTCTTCGATAGCCAAACCGACACGTCGCTGCGTCGTGCCGCGCTGCCGGTGCTGGGCGAACAGCGGGACATCCGGTACTACGCTACGCGCGCGAAGTCTGTTCTCAATGGTACCGACGTCACGAAGATGGGATTCTGGTCCATCAATCCGTACGTCGGCTGCGCCTTCGGATGCGCGTACTGCTACGCGCGCTACGCGCACGGGTACGTCATGGAGCGCTCGGTGACGGCACATCCGGAGCACACGCTGCTCCGCGAGGCCTTCGAGACGCTGCCGCCGTGGCTCGCGTTCGAGCGGCAGATCTTCGTGAAGGAAAACGCCGCCGACGTGTTGCGACACACACTGCGTCATGGCTCCGACAAGCATCTCAACTTGCTCAAGGGAGAAGGCATCGGCATTGGTACGGCAACCGACCCGTATCAGCCAGCCGAGCGGCGCTACCGGATCACGCGCGGCATTCTCGAAGTCCTGTCGGAGCACGAAGGACTCCGCGTCTGGATCGTGACAAAGAGCCCGCTGGTTACCCGCGACGTGGATCTGCTGCGTCGCCTGCAGCGTCGCAACGAGATCAGCGTCCACGTCTCGCTGATCACGCTCGATCGAGACCTGGCGCGCCGCATCGAGCCGCGCGCTCCCACGCCCGAGGCTCGGTTGCGTGCGCTGGCGCGGCTTCGCGAACATGGAATCGACGCCGGCGTGAACGTGATGCCGGTGCTCCCGGGCATCACCGATCGCCCGAATCAGCTCGAGCCACTGATCAAGGCTGTCGCGGACGCGGGTGCGTCGAGGGTCGCGGCGTGCGCGCTGCGCCTGCGGTCCGCGGCCCGACAGCGGTACCTGCCGTTCATCGAAAAGGAGTTTCCGGATCTCGCCGGCCGGTATCGCACGACGTACGGACACAGCCATCACGCTGGCGATCGATACCGCGAGGGGCTGTATCACTACTTCGCCAAGGTCTGCTCGCGTTACGGCGTTCCGTTCCGCGATTACGACGAGGATGAGGATGAGACCGGCGAGGACGGGGGCGGGGGCGGGGGCGGGGGAACGATGGCTAGCAATCAGTTAGTGCTGGGCCTTTGACGGGCGGTTTTTTTGTCTCCATGTTTTCGGTGTTTGTTCGGTCATGGCTTGAACCCTGCTTCGCTGATCTCCCATGAGCTCCGCCGTCGCTTCGACCGCCGTTTCTCAGCCGACACCTGACGCCGCCCGTCATGCGTCGCCGGTCGTGCTGCTGGAGTCGCTGCGGGCGCTGCTGCCCGCAGCGACTCCGATGGCGCCGGGCATGCCGACCGGGGTGGACGCGCTCGATCGCGCGCTTGCGTCTGACGGACTGCCGCGCGGTCGTCTCACCGAAGTCGTCGGAGCGACCGGGAAGCTGTCGCTCCTGCATCAGATCGTCGGCGCTGCGCTGCAGCGTGGCGACTGGGTGGCATATATCGACGCATCACGCACGCTGGCTCCACGAGACTGGGCCGATCTGGGCGACTTCGGCTTCTGGATCGTGCGGCCGACCGAAGCCGCGAAAGCCGCCTGGTGCGCCGATGTGTTGCTGCGCAGCGCCGCGTTTTCGCTCGTGGTACTCGACTCCGCGCCGCCCATCTCGCGCGCCGTCGCGGTCCGGCTCACCGGGCTCGCGCGCGAATCCAACGCGGCGTTCGTCACGGTCGGCGCGGCAAGCGCCACCCGGCTGGGCGGGGCCGTGCGACTCCGCGTGACCCGACGACGACAACGGCTCACGATCGCGATCGAAAAAGGTGCTCGAGTGGGCGGGAGCGGGACTGGTGGTCGGCTTCAACATGTCGTGGAGGTGGGTTGTGCAGACGGAGTGGCGCGTCGCCTGTGTTCGCATTCCGAGGTTCCCGATCGGCGCGGTGCAGCGCGCGCAGCAGCGAGAGGGGGGCGCACTGGGAAAGGCCGGCGTGCAGCTACTCCTGCCTATGAGCGACAAGGCGGAGGCATGCTCCAGTACTGCTGATCCCCGCCAACCACACTGGGACGACTCGCTCCACGTTCTCACCGACGGCTCCACCAGTCGGCCGAAACTCCGCGGCGTGAGCGCCGCCGCGGCGCGCGAGGGAGTGCGCGCCGGGATGGTGCTCTCCGAGGCGCGGGCACTGTGCGCCGAATTGAACGTGCTCGCCTGGGATGACGTGGTGCTGAACGCCGCGATCACCGAAACGACCGCGAGGTTCGTTCAAGCGAGTCCCCAGGTTTCGCCCGCGACTGGCGTACCGGGCATGTGGTGGATCGGCGCGTCGGGATTCGCTCCCATCCACCGCAGTCATGACCGCAGGAACGATCGCCGAAATGTCCGCAGTCAGGAGTTGCTGTTTGCGCGGTCCTTGCTCGCGATCGCGCAATCCTGGCATCCGCGCGCGCGGGTGTCGATCGCGGATACGTGCGTGGCCGCGCGCGCCGCGACCTGGGGGAGCGGTGCGTGGCGACGCGGAGCGGATCAGGGGTCCCTGATCTGCATCGTCCCGCCCGGCGGCGATGCGGCGTATCTCGTGTCGGCTCCGCTGACCCTCCTGCCGATGGACGGCGAGATGCGCGATGCGCTGCACGCGCTCGGCGTCCGAACGATCGGGGATTTCGCCGACCTCGATGCTGGCGACGTCGAGCAGCGCTGGGGCGACGACGGACTGTCCGCATGGCGGCTCGCGCACGGCGACGATCCGCGCCGCCCGGTGCTGGCGCGCCTCGACGACCCGCCGCACGTCGAGATGGAGCTCGCGACTGCCGCGGAGACCATGGAACCCGTGCTGTTTCTCGTGCGGCCCGGCGTCGAGAATCTGGTGACCCAGCTCGTGTCGCAGGGACGCTCGATCGCATCGCTCGCGATCACGCTCACGCTCGATGACGCGCGCGGCGCGCTGCCCACCGCGCGCGCACATACCGTCACACGCGAAATTCGCATGCCACGCCCCCTGGCGCGGCCCGCACCGCTGTTCGAGCGCTGTCGCGGTCTGCTCTCGCAATGGACGCTCACCGCGCCGGTGAGCGCGGTGCGGCTCACGGCGCTCCTGACGTCGCCCCTCACGGGCGAACAAGGGAATCTGCTGGACACGAGTTGGCGGGATCCGGGCGCGGCCGACGCGGCGCTCGAGCGGGTCAGGGCCGAGCTGGGACCGGATGTCGTCGTGAAGCCCCACTCCCGCGATGCGTACGTGGTGGAGCGCAGTGGAGAGTGGCAGGAAGAAACGTTCTCGGCCAGTACGGACCAGCGGTCGCGACATCCCTTCGCGACCGCCGCTGAGAACCTGCCGAGTCCGGTCAGGCTCCTCGAAAAGCCAGAACGTGTCGACGTCGACCGCGACGTCGCGCCGCGTCGGATCGTTTGGCGCGGGCGGGCGATTCCGATCGCGAATGCGATCGGGCCCGAGCGGCTCTCCGGCGATTGGTGGAACGATGGCTATTGTCGCGACTACTGGCGCTGCGAGAGCGACGAGGAGCGCGGCGAGCTGGTGCTGTATCGGGACGCCGCCGGATGGTGGGTCCAGGGGTGGTATGACTGAACAGCGACATGCGTCATACGCCATGCGTCAGCGGGCATCATGAGTCGCTCCGAATACGTCGAGCTGCATTGCCACTCCGCGTTTTCTCTGCTCGACGGAGCGGCGCTACCGGAGCTGCTTGTGGCTCGCGCGGAGAGGCTGGGCTACGCTGCCCTGGCGCTCACTGATCACGATGAGCTGGGGGGTGCCGTTCGGTTCGCGCAGGCCGGGGCGGAGCTGGGGATCGGTGCGATCATCGGGGCGGAAGTGACTGTTGCCTCGAACGGCGGAATGGGTGAGGGGAATGGGAATGGGCGAGGTAAGGACTCACGCGCAACACCGTCCACGCGCCCATTCCTAAATCCCATTCCCATTCCGCAGTACCACCACATCGTACTGCTTGCCGAGACACGAGAGGGCTATGGCAATCTCTCGACCCTCATCACACTCGCGCGGATGGGCAGCGCCCGCGGCACGCCGTGCGTCGATCTCGACACCATCGCGCTCCATGCAAAGGGACTGTTTGCCCTGACGGGCTGTCCACGCGGGTGGGTCCCCTCCCTCGCCGCCGCTGGCGACGTCCACGTCGCCTGCGAGGCCGCCGCGACGTTGCTCGACATTTTCGACCGCCGCGTCGCCATCGAGTGCTGGGATCACGGCCTGCCTGAGGAACGTGAGACCTCCCGACATCTCATCGCCGTCGCGAAGGCACTGAACGTTCCCTGGGTCGTGACGAACGACGTCCACTATGCCACCGCGCGCGACCGCACGGTGCACGACGTGCTCGCGTGCCTCAAGCACGAGAAGGCGCTGGACGAGATGGGCACCCGGCTGCGTCCCAACGGCGAATGGTATCTCAAGAGCGCCGCGCAGATGCGCCGACGTTGGCAGCACGCGCCCGACGGGATCCGCAACACGCTGGCGGTCGCCGAACGCTGCCAGTTCCGCATGGAGCAGCTGTCCCCGACCCTCCCGGCGTTCCCGCTCCCACCGGGTGTCAGCGCGGATGAGTATCTCGAGCGTCTCGTGGCGCAGGGCGCAGACGAGCGCTGGGGCACGGCGCGCGGCGACATCCACGAGCGGCAGCTGCAGCACGAGCTCGGGCTCATCCGCAAGCTGGGCCTCGCGGGCTTCTTTCTGATCGTCTGGGACATCGTGCGCTTCGCGCGACGCCGCGGGATCCTCTGCCAGGGCCGTGGGTCCGCCGCGAACTCCGCCGTCTGCTTCTGCCTCGGCATCACGTCTGTCGACCCGATCAAGCTCAACCTGCTGTTCGAGCGCTTCCTGAGCGAAGATCGCAAGGAAGCGCCTGACATCGACGTCGATTTTGCCCACGAGGAGCGCGAGCACGTCATCCAGTATGTGTACGAGAAGTACGGCCGCGACCACGCCGCGATGGTCTGCGAGCAGATCACGTATCGCGGGCGCAGCGCGGTGCGTGACGTGGCGCGTGTGCTGGGGTTCTCGGTGGAGCAGGCCGGCAAGCTGGCGACGCTCTCGGATCGCTTTTCGGCGCGCGCCACGGCGGAAGCACTCCGTGGCAGGGAAAGCGACGACGATGAGGACGGCTACGAGAGTCCGAACTGGGAAGATCCGTACGCAAAGCAAACCCACGACGAGCGCCGCGATCCCACGACGGCGCTGCGGCAAACGCAGTCGGAGCGCAGCGTCATCGAGCTCGCCGGACTCGATCCCGACGACAAGCGCGTCGGCGTCCTGGCCGATCTCGTCGAAGGACTGCACCAGCTGCCGCGCCACCGCTCGATCCACGTCGGCGGCTTCGTCCTCACGGAGGAGCCGCTTTCCACCGTGGTGCCCATCGAGCCGGCATCCATGAAGGACCGCACGGTGATTCAGTGGGAGAAGGACGACCTGGATCCCGTGAAGCTCGTGAAGATCGACGTCCTGGGCCTGGGCATGCTGACGCTGATCCAGAAGTGCATCGCGTACATCCGCCAGACGCGCGGTATCACCGTGGATCTCGCGCAGCTCGACATGGATGACCAGGCAGTGTTCGACGACCTGTGCAAGGCGGACACGATCGGCGTCTTTCAGGTGGAGAGCCGCGCGCAAATGAACACGCTGCCACGCCTCAAGCCGCGCAGCTTCTACGATCTTGTCGTCGAAGTCGCGATCATCCGTCCCGGCCCGATCCAGGGCGACATGGTGCATCCGTATCTCCGGCGCCGTGCGGGCGTGGAGGAGGTGACGTACCCGCACCCCTCGCTCGAGCCGATCCTCAAGCGCACGCTCGGGGTGCCGCTCTTCCAGGAGCAAGGCATGCAGGTGGCGGTCGCCTGCGCAGGCTTCACGCCCGGCGAAGCCGACATCCTGCGCAAGGCGATGGGCCACAAGCGCAGCCGGGAGCGCATGTCCGCCATCTGCCAGAAGCTCATCGACGGCATGAAGGCCAACGGCATCGCCGAAGACATCGCGATGCGGATTTACAACCAGATCAACGCATTCGCCGACTACGGGTTTCCGGAGTCACACGCGGCCAGCTTCGCGTTGCTCGTGTATGCGTCGGCGTACCTCAGGCACTACTACGCACCGGAGTTCACCGCGGCGATCCTCAACGCGCAGCCCATGGGGTTCTATGCGCCCGGCACACTCATCGAGGACGCCAAGCGCCACGGCGTGCGCGTGCGGTCGATCGATATTCGGCGATCGGGCTGGGACCATTCGTTGGAGCAACGGCGGAATGGGCAGGTGCCCGCCAATCCCCATTCCGCAGTTCCAGCCGTTCGCCTGGGCCTCCGACTCATCAACGGCCTGGGCTCCAGAGCACAGGAGATCTTCGAGTCTGCTCGGGCCGACGGCCCCTTCACGTCGATCGAGGACTTCGTGCGACGCACCCGGTTCGATCGCCGGGCGTTGCGCCACCTCGCGATGGCCGGCGCCTTCGATGGTTTCCTGAAAGACGAGCCGAACCTCGAACGCCGGCGCGCTGCGCTCTGGGAGGTTCTCGACGCCGCCCGCAGCGACGCCGGTCCACTCGCGCCGAGACGACGCTCTCGAACGGACGACGGTGCACCGGCGCGCAGCGCCGCCGAGAACAGCGTACCCACGGCCAACAGAAGAAGACTGCCAGCGATGTCACCCGGCGAGCTCACGGAAGCCGATTACCGCATGACCGGCGTCTCGCTCAACGGGCACCCGATGCTGCATCTACGTTCCCTGCTCCAGCCCAATGGCGTGCTGTCAGCGATAGACCTGCAGAAGCGCGCACGCGACGGCGATCGCGTCGCCATCGCCGGGCTGGTGATCTGTCGTCAGCGGCCGGGCACCGCGAAAGGCTTTGTCTTCCTCACGCTGGAGGACGAAACAGGCCTGGTGAACATCGTGATCACGCCGACGCGCTTCGAGCGCCAGGCGCTGCTCATTTCCACCACGCCGCTGCTGCTGGTGCGTGGCGTGGTGCAGATCGAGCAGAGCGTGGTCAATGTGCGGGCCGAACGCTTCCGTGGCCTACAGGCGGAGGTCGGCGCGGAATACGCCAGAAGCCACGACTTCCACTAGCGCCGGCCGCCGTAGGTGACGTTCACTCCGTAGAGCGGATGGGAATTGTGGAACACCACCTGACTGATCCCGATGGACGCGGAGAAGTTCGACATCGGGTTCCACACGCCGACTCCGCCGCCCAGCACCCAGCGCGTCCCGCTGCGATCACAGTCATTGTCGACGAGGCACGGGGCGTCGGTCTGACCGACGCCGAACAGGGGCCTGAAGTAGGGCACGACGCGCAGCCCCTCCTTGCCGCCCGTGGCGAACGACACCGCGATCGGTGCCCCGACGCCGAACACCCACGCGTTGTCGTGCGTGAGGTCGGCATAGCCGGCGGTTCCGCTGATCGCGACCGTGAGCGCTGAGCCGCGGTTGATGACGTCGCCGAGCTGATACAACCGCATGTCGCCGCCGATCCCGGCGAGCGCCTGCGGCTCGCAGCCGGCCTCGCACGCGACGTTGCGCACGCCGACAGTGCCGTAAACACTGGCCGCCATCCCGATTTCGAGGAGTACCGTGGCCGCCACGCTCGACGACACGATATCCATGGAATCACGCACGCCGTACCGCAGCGAATACTGGGCACCGTTGAGCTTGCGCTGCGTCATCGACGGCGTCATCAGCGGCGACAGGGCACCAAGCTCGGACGCGTTCAGCGCCGTGAAGGCCCGGAACTCTCCTCGCTGCTCCTGCGCGCCGGCCGCTGAGATGGCGGACGCGAGCGCCGGAACGAGTGCGAACGCGCGAAGCCTCATGCGCGTCCCGATTTGCAACTTCTGAGCGCGTCTACGTGTCCGCTCGGCGCCTGCGCCAGTACACGGCGTCGGAAATCAATACCTCGATCTCGATGCCACCGTCACGAAGCTCGGAATAGTCGCTGATGTGGATGGCGCTGGTCTTGATCGACTCGCCGGAATCGTCCTCGAGCGACAGCCCCAGCGCGTCGCGCGAGCGATGATAGCGGCTGAGCTTCGCCTCGTCCGCGACGGCCGCGCCCGGAACCGGAACAGCCTCGGCGTACAGCCGGAAGACGGGCTGGACGAGATCGTAGCCAACCCCCGGACGAAACTTGCCGCGCGCCTTGCCCAGCGACGGGTCGGCGTTCTCGAGGTCCGAGTAGCCGACGGTGATGCCGTGCAGCTTGACGGTGTGTCGACTCACGGAATGGGTTTCTTGGTCCTGGTTGTGTCGACGGGGATCGTGATCTGGAACCGGAATTCCTGGAGCACCAGCTGGCTCACGATGCTGTTACCGATCTTCGCCGGCTTGAAGCGCATGAATGGCAGCGCGTCGCGCACGGCCTTGGTGAAGTCCGCTGCCGTCGTCTCGATGATGCGCAATGTGTTGGTGTCCGCATAGCCTTCCTGCGACACGATGAACTCGGCCCGTACCAGCCCCTCGACCTTTTGTTCGAGCATCTTCGGCGGGTACACGGGCGCGGCGCTCCATTCATAGCGCGTCGCCGCGCTGTCCACGTCCACGACCGAAAACACCGAGTCGGCGCCGTTGAACTCCGGCAGGGGCAGCGCGTCATGCAAGTCGGGCCCAGATAGCCGAGGCGATGGGTCGAATTCCTTGACCGCGGCCGCCGCCGCACCGCCGAGTCCCGATGGCGGCACCGCAATCGCGACGTAGCGAATCATTTCCCGTTGCGCCTGCTGGCCCGCCTCGCGATCGGGCGGGGCCAGAAAGCGCGCGATGCTGTTCGGCGGCAGCTCGCGCATCTCCGTGTCGGGCGCCGCGGTCTCAACGACCGCCAGGCCGATGAGCACCGCGTGGACGACCACACTGAGCGCGGCACTCGGCGTGAGCGACGTGTGCTTTGCGTAAGACTGCAGCCATAACTTCATCATGCCACGCGAGCTCCTTCGTCACGCTACCGCCGTGTAGCGGCGGCGCGCAAGCCGAAACGTCAGCGTGCCGCGGCGAAACACTCCAACTCGAGCCTGCCTCCCAACGCGAGTCCCGTCGTCCCGAACGCCGATCGGGCCGGCTTGGCCCCCGGGAAGTACGTGCGATACACCTCGTTCATCGCGGCCCACTCGCCGATGTCGGCCAGCATCACCGTACACTTGACGACACGATCCATTCCGAGACCCTGGCGTTGCAACGCCGCCTTCACGTTCTCCAGCGCCTGCCGCGTCTCGGGTCCGATCCCACCCGGCACCAGCTTCCCAGTGGAATCCGTTCCGAGCACGCCTGACAGGAACACGAGGTTGTCGACGCGCACGGCCTCAGAGAAAGGACCGGGAGCGCCGGGCCGCGTCACGAATTCGACGCTCGAGGCACGTTTGGGCGCACAGCCAGCGACAATGGCAACTGCGGGTAGGAGCAGGAGCAGACGGCGCATGCAGTCTCCGCGGGTCTGGGGGGTGGATTCGCACTGAGTGAGGCCGAGGATCACGACACTCCGTACCGCTCCTTCAGGATCCTGACATGGTGTCGCTCATGGCCGGCGATGATGTACGCGAGCGCCCGTACCGTGACGGGGTTGTTGCTCGCGGTGCCCTGCCGCGCGAATTCCGTCTCGGAAAAGCCGCGGAACAGCGCCAGGGTGGAAGCGCGCACGGCCTCGAATTCGGCAATGAGCTCCGGCATCGGCCGATGCGCTGCGTTGGACGTCCTGCCCCACGCGTTCTCGTCGAACGACGGCAGCGGCGTCGCGTCGGCACGACCGAAGCTCAGCGCGCGATACGCGAAGACGCGTTCCGCATCGATGAGGTGCCCGATCACTTCCCGGATGTTCCATTTGTCCGGCGCGTAGCGATACTGTGACTTGGTCTCGTTCACACGACGCAGCAGCGCGATGGTGTCGCGGCTCTGCTGCTCCAGGTGCGAGAGGACGCTGCCGTCCGGTACCTGGCTGATGTAGGTGCCGTAGTATGGCGCGTGCTCCGTGGATGCCGGGCGGGCGATGGTGACAGTCATCGAAGCCTCCGATTCAGCGCGGCATCCGCACGACGGCGGGCGCGCTCAGTGTGCCGGTTCGGTTCACCGCGGTCAGGACGACTACGTCTGCCGCGCTTTCGTCTTTCAATATGCGCATCCTCTCGGTGCCGGGAAGCAGCGTCGTGCGCCACGTCCCGTTGGCGCGTGTCTGGATCACCCATTGCCACACGCGTTCCTCTCCCTGTGGAGTGAACTGCAGGACCGGGTCACCGGTCACACTGTCGCGCGCGACGTTCGCGGACGGCGCCGAGTTGGGCGCGCCGCCCAGCCATGGCGACGCCGGCATCAGTGCCGGCTCGGAATACGTGTACACCAGCCGGTCGGCGATCCCGTCCACGTTGTCCATCAGGACCTTCGCGTTGAACAGGATGTGGCCCGTCGCTCCCGACGTTTCGCGCGTGATCTGGATCTCCTGAATGATGTCCTGCGCGCTCATGTGCTTCGGGCCGTTGATCGGAAGCTTGTACAGGGCAAGACCCGGCCACACGTGGCGTCCCTTGAGGTTCTCCTGGACCCACCATCCGAGCAGCACTGGATAGCTCTGGTCCGGCGGCTGCACCGGCCAGTACAGCTGGGGCGCCACGTAATCGAGTGATCCCTCGTTGAGCCATTTGCGGATGTCGGCGTACAGCTCTTCGTACTGGTCGATGCCCGCAGTAGTGGTCGCCGGGTACCCCGGCCGCCAGATGCCGAACGGGCTGATGCCGACCTTCACCCACGCCTTCTCAGCCTTCACCGCGTCGTAAAACTGCTTCACGAGGACATTGACGTTCTCGCGACGCCAGTCGGATCTGTCGAGGTTACCGCCGTTCCGCCGGTATGCCGCGTACGAGCGTTCATCCGGAAACTCGATCCGGCGGCCCCGGGACACTTCAGGGTACGGGTAGAAGTAGTCGTCGATGTGTACGCCGTCGACATCGTAGCGCCGCACGACATCCACGACCGTGCGGATCATCAAGCGGCGGACCTCCGGCAGCGCGGGGTCCATCCAGAGAAACTGTCCATACGGTACCACCAGACTTGGCGAGTGCCTGCTGATGTGGCTGGCGCTCGCCGAAGAATCCTTGTGGAAGGCGACGCGATAGGGATTGAACCACGCGTGCAGCTCGATGCCACGCTTGTGCGCCTCGGCGACCGCGAACTCGAGGGGATCCCACATCGGGTCTGGCGCCCGGCCCTGCCGGCCGGTGAGGTAACGCGACCACGGCTCGTACGGCGACGCATACAGCGCGTCCGCCTCGGGTCGCACCTGCAACACGATCGCGTTCATGCGCAGCGAGGCGGCGCGATCGATGATCGCCAGCAGCTCCTGTTGCTGCTCCGATGTCGACAGGTTGGGCCGCGACGGCCAATCGATGTTGTTCACCGTCGCGACCCACATCGCGCGAAACTCGCGCATCACCGGCGGCGGCTGGACCGTGTCGAACGCCGCCAGGGCCTGGAGCGCGAGCGCTAGTACCGAGACTGAAGTCATCCTGAAAACTATTTACACCGGAGCGTGCTATTTCATCGCGGTTGTGAGTGCCTCGGTAGCGGACCGGACCAACGCCGCCTCGGCATCGATGGCCGCCGCGATTCGGCCCAGCTCGACATTGGCTTCGTCCCAGCGGCCTTGCTCCATCGCCTCGCGCGCCGCCGGCATGGTCTTCACGCCATATCCCGTGTAGAGGCCCGGCGCGTACAAGAGATGCTTGTACCACGGGCGCGTCGGCAGACCGGACTGGGTCGTCAGAGCCCGTTCCGCCTGAATCAGCTTGGCGTTCACGCCGGCCAACGACGCTTTTGCCAACGAGGCGCCGCCATTTTCGTGCGCCTTCCTCACGGCCGACTCGTAGTCGTCCGCCGCGCGCTGGAGCCCGTCGATCGAATTCTGAAGCGCTGCGAAATTGAGGAACGGCGGCGTGGCGTCACGCTTGGGGGGAACGGTAGGATTGCGCGGATCGTTCGTGGCCGCGAACACGCCTTCGTCCAGCTGGCGCGAGCGCTCGGCGATCTGCTCCGCGCGGGTGTCGCGCAGCTTCTGTAGCTCGTTCAGATAGCCTTTCGAGGTCTCGGCGACATTCGTGAACGCGAACGGAAGCAGCTCGGCTCCCGCGAGCCGCATGACCATCGTGCCGACCGATTGCGCCAGCGCACGACCGTAGACGAAGGACGTGTCACTGAAGGTGGTGTACCAGCGGAAGCTGTCGTAGATGGAGTGATAGATCCCGCCGCCATCCTCGCCGCCGAAGCCCATGTTGAGCGTGGCGACGCCCGCGTGCTGGAGAAACGGCGTGAAGTCCGAACCCGAACCCAACGCATCGATGCGCAGGTCCTCCCGCGTCCGGGCGTCCTTGCGGTCATCGCTCGAACCAAACCGAATCGCGGCGAGCTGCGCACGCTTCCAGACGGTGAGTTGCGTCTCAGGATCATCGACGTCGCGGATGACGTCGTTCACGAACTTCTCGAGTGAGTGTGAACCGCCGGCATTGAAGAAGCCGCGTCCGTTGCCGTCGGTGTTGATGTAGGCCACCGCGTATCGCGTCAGCTCGTCGCGATGCGCCTCGACCCATTCCGTCGAACCGAGCAACGCGGGCTCTTCGCCATCCCATGCCGCATACACGATGGTCCGCTTGGGACGCCAGCCCTGCTTCACGAGCTCGCCCATGGCGCGGGCTTCCTCCAGCTCGGGCACCAGGCCGGAAATCGGATCCTCGGCGCCGTTCACCCAGCCGTCGTGGTGATTGCCGCGTACGATCCATTCATCGGGGAACGTGCTGCCGCGCAGTTTCGCGATCACGTTGTAGAGAGGCTTCTGGTCCCAGTTGAACGTCATCCTGAGGTGCACCCGCGCCGGTCCCGGACCGATGCGATACGTGATCGGAAGTCCGCCGCGCCAGCTTTCGGGGGCTACGGGGCCGCGCAGCGCCGCCAGCAACGGCTGCGCGTCGCCGTACGAGATGGGCAGCACGGGGATCTTCATGATGACTTCGGCGTCCTTCACCGCGAGGCGCTTGGCGTCCGGCGTCGCGCCCACGCCCGGCGTGAGCGGATCGCCCGGCCGGACCGGCATGTCCATGACGCTGCCACGTTGCACACCGGTGGAGTTTCTCCACGCGCCCTGCGGATACACTTCGCCCTGCTGATAGCCGTCGTCGCGCGGATCCGAATAGATGATCGCGCCGACGGCTCCGTGCTCGGCGGCGACCTTCGGCTTGATGCCGCGCCACGATTGCCCATAGCGCGCGATCACGATCGCCCCCTTCACCGAGACGCCGCGTCGCTCCAGCTCCTCGTAATCGGCCGGCACGCCATAGTTCACATAGACGAGCGGCGCAGTGACGTCGCCTTCGCCCGAATAGGCGTTGTAGGTCGGCAGCTGCTCCGCGCGCTGGTTGGAGGTCGGGTCAATCGCGAGCGCGGGCTCCTCCAGCCTGGCCCGGAACGTCGTCGGAGCCACGAGCTCCAGCACCCGCTCCTTTGGCGTCGGGAATAGCACGTCGAAACGCTCGATCTGCGCGTCCCAGCCATAGGACTTGAACTGCTCCACCAGCCACTCGGCATTTGCCTTACCATGCGCCGAACCAACGTGGTGGGGACGTGCGGCCAACCTCTGCATGGCGTTGCGCATGCGCTGCGGCTCGGGAGTCGCCTTGAACTTCGCCTCCCACTCCCGCTCGACGCGGGCCGAAGCATCTGAATAACCACGAAGGCCGGCCGAGTCGTTGACCAGGCCGGGCGTCACGGCAACCGCTAGAAGGATTAGCAGGGATCGCATCGCGGGTAGATGAAGGGTGTGTGGGGGTGGGGGAGGAGACGAAGGCGGAAATTTCGGGTGTGTTCATGTCCCTGCCTAGAGGGGCATGAGGAACTCCACCTTCCCTGTGCACGCATCCTATATTGGGGTGACTTCTCCACTCGGAAGGCTATGGCCAGGCAGCGCGGGGGTAGGTCGGGCGGTAGCGGAGGGGCCAATCCACCGAGAAAGCGCGGATCGCGACGAGGCCGTTCGCAAGTGAAGAAGCCGACTGCAGCGTATTACGTGCAGCCGGCAAAGCGCGGCGCCGTCGTTGTCCTGCACCGACCGGTGGGCAATCGGGTGTCACCCAAGGTCTGCGGCGTCATGCCCAGTCGCAGCCATGCGACGGCGCTCGTCGATCAGCTGCAGCGCGCCGAGTCGGCGCTCCACGACCTGTTCTACGAAGCGACGGACGACGGGATCGAGGCGCTCGAGGCGGTGCTCGCAGCGTGTCGGAATGCGGTCCTCACGCGAATGCCGCCCGGAGACTCGTCGCCCACCCTCGACGAGATGGATGCGGAGCGTGCACGCATCCAGGGCGAGCTCGATGCACACTCCACGCAGCGGCGCGCCATCTGACCTGACGCGCCGGTCGGACTGCCCGTGGTTGTCCCTTCGCTACTGCGGGGGAGTCGGAGCGGCTGGCGCTGCGACCTGCAGCGTCGGTGCGGGCGCCGTTCCCGACCGTCGGTCGGCGAACGTGCGCAGCGGACTGGGGACGCGATCGATCTTCGCGGCGTCGACATAGACCACCGGACAGTTTCGCACAGCGGTCGCCGGTGAGATCATGAAGCCGCTGCTCCGGACGGCCGAAGTGCTCTTCAGCGTATTCGCCGAATACGCCGAGTCGACGTGCACCAGCTCGACGCTCCAGAGGTCCGGAAACGCCGGCGTCGACGGAATGGTGTCGGCAATGTCGCCCTGCTCGCGGAAGTAATCGGGCTTGCCCGAAGCGTCCTGTCCGTGCGCGAAGACCATCATCGGCACGGGAGTGACGCTCGTCTCGCCGAAGTCGAAGTACTCGACTTCGTGTCCCTCGTACCAGGCCGTCATCGCTGCGGTCGTATCGCGCGCCAGGCGCGATCCGCGCGGCGCCACCGGCAGGTTGAGCACGAGCTTGGTCTCGCGAATCGAGGCACGGTTGTGGCGCACCATCGCGTCGACGTCGGCCAGGCTCCGCAGCTGATTGGGCTTTGCGTGATCGGCGGTCACGACATAGCTCAACCGCCACACGCCGCTGTACCCGCTCATGCCCGGGAGCGACGAGACGATCGGCAGCTGCCCGCGAATCGCCACAGGGTTCCCCGCCGCATCGAAGCCGTGGATCGGCCACACCACACGACCAGGGGCCACGGGAGACGTCACGGTACCGAAGTCGTAGTAGAGTAGCGGGCGTTCCCGGAACCACGCCTGATGCAGCTCGACTTGCGCCGCGAACTGCGCCGACAGCGCATTGAGCGCCGATTGGGCTTCCGGGGAAAGTGACGGCTGCGCCGGCGCCCCTTGTTGTTGCTGGGCACCCGCGCCTGAAACCAGGGCGCTGAGCAGCGTTCCGCCGACAAGGAATCCTCGTAACAACCCTTTCATCCAACCCTCCCCACGCGAATGTTGAGGGGCCACGTCACCTGCCGAACTCGATCGGGCCCTCCCCAGTGGCCGGCCAGGCGTCCGAGCAGCGGACCCACCGGGTCCGTGCCATGGACACGCCGGTACTTCGCGACAGCCGACCAGCTCTGCAGATATCCACCGAGTTGACGCAGCGTCCAGTCCGCGCGCAACTCAAAACCGGGGGCTGGAAGGTCCCGGAAGGGGAATGGGATGGTCTTATAGTGCTCGTCCACCCACCGGCGCTCGGGATTCCAGTACGGGCCGAGGAGGCCGTTTTCGAACTCCCGCAGATCGGCCTCCATATCGGAGCCGGCGTGGCACGACCCGTAGGACCAGGCCGCGATCACCCCATTGGGAACCAGGACCCTCCGGACTTCGTCGAAAAAGGGCTCGCCAGCAAACCAGTGGAGCGCCTGGGCAACGGTAACGAGGTCTGCGGATTGTGACGCCAGCCCGCTCGCGTCAGCCGGCGCCACCCTGTACTCGACGTTGGAAACGGCCACCGCATGAGCGATCTGCTCGGCGCTGCTGTCGGTGGCGACTACGCGCTTGAAGTAGCGCGCGAGATCGCGGGCCGCCTGGCCGTTTCCGGTGGCGCAGTCCCAGACAAGATCGCGGCGCGGCACCAGCCCCGCGATGAACGCATAGAGCGCATCGGGATAGCTGGGCCGCGCCGCGGCATACTGCGACGCTTGCTGCGAAAAAAGGTCCCGGTACGTCAGTCCTTCTTGACCGAGAATCCGCCGATGTGAACGTCGAGATTGTGGTTCACCCTGATACCTGCCTGGCCATCCGTGTTGAAAGCGGCGCTCTTTGCGAAGGACGTTACGCGCTGGCTGTTGGCCGACAGGAGAACCGAATCCTTCGTCACCTGAATGGCCAGCACATTGGTTGCAGCTCCGGCTTCGTTCTGCTTGTTGACGGCCGGGCTGTCCGTCCAGTTGACGACCGTGTGTACGTCCTTTCCAGCACGATGCGCGACGTAATACTTCCCGTCGCCGCGGACCAGGAAGTAGAGGTACTGCTGCTCGGGTGTCTCGAGCTTCGTTCCACCGATGAAAAGCCCGTATGCTTCCGGATGCGTGGGCGCCTTCCGCTGGCCGAAGCTCGCGGTGGCCGTGAACGGCCCGCTGACCACGTCCTTGGCGTTGTAGTACAGCGCCGCTGGTCCGGACGTGACGTGGAATCCGGAGCCCATCGTCTCGAAGCGCGTGTCGTTCACCGTGTAGCGCGTTTCCTTGTCATCGATCCGCACGGTCCACCCGGGCGGCAGGCCAGTGCTCTTCACTCGAACAGTCTGGTCCTTCTCCGCCTGCGGCTGTTGGGCCGCGAGCGGCACGGCGGCTAGCAGGGCGAGTGTCACGACGGTTTTCCGCATGGGCAGCTCCAGTGATAAGGACGGGAAACTACGGAATTGGGAATCGGAATGGGATGAGGCAGAGTCCTTAACTTCGCCCATTCCCGTTCCCATCCCCATTCCGCCTTTCCCGACGATCAGTCTCCCGTGGTACCCAGGTGCATCTGACGCTCGTGCTCCGCAAAACGCGCATCCGTTTCACGTGCCGCGCTGAACAGGGACACGACGATTCCCACGACGAACGACAGCGGGATGGTCACCAGCGCGGGATTCTTGAGCGGGAACCACGCGGTGGTACGCTGGAGCACGTCCACCTGAATCGTCGGCGACAGCCAGATGAGGATGAGGGTCGCAAACGTGCCCGTCAGCATGCTGGCCACGGCACCCCACGTCGTCAGGCGTCGCCAGAAAATCGCGAGGAGCAACGCGGGGAAATTCCCGCTCGCCGCGATGGCGAATGCCAGCGAGACCATGAAAGCGACGTTCTGTCCCTTGAACGTGATTCCCAGCAGCACTGCGGCGACGCCGAGGATCACGGTGGCGGCGCGAGCGACCTTGAGCTCCTCGTCGCCGCTGGCCTTGCCGCCGCGGACCACGTTCACCCAGAGATCGTGCGATAGCGCGGAGGCTCCGGCGAGCGCGAGTCCCGCGACCACGGCGAGGATCGTCGCGAAGGCGACGGCCGCGATGAAGCCGAGGAACGGCGTGCCGCCGATGAATTCAGCCAGCAGCGGTGCCGCCATGTTGCCGCCCTTGTCGACAGAGCGAATGACGTCTGGACCGACGAACACCATGGCGCCGAATCCGAGCACGAACGTCAGCAGGTAGAAGAACCCGATCAGCCCGGTCGCATAGAAGACCGACGTGCGCGCCGCGCGTGCGTCGCGCACCGTGTAGAAGCGCATGAGGATGTGCGGCAGGCCAGCCGTGCCGAACATCAGGGCGGTGCCCAGCGACACCGCATCCCACGGATTCGAGACGAGCTTGCCCGGCGCGAGGACGGCGTCGCCGTACTTGGCTGCAGCGGCACCGAACAAGGCGGCCGGATTGAAACCGAAGCGGGCCAGCACCAGCAGCGCGAGGAGCAGCGCGCCGCCCAGCAACAGGACCGCCTTCACGATCTGCACCCACGTCGTCGCGAGCATGCCGCCGAACAGCACGTAGGCGATCATCGCGGCCCCCACGATGACGATCGCCGTCTCGTACGACAGGCCGAACATCAGCTTGATGAGCCCACCCGCCCCGACCATCTGCGCGATGAGGTACAGCGTCACCGTCGCCAGGGTGCCGATGGCCGCGGCGATGCGCACCGGGACCTGGCTCAGGCGCAATGCAACGACGTCGGCGAACGTGTACTTGCCAAGGTTCCGCAGCGGTTCGGCAATCAGGAACAGCACCACTGGCCAGCCCACCAGCCAACCCGTGGAGTAGATCAGTCCATCGAATCCCGTGGTGGACACCAGCCCTGCGATGCCGAGGAACGACGCGGCGCTCATGTAGTCCCCGGCCAGCGCGAGCCCGTTCTGCCCCGGACTCACCGTGCGACCGGCCGCGTAGAAGTGTTCCGTCGTCCGGGTGCGTCGCGCCGCCCAGTACGTGATGCCAAGCGTGATCGCGATGATCAGAAAGAAGAAGACCATCGCGACGACGTTCGGCTGCCCGATCGCGGTCTGCGCGGCGGGTGCGGTCTGCATGATCATGACTTACCTCCCCTGCCCTTCCCCGACTCGATGGCCTGGAGCGCTGTGTCGTAGTGGGCGTTCATCCAGCGCACGTAGACCCACGTGAGCAGCCAGGACGCCACGATGACGAGCGCGCCCAGGATGATGCCGAGACTCAACCCGCTGCCAATACGCCGGCCCAACAGCGGCTTGTCGAATCCGATCAGCGCGATGAAGCCGAAGTAGATCACGATCATGATCGTCGTCAGAACCGCCGCCACCCTGCCGCGCTCGCGGGCCAGCGCGCGGAGGCGATCGGCGTTGGTGCTGGAGAGATCCGTCATGACTTGCCTCCGAGCGAACGATAGGTGAACTCCACGAGCTGATCGCCGGTGACAGAGCCTGTCTTGCCTGCATCGAAGTCCGCCGTTGGCCTGGCTGCCTTGATCGCGTCGAGCGACTTGCCCTGTGCCATCGCCGCTTTGACGCGGTCGCGAATCGTGGCGATCATGTCGCGCCACGCCTTCAGGCCCTGGCAGTCCGAGACGGTGCCATGACCGGGAATCACCTTCGTCTCGCTCGTGCAGACCGACAGCGCCCGATCGGCTGCCGTGATGAAGCCGTTCACGTTCCCGCCGCTCGACAGGTCGGCGAACGGATAGCGGCCGGTGAGGAACGTGTCACCCATGTGGATCACGTTCGCCTTCGTGAAGTGCACGATGACGTCCCCGTCGGTGTGCGCCGGTGGCACGTGGAAGGCCACCAGGTCGTCCCCGTTCAGGTGGAACGTCGTGGAATCGTTGAACGTCACGATCGGCAGCGCGCCGCGCGGGGCCGCCGGCTCGCTGCGCTTGAAGAACTCGATGAACTGGTCGGTGGACATCCGCTTCCGGACGTTGTCGTGCGCCACGAGAATCGCGCCGGTCCTGCCCAAGTTCTCGTTGCCGCCGACGTGATCGAAATGCCAGTGCGTGTTCACCACGAACTTCACTGGCTTTGGCGTCACGGTCGCGATGGCGGCCAGGATCTTGGGCGTCAATGGCGCAAACTGGTCGTCCACGAGGAACGCCGCGTCGTCCCCGACGCTCAGTCCCATGTTGCCGCCGGAACCCGTGAGCATGTACACACCGCTGCGAAGCGGCAGGACCTTCACCTGGATCGTGTCGAAGTTCTGCGCCAGCAGGACACCGGGGACCAGCAACATCGTGAGCGCCCGACGAATCATGGACGTTGGGTGGAGGGTGGTGAGATATACTGAGGTTGTTCACGCAGGCGCGCGAGGTCGCCGGGCGTGTCGATATCGGGCGGCAGGGACATCCCCAGCTCGACAAACGCCACACGGGAAGGGACGCGGTCTACCAGGGCGCGCGCGCCGACATCGCCTCCTGTGAATTCACGCAGCTCGGGAATCACGGACCGGGCGAACAGCACCGGATGGCCGCGCACCCCTTCATATGTAGGGACGACGATGCTCGCCGTGCTGGCCTCGAAGTGCGCGACAACCTGCTCGACGGCTGTCCGACTGGTGGCCGGTTCGTCGCCCAGGAGCACGAGGACGGCATCGGAGGAGCGATCGAGCGCGGCCGCCCCGCACGCGATCGAGCTTGCGAGGCCGAGCTCTGGGCGGGGATTGACGACGAAACGGGCGTCGATGCCGTCGAGCGCCGCGCGCAGGGAGCTCGCATTCGGTGGCACGACGACGACGAGCTCGTCCACCGGCGGCCCGATCGCCACCGACGCGCTCCACCGAATGACGGGTTTCCCGTGTAGATCTTCGAGCAACTTTGGCGCGCCGAAGCGGCGCGCGGCCCCCGCCGCCAGCAGCAGCGCGGAGATCACGCCAGCGGCGGCCCCGCCCCCGCGATCGCCTCGCGCAGCGTACGCACGGGAAGGATGGCGCACACCAGACGAGCCGGTGGAAGCTCTGCGTCCAGCGCGGCCAGCAGGTCCTGGTCGCTGATGGCCGCTGCATCGTCCACGGAGTGCCCGCGGACACGCTCCGTGAGCAGGGATGCCGACGCGGTGCAGATGGCGCACGCGTTCGCGGTGAAGGCCGCGTCACTGATGATCGCGTTCTCGATCAGCAGCTCGATCCGCACACGATCGCCACAGAGCGGGTTGTGTCCGTCTCGCGCAACTGTGGCACGCTCCAGCTTCCGCTGATTGCGCGGGCGGCGAAAGTGCTCCAGGACCGTGGCACCATACGGCAGTGCCCCGCCCATCAGGCGCGCCTCGCGATCGCCTTGTCCTCACGCACAGCCACGAGCTGCGCGGCGATGCTCAGCGCGATCTCCTCCGGTTCGCGCCCGCCGATGTCGAGGCCGATCGGTGAATGAAGGCGCCCGATCTCAACGTCGGAGAGCCCGTCGTCGCGCAGCAATGCTCGCACGGCATCGGCGCGCTTGCGGCCCGCCAGCATGCCCACGAAGCGCACCGGCGATCGCAGCGCCGCGCGCAGGATCGGCAGCTCGTACTTGTACTCGTGCGCCGCCAGCACGATGAACGCTCCCGCCACCAGATGCGGTTGCACCAGCTCCGACGGCATGCCGAGCAGAATGTCCGCGGCGGTCGGAAAGCGATCGCGCGTGGCATAGCGCTCCCGGCCGTCTACCACGATGACACGCAATCCAAGCAGGTGCGCGAGTCGCGCCAGTGCCGCGGATACGTCCGAAGCCCCCACGAGCACCAGCGTGTCGGCTGGCGCCAGGCGCTCGACGAAAAAGGCGTTCTCCGGCACCGAGGCCCGGTCGGTGTGAACGGACCGATGCGGCCGCGCGCGATCCGGTGCCATCGTCGTCGCGACGAAGGCCGCACGACCCGCACGGCTGATGTGAGTCGCCTCCACATAGGCCGTGACCGTCGGATCTCCCTCGCGCAGCGCAATCGGTTCGATCAGCAGGTCGAACTCCGCGCCACAGGTCAGGCCCAACTCGAGCGCTTCGGCGTCGTCCACGGTGACGGTCACGCGTTCGCTGTGATTCTCTCGCAGCAACCGCTCGCCGTGCTCGACGACGCGCGCATCCACGCAGCCGCCGATCGAAACGGACCCCAGCAGCCGTCCACCCGCGCCGACGAAGAGTTTGGCGCCCAGCGGCCGCGGACTCCCGCCGCGCGCCGCGACGAGCGTTGCCATGGCGACGCGCTCTTCGCTCGCTCGCAACGTGTCGAACTGTTCGACGATGTCCGCCATTCTTCAGTCTTTAGTCGCGGCGTCCAGCACGTCAAGCCACTGGCGCCGGATTTCACTGGCGCCTTCCGCGTTCGGCTCCACCAGAGAACGCTTCCAGTACCATCGATCGCCTTCAACCGCGGTGACGCCGTGTCCCAGGAAGTGGCGATAGACGTCGCCGACAAGCCTGTTGGGCGCCCCGGCTGCCACATGGCGCACCCGATCGTTGAACTGCGCCAGCGCGTCCAGCGGCAGTGGACCCGATTCCTCGAACACTCCGGGAATCTTGCGCGTCTCGTCCGACGGATCGTACACGGTGGTCAGCACCAGGGTGGCGTTGGGGCGAGCGCGTGCGAGCGATTCAACGAGAAACTCGTACGCATCGCCGATGTCGCGGACCACGGCGTGCAGCAGGTCTGGCGACGGTCGGTTCGAATACGCGCTGAGCAGGTCGTTGCCGCCGATGGTTAGTGTGAGCAGGGTGCGTTCGTCGCTCTCGGAGATCCGCGTCAATTGCTCGCCAAACACGTCGCCGATGGTGGCGCCGTCTTCGGCAACGTTCAGGTAGGCAATGTCGGGATACAGCGAGACCAGGTCCCGACCCGAGAACTCGGGGAACCGGTCGTCCGCGTTGGTATGGAGCAACGACGCCGCTCCGAGGGGTGCGACGCGGCCGGCGTGGGCATCCCACTCCAGCGCGACCGACACATCCGTCTCGCCGGCGTCCAGCGCCGGATAGAGGTCGATGGACATCGAGTCGCCGAGGGCAATGTATTGCTTGAACGTCATCCCGATGTCACGCGACCGACGGCAGTTCGAGCCCTCGCGAAGCCAGAATCCGCACCACGGCCTCGCCGATCTTTGAATTCGGAGTGCTCGCGCCGGCGGTAATCCCGAGCAGCACGGGTCCGTCCGGCAGCCACGCCTCGGCATCAGCTTCGCGATGATGCACGCCCGGCAACCGATAGTGGATGGCGCCGCTCTCGGGATCGATGCCTTCCGGCGACTCCACGTGATACGTGGGCACCTGCTCCGCGCACAGCGCCGCGAGGGAGATCGTGTTGCTGGAGTTGAATCCGCCGATCACCACCATGGCGTCGAGTCGCTCGCGCAGCAGCTCCTTCACCGCGTCCTGCCGTTCCTGCGTCGCGCTGCAGATCGTATCGAATGTCCGGAAATCGCGCTCGCGCGCCTCGGCTCCACGGGCACGCGCGATCGCGTCGCCCACTTCGGCTGCGATGGCCAATGATTCGCGCGCCAGCATCGTAGTCTGGTTCGCCACGCCCACCCGCCGCAGATCACGCTCCGGGTCGAAGCCCGGTGACGCAGCGTGACCCAGCTTTGCCATCAGCGCAGCGGCATCGGTCCGACCCTCGATGTAGTCGCAGACCAGGCGCGCCTCGGCCATGTCCCGCACAATGAGGTACGGGCCGTCTCCCTGCTTGCGCACTTGCGACGCCGTCGCACGCGTTTCCTCGTGGTAGTGTTTTCCGTGGATCAGGGCCGTGAACCCATCCCGGGCGTAGCTCTCGACGCGCTTCCAGACGTTCAGCACGGAACCACACGTCGTGTCCACCAGGATGCACCCGATGCGTCGCAGCTCGTCGAAGTCGTGAATCGTTACGCCGAACGCCGGAAGGATGACCACGTCCTCCGGTTTCACGCCGCCGAAATCGAACTGGCCATCGCGCGGCATGAGGATCTCGATGCCCATGTCGCGCAGACGTGCGTTGACGTGCGGGTTGTGAATGATCTCGCCAACCAGGTAGATGCGTCGGTCCGGGAACTTGCGCCGGGTCTGATACGCGTATTCCACCGCGCGTTCGACCCCGTAACAGAACCCGAACTCGCGCGCGAGCCTGATCGTGACGTCACCCACGACCAGCGTGTAGTCCTCGGCCCGCATGCGGTCCACGAGCCGTCCGCTGTAGTCCGCGGCGAGCTCGTCCTGGACCTGTGCCTTGAGGCCGAAACCCTTTCTGAAATAGGTACTTGGGTCGGGTGCTGCCATGCCGAAAGCTAGTCCCTTTTGGCTGGGTTCGGGTGACGGCTGGGTTCGTTTGGTCGCCGCCTGACCCGATGCGGGGTACATTCTTACACAGGCACCCACCCCTGACGGACGCTCGCAGTTTTTATGGCTTTGACAGTTGATGCCCTCGTCGCGGGCCGCGAGTCCACCTCGACCCCGCTGCTTCGGCCAGCCGCGCTGGTTCGCGGCGACACGATTGGAATCGTCGCTCCGTCGTCGTCACCTCGCGAAGGCTGGCTGACGCGCGGAGTGAAGGCCCTCGAGCGTGCCGGGTTCAACGTCCTCCTCGACTCCGAGATCCTCGCGTTTCGACGGTTCCGGCGTACCGAGGACGAGCATCGCGCCGAGAACTTCATGGGCATGTGGCTCGACCCGAGGGTGAAGGCGATCATCAGCGGCACCGGCGGCTACGGGGCCGTGCGCATGCTACCGCACCTGGAAGCCGAGATCTTCCGGTTGAATCCCAAGAGTTTTGTCGGGTATTCGGACGTCACCGCGCTGCATCTCTGGCTCAACCGTCGCGCGAGTCTCCGAACGTTCCACGGTCCCACGGTCGACGACCTGGTGCCGGGCACGCGCGACGCGACGCTGGCCTCGCTCCTCACCGCGCTCACGATCCCGTCGCCGAACACGCGGATGGGGCGCGGAGTGACGCGCTGCGTGCGCCAGGGTCGCGCGATCGGTCCACTCGTTGGTGGCAACCTGTCGCTCGTACAGCAGTCCATCGGCACGCCGTACGAGATACCCGTGGAGGACGCGATCCTGTTTCTCGAGGAGACCAAGGATCCCATGTCGGTGGTGGACGAGCGCCTGGTCCACTTGCGCGCCTCGGGCTTGCTCCAGCGCGTGCGCGGCATCGTATTTGGACAACTCTCGCTCGACCGGTCGGAAGAGGACGAGTTCGAGGACTTCGTGCTGGACCTGGTCTCCGATCTGGACGTGCCCGTGCTGATGGACTTTCCGTCGGGCCACGAAATACCGAATCTCACGTTGCCACTCGGAACAGAAGTGGAGATGGTCGTAGAGGAAGACGCAGGGTGGATCCAGTATCACGAGGATGCGCTCACCCTGTCGTCGAGCCCATGACCGACCACTTCGATCTGATCGTCATCGGCGCCGGACCGGCCGGCGAAAAGGGCGCGGCGCAAGCGGCATACTTCGGCAAGAAAGTCTGTGTCATCGAGCGCGCGCCCAAGCCGGGCGGCGCCGCCGTGAACACCGGCACCATTCCCTCGAAGACGCTGCGCGAGACCGCCCTGTACTTCAGCGGCTTGCGCCAGCGCGGACTCTACGGCGTCGACCTGCGTGTCAAGCACAACATCACGATCGGGGACTTCATGCACCGCGAGCGGGCGGTGGTGGAGGCCTCGTGGGCCCTGATCGACGAGAACTTCAGGCGCCACGCCATCACCGTGGTTCAGGGCAACGCGACGATCGTCGATGCCAGCACGGTCGAGGTCACCCGCTACGGGACTGAGTCGCGGCGCCTCACGGCGGACAGGATCCTCATCGCGACCGGATCGCACCCGCAACAGCCGAGCGGCACGCCCGTGGACGGTACCTACATCGTCGACAGCGACTCGCTGCTCACGCTCGAACGGATTCCGGCGCGTATGGTCGTGGTCGGCGGCGGCGTGATCGGATGCGAGTACGCGTGCATCTTCGCTGCCCTCGGCGTCAAGGTGACGATCATCAACTCGCGCTCCCGCCTGCTGGCGCACCTGGACGCGGAGGTTGGCGAGTTGCTGCGTCGACAGATCACCGCGCGGCTCGGCGTCGCGGTGCACGTCGACGTCGAGGTCGGCGACATTGCCATCGAAGGCGAGCACGTGCGCGTCGACCTCTCGGACGGCACCACGGTCTACGCCGACGTGGTCCTGTACAGCGCGGGCCGTGTCGGCAACACCTCCGGGCTCGGGCTGGAGACGGTCGGCGTCCGGTGCAACCAGCGCGGCTACGTCCAGGTGGACAAGAACTACCGGACCGCCGTCCCGTCGATCTACGCCGCCGGAGACGTGATCGGGTTTCCGGCGCTCGCGTCGACAGCCATGGAGCAGGCGCGCGTTGCCGTCTGCCATGCCTTCGATCTTCGCTACAAGCAGGAAGTGTCGCCCGTGTTGCCGTACGGCGTGTGGACGATTCCCGAGATCGCGATGGTGGGCGAGACGGAAGAAGCGCTGGCGGCGAAGGGTGCGTCGTACGTCGCCGGGCGCTCGACGTATCGCACGAACCCGCGCGGACAGATCATCGGCGACACCGAAGGCTTCGTGAAGCTGCTTTTCGACCCGGGCGACCAGCGCGTGCTCGGCGTGTCGATCGTCGGCGAAGGCGCATGCGAGCTGATCCACCTCGCGGCATCGGTGATGGGCTTCGGCGGTACGCTCGACTACTTCATCCAGGGCGTCTTCAACTATCCCGCGCTCTCGGACGCCTACAAGTACGCGGCATACGACGGGCTGCAGGCGCTGGCCCGACGCCACGCGCGAGTGCCGGGACTGCCGGCGAGTGGCGAACATCACGCTGTCAAGGCGTGACCGCTTTTCGTCACTGAATGGAATTTTTTGCGAGCGCAAGGGGTCTCTGTAACTCGCGTCCAGTCGTCTAGCGCGCGGTCGCGCGCAGCGATATGCTAGTCGCGCAATGCTCACGACCGCGACGCCGCCGTCCGCCGACCTCAATCCTCCGCCGCCACTCGTCGCGCGCAGCGCTCGAGCTGCGTTCGCCTTCGTGGGCGAGCGCCTGTGGCTGGACTTCGTGAACACGGACTGCGGGACGCGCGACGGCGTCGCGGATTTCGACGGACTCGTCTCGTGGCTCGAGAGCGCGATCGCGCTGGATGTCGAACGCGCGCAGATGATGCGGCGTCGCGCGATCCAGCAACCCAGCGGCGCCACGGCCGCCCTGATGGATGCACGTCGCGTTCGCGCGGCGTTGCGGAGCCTCGCGGAGCGTGGCGCGATGATCCCGCAGGTGCGGCTCGACGCGCTGGCGGAGATCAACCGCGTGCTCGGCCGCAGCGCCGGGACCCGGCGACTCGAGCTGCGCGCCGACGGCACGTTCGCGCGATCGTTCGTACCGGTCGGTGACGCCTTCGCCGGCTTGATGATCCCGATCGTCGAGTCCGCCGCGGACGCGCTGATCCTCGGCGAATTGCCGCGCGTCCGTCGCTGCGCCGACCCGCGCTGCGGCCGCGTATTCTTCGACGGGACCAAGAACGCCGCGCGGCGCTGGTGCGACATGGCGACCTGTGGCAATCGGGCGAAGGCCGCGCGGCACCGCGCGCGCCTCAAGGCATCGTAGACCTGCGCCGCGTCGCGGTCGTTCGAACGTACCTCACGCTCGACGATCCGGCCGAACTGCGTCCGGCGACCGTCAGCCCCCCGGATACGCGTCTGGTGCATCGCTCGCCCTGTCCCGTCGAGCTGTACCGTCGCCTGTATCACGATGTCGGCGAACAGTGGTTCTGGCACGACCGGCTGAAGTGGTCTGATCAGGAGCTGAGCGACCACCTGGCGTCACCCGACATCGCGGTGTGGGAGCTCCTCGTCGAGGAGGAGTCCGCGGGATACTTCGAGCTGCATCGCCACACCGACGGCGCCGTCGAGATCGCGTACTTCGGCCTCATGCCACGATTCATCGGGCGCGGACTCGGCGGCTTCATGCTCACGCGCGCGGTGCACGAGGCCTGGAACATGGGCGCGGGGCGTGTGTGGCTGCACACCTGCACGCTCGATTCGCCCAACGCGCTGCCGGCGTACAAGGCGCGAGGCTTTCACGAATTCAAAACCGAGCGGCTCGAGGTCGAGATGGTGGGGACGCACGTCGTGAGTGAGCGCCTCCTGCTGTGACGTCAACGCAGTCGGCGAGCGGCTCCGATCGTTATCGCGGTGGCGTCGTTCGTCAATGCACAGCAGCTGTAGCCTGCGATGTCCCGCCCACGGAACCGCCGTGCCTCCAAGGAGAACCTGTACTCGCCATGGTCGAGTTGTATCCCTCCTCCCACGACCCGTCCGCGATCGCTGTAGCGTAAACGCTGCGAGCTGCAATCGAGGGGAACCGATCCGGGCGGCGGAGACGAACGATTGAGAATCGTGGGAGGAACCGTGTAGCCCGAGCACCGATACTCGACCCCCCACGAAACGCCACCAAGCAGGACTGCGCGCAGTCCATGGTAAGCGAACGGCGTGGCCGCGCGTGCGAGAAGCGGCAACTCGAGATAATCGATCCGCATCTCATAGAACTGTCCCTGCCGGCCACCCCGTTCGGCGTATGCTGCCTCCGCCTGCAGCCCGAGCCAAGGAAAGAGCTCAACCAGAGCGGTCGCGGCAGCTGTCGCTCCATGCACTCGATCGTAATCGAACGAGCGCTGTGAATGGTGCTGCGTGGCAGACGTTCTACCGACGCTGGCACCAACCAGCAGCCCCTGCGCAAGGGCCACGTGAGCGCCAATGAGAAGGAGCGCAACCGTCAGGAATCTCCGCATATCCCTCTAAACCGGTGCGCCGCCAGTTGCGTCACTCTGCGTCAAGAAGACGAGCATCGGCGGCGCGCGCTTTCATCCCGTCCGCTGCTAGTTGAGAGGCCATGGAGCGGCGCACGTGCCACCAGCACAGGGCAATGAGGCCTACGGATACCAGTGTGGCCAAGACAGCGCCCACTCGCTCCGCCGCAACCCGGTCGTACGTTGCGCTATTCAGCGCACTCAACCCATCGAGCGTAAGCGCAGCAACAACCCACGATGTCGCGGCGATCATTCCCCATCGCACGATCGCGAGGGACAGCAGCACGAGGCCCCCGAGTACCAAAACCGGGTTGGCGTATTCACCTGTCAGATCGGCATCCCGCAGCTGCCAACCGACCGCGCCCAGAACGATCATCACGGCAACAACGAGGGCGAGCCGCAGGATCCAGCGGCGCGTGATGCCGCCCAGCACGAGGAGCGGGATCGCGACGAGCGTCACCGTGACCAACACATTCACCGGCAGGTCGACGACACCCGCGAGCTGCGGCCAGACTCTGTCGAGCATCGTCGTTGCGGCATCGGGCACGCGGTCGGCCGAGGCGGCCATGACGGCTTGCCCTACTACGTGTGCCACGGCGCCGAGCCCGAGGCCGGCCGCGAGCACGTCCCTACTGCCCCGCGAGCTCGAGGTTTCCGGAACGAGCGGGACACCGATACGGCGCCGCAACGCATCTGCCACGAGCAGCAAGCCGACCAGCAGCAGCGAGACTGGAATGGCCGACACGAAGCTGAGTGCGGTGGTCGTCATGAAGCGGTCCCACGGTTCCGCAGTGTCGTAGGTGACGAGCCGCGACGGCAACGAATTGAGATTGCTCAGTGTCGAGAGGAGGACGATCGCGCCGAGGACAGCCAGCGTGCCTGTCTTCGTGCGCTTCAGATCGTCGATCACCGGGGCGCGACGCCGGGTCACCACGATTGCTCCGACGATCACGAGCGCCAGCAGAATCGACGCGACAATTCCCGCGGTCGCGAGACGATTGCTCTGCCGCGCGCGGTCGGCGCGAAGAAACACTTCCGGCAGTTCCACCCCGCGGCGGGCAACCACCGGCTCGTCGCCCGCCAGCTGCACCCAGGCGCGCGCCGCCGCCCCCTCCGGCAGCTTCACCGTCGTGTCCGTCCAGGTGACGGTAGCGTCGCGACGCTGCGGCCGCGCGGTTTCCTCGAACCTCGATTCGCGGAGCTCGGTCGTGTCGATTCCCTCCCGAGCGAGCGTCGCAAGTGCGATTCGACGCACTATCGTCGTGTCCACCGCGCTGCGTCGGGCAGAATCGGGAATGAGGTGGCGGGCGTCGAGTGGCTGGCCGTCGGGACGTACGCGCACGCGCCACTCATCGACACGCTCGGCGGCCGTGCCCGTCGTCCGAACGTAGCGCACGATCCACCACACCGGCGGCGCGTAAGTCGTTGCCAGCGTCTGTCCTTCCGCCATGAGCTTGTGCTTGCGAAGGAACCTCGGCCACGCGTCCAGCGTGTCGCGTCCAATCCCTACCAGGCGCTTCCAGGCCGCCGGATCGCCACCGCGCGCACGAAGCACGGAATCGGCGACGAGAACAGCGCGATGGCGATTCGCGGTGAACGACGGGCCAAGCGGACGTTCCGGCCGATGCGCCACCGCGGCGACGACGCCGACGACGAAGGCGGCGAGTGCCAGGCGCCGGCTGCGGCTGGTCAGAACCCCGGACGGGCGCAGTGGCGGAGACACCGCCGTCTGCTCTCGCGGCGGCTCAGGCACCCATGCCGCGAAGCACGCGTCATCCGGAGCAGAGCTGAAGCCGCGCTGCCTCATCCTCCCCCACAGCACGACGATCGCCGGTGACAGGAGCGCCAGCAGGATGATTGCCGCTGTCACGCGATACTCGATTGCGTTGCCGGCCGTCGCAAAGATCCCGAACAGCACGAGGTCGTAGACGAAGTGCGCGACCACGGTGATGAGCAGCCCGAATGCGAGGAACAGCACGGCCCAGAAGCTCGCATCGAGGAAGATCTCGACGCCACGGGAATACGGCGGCCAGGACTCGTACTCCGCGTGCGCGAAACCGAAGATGAGCGCGGACGCCACGACACCTGCCGCCATCCACCAACGCCGCCGCGGTCGCTGCCCCACCCACAGCGACAGCAGTGAAAGCGGCAGCGCCCGAAACAACGCTTCCTCCCAGACTCCCGCGTTGAGCGACACCGCGATGCCGGACAACCACGGCATCGGCGAGGCGATCAGGTTGGGATCGTCCAGCAGCTCGCTCGGCACCCACCATCCGAAAAGCGTGCGCGTGACGAGGTAGAACGCGGCGACATACGCGAACGCGATGGCGGCCACGGCGTACCCTCCACCAACCCGTGACGCGACTTCGATCGTGCCGCGATATCGCCAGAGCTTCCACCAGTCCAGCTGCCACGGGAATGCGTGACGCGCGGCGACCTCCGCGGCCGCGAGCGTGAGACCGGTGACTACAACGGTGGAAACGCCCATCGTGAGCGCCAACAGGAACTGCAAAACGCGGAAGGTGAGAGGAGACATCGCGGTGTCGTACCAGAACCAGTTTCCCGGTATCTCGTTGAGCCCAGCGGCCAGCGTCAGCACCCCGATCACGCCCGCGACCGTGAGTGACTCGCGCCAGCGCACCTGATGCGCGCGCGCGTATCTGGTGAGCGCCACCATCCCGGCAATTCCAACTCCAAGAACGCCGAGCGTCGCGAGGAGCGCGAGCAGATCGTTCGCGGAGCGCATCTCGGCGTATCTCCGCTGGAACGACTCGGGAATCCTGACGTATGGCCGGACGCGGGCAGGCAGATCTCCGGCGATCGCCACGTCCGTCCGGATCGGCGCGCCGCCGATGCGGCGGTCGTTCCGCTCGAACGTGTAGGTGCGGTCCACCCTGCCGCTTGCCGCCTTCGTTTCGTAGGACGCCGTCACGAGCGTCCAGCGATCACTGCGATCGGTGATCCAGGCATCCAGCACGTGCGCCGCCAGACGTCGACCGGAGTCCGCCGTCACCGTGGGTCGCGCGTCCGTGTCGGCAAGCTGGCGCTGAAACGCGATGATCCGGCCGTCCGGCGCGAAGCTCACGCGCGCCTCGCGCGGATTGTCAGGCGCGAACGCTCGAACCGTCCATGCAAATGGCGCCACGTCATCGCCGCGCACGAGTGCGTTGAGCGAATCGTGGCCGCCGCCCGCCAGCTCCACGAACGTACGGAGTGAGTCGTTACCCTCGAAGCGAACCGCCGAGCGCGCATGGGCGGGTGCAAGCTCGTGGGCGCGGAAAAAGGAATCGGCGCGCACGAGCACCACATGGCGCGTCACGGATTGGCGGAGCGCCACCACCGGCAGGGCGCGCGGCAGCAGCCACGCAGCCAGCAGCGCCGCCGCGATGCCGATGGTGGTGACCTGCAAAGGGCGGAGGGTCACGTGCTCCTTATCTGTCGCGAGGTCGCCGCCTGCGTTTCCCGCCGAATCCCCGCCGCTTGCCAGCGTCTCGCTGATGACTCCGTAGTTCGCGTGCCACGCCCTTCGCACGCCGATCACGACGATGGCGTTGCCGCTCTTCGCGCTGGCGTTCAGCCGCGCGATCCAGCTGGGTGAGCTCCTGTTGGGTGAATGGACGATCCAGCTCCTCGCGCAGGTCGTCGAGCGTGTCCGCGCGCGCCGCGCCCCGGGCCCCGCGGGGAACGATGAACCGCAGCGGCCTGTCGAACGAAGGCAGCTCGGCCTCATTGAGCGTGCGCGCGATCTTCTCCGGCAGCGTCAATCGCGCCACCGCGCGAAGGCCGTCGGCATGTTCCTCCACGTCATAGCGGACGGGAATCTCGCGTCCGCGAATCTCCACGAAATCCGGAAGCGCGAGGTATCGCTCGCGTTCGTGCCGCGGGAGGATTGCATCCGCATCGATGCCCAGACGGGCACGGCGGAAATCGGAGTACGAGCGCACATCCTGCGCCGCCAACTGCCGCTCGTAGATCGCGGCAAGCTCCTCGAGGTCCACGCGCGGCGTCCTGCCGCCAGACCGACGCCACGACTCCCGCAACTCTTCGATGGCGACACGATCGTTCTTCGCCGCCACATGCCGCGCTTCGCCGCGAGCCAGCGCTTCGGCCAGCAGACGCCGCCCCCGGTCGTACAGTGCCGGCGGCAGCTCGTCGATGTGCTCCGTCTCGCGATCGAGCTCGAATCCGTGGTAGGTGACGCGGCGGCGAAACGCCAGCGCCTCGCGCCTGGCACCCGCGTCGAACACGAGCTCGGGCTCGTGCTCGATGGCATATCGTCGCACGAGCGTAAGCGGGATGTTCGTGCCCTCGATGCCGGCTCGCGGCACTCCCATGCGATCCGCGAAGTAGCGCACGTCGCCCGCGATCGCGCCCCAGCTTCCCGCGACGCTGGTCTTGGACACACGCACGTCGTCGCCGGTGCTCGTTTCTTCGTCGATCACCAGTGAGAACGGCATGTACTGCGCGAGCAGCTCCTGGAACTTGGCCAGCGTCTTGTGGCCGGCGGTGGGCATCCGGTCGGGAAGCGGCATTTCGATCGCGCGGTAGATGCTTGCCATGCCCAGTGCCGCGTCCTCGACGGCCTTGACCAGCACACCACGCCGCTCGGCCCAGACGTCAACGGTCTCCTCGTCGAACACGTGCCGCGGTAGACCGTACACCTCACCCATGTGTCCCGCCGCCTCGTAGGCCTCGGCGTAGAGGTTGTACGCCGTCAGGTGATCGCTGCCCGCGACCACGAGCCCCTCGAGGTCGCGCTCGTCGCGGGTCATGCGGTGCAGCGACTCGATAGAGGCCATCACCGCCAGGAACGGCATCAGTTCATCATCGCCGTGCACGAGCAGCTCGGCCCACGGCCGCTCCACCGGCATGGCTTCCACGAGCTTGCCGTAGCGCGTCAGCCGGCCGCGCTCGACGATGCCACGCTGTTCGAGCAGCGAGAGCGCATTGCGGTACGCCACTTTGTCCAGCGGCACAGGCAGCTCGAGCGAGTCCGCCCGGACGCCGAGCGCGGCGCACGTGATCGCGACACGCTCGGAGTCGCCTGCGAGCTGGAACTCCGGCGCGGTTGGCTTCAGGCTTCCGAACTCGATGTCGCGGTCCGACAGAATGAACACCCGCCCGCCTTCCACGCGACCGTGAACTCGGCCCGCCATCTGAAGAATCTCGTTGGCGCCGAGATGTTCCTGCGTCAGCACGTTGCGGCCGCGATCAATGACGTTGAAGAAGCGCGTGTCGTCGATGATCACGGTGTCCAGTCCGTGGACGTTCAACGCGCTCTGGCCGGCCGCCGTCATCGACAGGAAGTAGGGCTTTCGCTCCCCGCCTTCCAGAAACGGCCGCAGGATGCGAATCGGCTCGCCACCGTGATAGAACGCCGTGTTGACCGCCGGCGCGTATCGGGTGACGTGCGCAGCGGCTTCCTCGACACCCCGGCGCGTGGGGACGAACATGGCGACGCCCCGGCGCTCTCTTCGGATCTGCTGCAGCGTGCGCGCGTCGAGAAACTCCAGCGCGTCCTTGTCCAGGACCTTCACCTGCGCCGCCTTGCGCGCGTCGAACTCGTAGACCTCGAGCACGGAGTCCGAGTTCAGGTACCTGCTGTAGAAGGTCGGATCGACCGTGGCCGACAACCAGACGAAACGCGCGCCCGTCCGCTTGCCGAGCGCGAGACACAGCTCCAGCTCCGCTGACGTCTGGTGGATCTCGTCCACCACCAGCGTGTCGGTGGCGAGGATGTCGTCTTCCTCGAACCAGCGCCGGGCGATGCCCGTCGTCACGATGATGACGTTCCAGCTCGGCGTTTCCGGTGTGGCTTCGCGCTCGCGATTGACGACGCCCACGCGCAGTTCCGTGGTGCCAAGGATCTCCTCGGCAATGGGCCGGATCGCGAGCGTTTTGCCAGTCCCGGTGCCGGCGACTATTCCAAAGCCTTTGCCCGAGCGCGCAAGCTCGCGGACGCGTTGCCCGTGATGCCGCTCGAGGAACGTTTCGATGTGGAGGCCGAGTGCCAGCTCGATGGTTTCACAGGCTGCGCGAGTCGGCGCAATGACGATGATGCGTCCGGTCGGCGGCTCGGCTTTGACAAACGCGTCGTGATCTGGCGGAAGCCAGTGATCGTGAACGGTGCGGACCACGCGACGCGCCGAGGCTGAGTTGCCGACAATATAGATGGCCGCCGCAACAGCGCGTCGGCCGCGACCTCCGCTACGGAAAGCGGATCGGCGGGCGCTTCTTGTCCGACGGCGCGAATCCCTGGATTGCTGGATTCGGCTTACCCTTGGTGCTGTCGCCGCGCTTCTGCGTCACGTAGTCATCACCGAAGATCACGCGACCCTTAGGCGGCCGATTCCGCACCGCGGTGGCGCAATCGGTGGGAGCCGGTTGCTGCGCGGCGGGAACGCTATCCAGCCAGATGCGGCACATGCCCGCAGGCGGGCGCTCGGACGGCGGAATGTCCTTGTTCCTGTCCCGCCGCTGACCGGTGCCCTGCGCCTGCAGCGCTGTAGCCGAAGCGAGCGCGGCCAGAGTGAGGGAATACACAATCGACTTCTTCATGGCGACTGGAAACATGGCAGGCTCGATGCCATCGGACGAGCTGAGCTAAGTGTTTCTCTTACAGAGGCTTATGACGTTGGAACTATCTCGATGCTCGTGAACCTGTCCAACGTACTGGAATCGCCTGTCCTGATTTGGCCTTCGAGCAAAGTCGACTGCGCACCTTGAGTTTAGTCACCGAAACTGATCCCGGTTTCCCGAGCCGTTCGCACCGCGTCGTGCGCCGGATCGACCTTCTTAGTGTACCGGAGAGCCTCTTTCATTGGAATAGTCACGATATTGGGCGACTGGAGCGCCACCATGTGGCCCCAGCGTTTATCGGCCACCGCTCGCACCGCAGCGCCGCCGAATCGAGTGGCGAGCAGGCGATCGTAGCCCGTCGGCACACCGCCGCGCTGAAGGTGACCGAGCACGAGCGATCGAGTCTCCTTGCCAGTGATCTGCTGGATCTCGTAGGCCATGCGTCCCGCGAGACCGCCGAGACGCCGGTCCTGACCCGGGAGGGACGGCCCGATCGTGGACTCTTTCCCGTCCTTCGATACCGCCCCCTCGGCGACGACGACAATCGAGAAATGTCTGCCAGCGCGATCCCGGGCCTGGATCTTCTCGCAGACTTTGTTGAGGTCGTACGGGATCTCGGGAATCAGGATCACATCAGCCGATCCTGCGAGACCCGCGTGCAACGCGATGAAGCCCGCGTGGCGTCCCATCACCTCGATCACCATCACGCGGTCGTGGCTCTCTGCCGTTGTATGCAGGCGATCGATCGCTTCGAGCGCGGTATTCACCGCGGTATCGAAACCGAACGTCGTGATCGTGCCGGCCACATCGTTGTCGATCGTCTTCGGCACGCCGACGATGTTCAGTCCTCTGTCCGACAGCTGATCCGCGATCCCGAGCGTGCCGTCCCCGCCGATGACGATCATTGCTTCGATGCCGAGCTGACGAGCGTTCGTGATCAGCTCGTGCGACCGGTCGATCTCCTCATAGGAACCGCTGGCCAGCTTGCGCGGCCACCTGAACGGGTTCCCGCGGTTCGTCGTTCGCAGGATTGTGCCGCCCATGTGACCAATCCCGCGCACCGAGTCGCGGGTCAGCGAAACGACGTCGTCTTCGCCCAGGAGGCCCGCGAATCCGCGCTTGATTCCGAGGACTTCCCAGTTGCGGCTTTGCGCCGAGAGCACCGCCGCTCGAATCACCGCGTTGAGTCCCGGGGCGTCCCCACCGCCCGTCGAAATCGCTAGACGCATTCGATCACTGTTCGAGCAGCTTCAGAACCTCCCCAGGCCGCGCGTGCCGGTCGAGCTTGGATTTCTCGAAGATCGGTTTCCCGTCGCGAACGACCTCGAAGCGTCCCTTGCCCGACGGGATCAAGGTGATCTTTGCGTCGGGATACCTCGTACGGATCTCGGCCGCCAGACTGACGGCCCGTGGCTCGTAGTTTCAAAGCGTGCAGTATTCGATCGTGATAGTCATGCGTGGGTCCCTGTTGCAGGTCGTGAGTTCTCAACGCGGCGAAGTCGGGAGGCCCGCCAACGAGGCGAGCCGGGTAATGACCGTGTCCTGGCGTGCGACGACGATTCGCAAGGAATCGACCTGCGCCTGGAGGGCCGCGTAGTCCTGTTGGAGTGACGTGATCTGCGTGCCGGCCTCAATCATCGCCTGGGCCATGTTCGCTTCGACGCGAGGATCTCGGCACGCGGTGAGTTCGGCGGTTATCGCGATGACGAGTGCGCTGCGCATGGGTCGCTCGGTTGGAAAGCCAATTATCGTCGAGCTCGGGTGCCAGCGCAAAGGCCACGGCCGGTGCGCAATCGAGGTGTCATTCCTGAAACGGAACGGTTCTCGTCGCGACCAGCGCTGTTGCTATCGTCGGGCGTGAGCAAATCGAGGCCCGCGCGCGGTTACACGCTGCCTGAGCTGATCACCGCCCTCACGATCTGCGGAATTCTTCTGGCCATCGCGGTTCCCCGCATCCAATCGCAGCTGGACCGCGTGGCGGTGCGCAGCGCGGTCGCGGATGCCATCAGCGCCATCAACACCGCCCGATCACTTGCCCTTGCAGGCCACTCGGCAATCGCTGTCCACTTCGACTCGGTAACCGGCGGCATTCGCGTTCGCCGGGGCGGCGAGACTCTTCTCGAGCGCGGCCTGGGCAAGGAGCATGGTGTCCGCGTGTCGGCGACCAGGGATTCTCTGACGTTCGATGCTCACGGGCTGGGGCACGGCGCGGCAAACCTCAGTATCATTGTCCGCCTGGGTGTGATCTCGGACACATTGTTCGTTTCCCGGTTCGGGCGCATTCGATAGGTCCTGGTCGGAGCCGCTTCAGCCCCGGCGGACACGTGCGCTAGATTGAGCCACAAGGAGTTAGGCCCATTGCCGACCGGTCCCTTCCTGCCGGTTCGGCCAAGTCCTGAAGTCAGTCCGGCACCGCAACCTGTGCGTATGTGACGCGGTGGCCGTGGAGGTGGGTTATCGCTAATGAGATGAGCGACGCCGCCGACGTTCAGCGCGTCCTGAACGGCGACGTGGATGCCTTTGCACGCCTGGTTGACCGCTACTACGAACGCTGCGCGCGTTTTGCAGTACGGATGCTAGGCAACCGCGACGACGCGGAAGACGCATTGCAGGCTGCCTTCCTCCGGGCGTATCGATCGCTCGGGAAGTATCAGGAGCGTGACAAGTTCAGCGCGTGGCTGTATCGGATTCTGGTGAATCAGTGTCGTAGCATGGCCGCGCGACGGAACCAGCGCGAAAGGGTGTTTGTAAGAGAGGAAGCCGTTCTTCTGAACGCGCCAGACCGCAGGCCAAACTGGACCGGTGAAGACGAAGAGTTTGTGCAGCGTGTGCTTGCCGAGCTGGATCCACTGCTCCGTGAAGCATTCCTGCTGAAGTACGTGGAGGAAATGAGCTACGAGGAGATGTCGACGCTGACAGGAGTGGGTGTTTCTGCGCTGAAAATGAGGGTGAAGCGGGCGTGTGACCGATTGCGGTCGCGCTGGGAGCGTATCAAGGATGACTGACGAACTGAACTCGCTCGATCCGTACGTGCGGGAGCTTGTCGGCGAAGCACGCCGGCCAGTCGTCGTCGATCCGTCCGCCCGACACCGACTCATGGAAGCCATCCGGCTGGAGCCGGCACCGCGTCGCCGTTCCCGTGTGCTCGACTGGCTGCTCGAACCGCGTCACTCCTCCCTCTCTCCCGTCGCATCCATGGCCCTGGCCGCGGGGCTCGTTGGAATCGGAATTCTTGGAGGTCTCGCCATACACCGGGACGGTCGTCTTTCGACCGAACAGGCTCCGCCTGTGGGAGTGGGGAATCCACACCTCCCGGACTCTGGTACCGCCCGAGCGATCAGGTTCGTCCTGATCGCGCCCCAGGCGGCGCGGGTGTCGGTCGTGGGGGATTTCAACGACTGGGATCCGTCGGCCAACCCGATGTCGGCCCAACGCGAACCAGGGAGCAGCGGGGTCTGGAGCGTCTATGTACCGCTGCAGCCGGGCCTCCATACATATTCGTTCGTCGTGGACGGGACCCACTTCGTGCCGGACCCCGCCGCGCCGATCGCCCCCGACGACGGGTACGGTCATAGAAGCTCCGTGGTGATCGTCCGAGGATCTTCGCTGTGAGCGCGCTGTCGCTTCGTCGAGTCGCCTGGTCCGCCTCCCTCGTGGCGCTGCCCGTAGTCGTCGGGGCGCAGGACTCAGTGGTGCCAAACAGAGGCATCGATCCGCTTTCACGTTTGAACGAATCCACGCGATACTCCATCGAGCTGCTCTTCGATTCGGCCAAGGTCGCAGGGCTGCCAACGTGGCCGCTCGAATCGAAAGCACTTGAAGGGATCACAAAGCGCGCAGACGGCCGTCGTATCGTTGCGGCTGTTCGCCTGGTCTTTCGGTCGCTCCGCGAAGCCCGCTCGGCGCTCGGTCCAGGGGCGACAAACGACGAGCTGACCGCGGCTGCAGGTGCCCTTAGCGTCGGTATTACTACGGACGAGCTTGCACGCCTGGTGAAGAGCCGCCACGAAAAGCAGCTCACCTACCCGCTGGTTGTTCTGTCCGATCTCATCACGCGCGGCGTACCCCGAGACACCGCCTCCCAGACGATCTTCCAGCTCTGGCAGCGGGGGGCCTCGGACGATGACTTCCAAGGCTTGTGGCGCGGCGTGGAAAGAGACATAGTTTCAGGGACGGATCCCGGGGTCGCGCTGCTGAACAGGGCGCGCGAAATACCATCTCGTGGTCCGCCTACGGCGCCGCCGGCATCGGGCGCGCGCCCTGAAAGATCGGAGAATCCGAACCCTTAGGCGAATGCTCCACTCGAGGCGTCACGCCACCGCTGCGATCGCGACGATTGCGATGCTCACTACTGGTGAGCATGCGGTGGCGCAGAGCACCTCGGAGCTGGAAACTCGACTCGAAGCTGGCGCCACAACCTCATCGCACGTCGGCTCGATCCCACTCAGTGCTTTCGCGCTGACGCCAGGTTTCCGATACGCGAGCCCGCGCATGACCGCGAGCGCTCGCGCTTCGGCGTTGCTTGGCTTGTCGCAGTGGCAACTGGGGAATTCCGCCGCGGCTCTCGAAGCGTATACGCCTCTCCTGTACGGAGTGCGCGCAGAGGTGGCGGCAAATGCCAGCCGCCTTTTTCATGACCAGTCCGTCCAGAACGATCAGTTGGACGCGGAAGGCCGGCTGCATTTCATGCGGCAACGCGCGGGCATCTGGCTCGGTTCGGGCGTCGCGCGGCCCCTGCGTGTCGCCGCCGTCTCGAATGTGAACGTGAGCTCCGGCGGCGTCTGGACGCGCGTCGGGGCAGCGACGCTGCGCGGCAGCGTCACCAGCTTCTTCTTCACGAAGATTGCCTTCGACGATACGCTCGTCGACAACAGCCCGGCTGTCTGCTCCACGCGGCTCGCGGCGCCGACGGGCGCCAGCGGTCCCACCGGCATGCGCGCCCTCGTGGCCGAGGCAGCTGTCGGCAATGCCTGCCGTCACCAGTCGCGCTTGACGGATCTCGAAGGGACCGTGCGCTGGGAGCATAAGCTGGGCGAGCTCACCCTTCGCGGTGGACAGCGATTCGGCGATAGGCTGGACGTGAACTCGGACTCCCGGCACTGGGCTTCGGCGCAAGCGGCCGTCTGGATCACCAACCAGATCGCGGCGGTGGCGGGCGGCGGTCGTGAGCCCGCACAGCCGACGCGCGGTTTGCCAGCGCGGAGCTTTGGCTCCGTGGGATTGATGCTCGCGTACTGGCCCATCCCGCGCGGGAACGTCCTCGTCGAGACGCCGGCGAGCCTGGTCCACAGCTTCGAGGTCCGCGCGGCGGGCACGGCGCTGCAACGGCTGACGGCGCGCATTGGCGGCGTCGAGACCGTGGAGATCATGGGTGACTTCACTGACTGGTCGCCGGTGCCGCTGATTCGTCGTGGTCGTGACGCGTGGGAGCTCCTGGTCCCGATGAGCCCCGGCGTGCACCAGATCAATATCCGCATCGACGGCGGACAGTGGATCGCGCCGCCCGGTGTACCGTCTCTCAAGGACGGGTTCAATGGCGAAGTCGGAGTGCTGGTCGTCAATCCTTGACCGAACGACGCATCCGAATTCCGCGAATCAGAACGAATAGACTCGCATAAACCAAAGCTCCCCTCGCATGGCGAGAGGAGCTTTTGATTTCTCAGGAACGATTCGGCTTGATTCGTGGAATTCGGATGAGGGGGTGCCGGCCCCGCGAAGAAGACTCTATGGCGTGATCGCCTGCGGTTTTCTCGGCAACTTCTCGTCCCGGTTGGCCGCGAGGTAGACGAACGCCGCGACGATCACGGCGTTCCTTTTCATGTCGTCTTCCTGGATGCGCTCGTAGACGTCCTGATTCGAGTGGTGCGTCCGGCTCCCATACTCGATCTCGTCCTGGATGAACTGGAATCCCGGAAGGCCGACGCCGTCGAACGACAAGTGGTCAGTGCCACCCGTGTTCCTGATGCTCAGCGTGCGCATCCCCAGGTCCTTGAACGGCTCCATCCAGGCCTGGAAGACTGGACGCACTGCCTCGTTGCCCTGGAGATAGACGCCGCGGATGGCGCCGGTGCCGTTGTCCACGTTGAAGTAGGACGAGAACTTTTCGTGGTCCGGCTTCACGTGCAGGCCGGTGCTGTCGCGCACGCCGAAGTGGTCGCGCACATACGCCCGCGAGCCCAGCAATCCCTGCTCTTCGCCCGTCCAGAGGGCGAGACGAACCGTGCGACGGAGCGGCAGGCCCGCGGCCTTGAGAATCCGCAGCGCTTCGAGCATCACCGCCGAGCCGGCGGCATTGTCCGTCGCGCCCGTGCCCGTGTGCCAGGAGTCGAAATGCGCACCGAGCATCACGACGTCATCCCTGAGGCGACGATCGGTGCCCGGAAGCTCGGCGACGATATTGAAGGAGTTCGTATCCGCCGAGTAGAACCGGTTGTCGGCTTCGATCTCGACCCTGACCGGCACGCCCTTGGCGAGCGTGCGCGCGATTCTGCCGTAATGCTCCGCGGACACGATGATGGTCGGAACCGAAGCAGGGGCATTCGTGGCACGTGACCCGGTGCCCTGAGCGAACACGGTGCCCCCGTCGCCGCGCCCCTGCTGCAGGACGCCTGCAACTCCCTCGCTCACGAACATCTCGTTGCGCTGTCTCGCGAGTTCCTGGAGTGCGCCAAATCGTCCGGCATTTCCGCCGCCACCCCTGCCCTGCTGCGCGGCCTGAAGGGGGAGCGCTCCAAGGGAGTCGAGCTGGATGTCGGAAAAGCGCTGCGCCTGCGCTGTCCAGTGTGCGGTCACCGGCGATGGATTGCCAACCATCACCCACTTGCCGTTCAACGTTCCGCGATAGCGAGCGATGTCTGAAGCGCTGTCGATCCGGACGACGACGACTTCTCCGGTGACCGGGCCTTTGGTGCCCACCGACCAGGCGCCGGGATAAGCGATGAGCGGATACTGCGTGGGCGCGACGACCCGTGCGGTGAACTTCTCGTTGCTCCAGCCGCGGCCGAACGGACCCCAGGTTTCCAGACGAGGACTCGACGTACCCCAGGACTTCAGCTGGGACACGACCCAGTCGGCGGCTGCCTTGGTCTGCGGCGATCCGGTGAGCCTGGCGCCATACACATCGGTGAGGTAGCTGGTGATTTCCATGACCTTCGAGCGCTGGAGACCTTCCTCGCGAATGCGCGCGATGGCCGCGGCATCGACCTTTTCGGTCTGCTGCGCAAATAGCGGCGAGGCCAGTATCATTGCGGCCGCGACGCGGTGGATTAGATGAGACGACATGGGATCTCCTGAACGACCTGACGGAATGGCTGGGGATGGGCTGGATGGGGATTTGCCGCCCGTCGGGCGGCCCGCCTAAGGTACGTGGCTGGCCCGGGGTTCGCTGTCGCGAAACTGTGTCGGGGCAGGACCGTAGATACTGTCGAGCACTTCACCTCAGCTACCGGACCGTCGTATGCGATCACCGACGCGGTTGTTGCTCATTGCCGCCACTCTGCTCCTGCCGTTGGTCCTCGGTGCCCAGAGCCTGGACCTGACGATCGACAACACGGGCCTGAGCATCGGCGACTCACGCTTCGTGCGGGGTATTCGCCTCAACTACCGCGACTGGCGCATGGAGCGAGTGGATGGGATCAACGCCACCATCTGGACGCCGTACGATCCGGCGAAAGGCGAAGTGAATGGTCTTGCGTTGGGCTTGCCGGCCACTGGGGCCAGGAAGATCAGCGGCGCGGGCATTGGCCTCTTCGGCGTTGGCGCAACGGAGTCCTTTACGGGGCTCGGCTTCGGCGCTTTTGGCATTGGGGCTGGCGGCGACGTCGAAGGGATCGTAATCGGAGGCTTTGGAGCTGGCGCTGGCGGTAACGTCAAAGGCCTCTCGGTTGGTGGCTTCGGAGTCGGCGCCGGCGGGAACGTGACCGGAATCTCGATCGGAGGCTTTGGAGCCGGCGCGGGCGGTGACGTGAAGGGGCTCACCGTCGGCGGTTTCGGCGCAGGGGCTGGCGGTGACGTTACCGGAATAACGATCGGCGGTTTCGGCGCAGGTGCGGGCGGTAACATGACGGGCTTCAGCGCCGGCGTGTTCGGCGTCGGCGCGGGTGGAAACGTTACCGGAATAACGATCGGCGGCTTTGGGGCGGGCGCTGGCGGTAACGTCAAGGGACTGACGCTTGCCGTTGTCGGCGCCGGTGCCGGTCACGACATCACCGGAATCACCCTCGCCGGTGTCGGCGCCGGCGCCGGACACACGTTACGCGGATTCGCCGTCGGCGGCGTTGGAGTCGGTGCGCCGAACATTCGTGGAATCGTCATCGGCGGTGCCGCGGGTGGCGAGGATGTAAGAGGCGGCGTCATCGCACCCGTCTACTTCAAGGTCGTGGATGACGGAGAGGTACACGGTGTCACCCTCAGCGCCTTCAATCATGTGAAGGGCGACCAGTTCGGGCTGTCGCTTGGCCTGTTCAACTACGCCCGGGACGTTCATGGCATGCAGATCGGCGTGCTGAACTACGCGGGCAACAATCGTAAAGGCCTCAGGCTGCTGCCGATCTTCAATCGCGACTGGAGATAAGCCCGAATCACCGACGCATCCGAATTCGGATGCGTCGTAGTTGACGTGCTCAGTCTGCGGCGACTGTTCCGAAATCGAAGCCCGGTACGGAAACGCGCGGGATTGGCTTTCCGATGACCGATTCGATGGTTCGCACCATCGCGATCTCGTCGGGCGCCATGAACGTGAATGCATCGCCCTCGCGCGAGGCCCTGCCCGTTCTGCCGATGCGGTGCACGTAGTCCTCGGGTTGCTGCGGCACGTCGTAGCTGATCACGTGCGTGATGTGCGAGATGTCCAGGCCACGCTGCGCGATGTCCGTCGCGACGAGCACGCGAATCTTCCCCGCCTTGAAATCCGCCAGCGCTTTGGTGCGCTGCGCCTGCGTCTTGTCCGCATGCATGGCGGTCGCTTCGACGCCCTCGTGTTCCAGGTGCCGCACCACGCGATCCGCACCCATCTTGGTCCGAACGAAGACGAGCACCGAATCCAGCTCGCCGTCCTTCAGCAGGTGCGCCAGCAGCGCGCTCTTCCGTTCACGGGGCACGGGATAGACGGCATGAGTCACGGTATGCGCTGCTTCGGATCGCCGTCCGATCTGCACCACGGTGGGCTTGCGCATGTACTTGCGCGCCAGCACCTCCACCTCGGGCGGCATCGTCGCACTGAACAGCAACGTCTGCCGATAGCGGGGCATCTGTCCGACAAGCCGGCTGATCTGGGGAGCGAAGCCCATGTCGAGCATCCGATCCGCCTCGTCGAGCACGAGAATCTCGAGATCGTCGAACACGATGTTCTGGCGCTCGAGATGGTCGATGAGACGCCCCGGCGTCGCGACGACCACATCCACTCCGCGCCGCAGTGCCTTCTGCTGTGGCTCGAGCGGAACGCCACCGAACACCGCCACGACCGACAGCTGTGAGTGTTGCGCGTACTTTCGAATGCTCTGCTCCACTTGCATGCAGAGCTCGCGTGTCGGAGTCAGTACCACGCAGCGCGTGCGGCGCGGACCGTTGAGCAGTTGATCGACGAGCGGCAGAGTGAACGCCGCGGTCTTTCCCGTTCCGGTTTGCGCGAGTCCGATGACGTCGCGGCCCCGAAGGACGAGCGGTATGGCTTCGCTTTGGATCGGGGTGGGATTGCTGTAGCCGGCATCGCGCACGGCTCGCAGGACTGACTCGGACAGGCCCAGCGTCTCGAAAGACTCGGCGGGCGTCTCGGTTTCTACTTCAGGTTCTATTGTCACCAGCTCCATATGTTCATAAACCTAACAGCCATAATACTTTGACGCCATGCTCACTCTCGGCTCCGTTCGCCGCGCAGGAATGGCAACAGCGCGCTGTGCGCCTTGACTGTGCACTCCTGCATGACGAGATGCCCGCCTTCGTGAATTGTCACGACACGAACGGCTGGGATGAGCTTGGCTCGCTGGGCTGCTCCGCGAACAAACTTGTCCCTGCCACCTGTGAGGACGAGCACAGGTAGCCTCAGGCTACGCAGCCTCGTAGCGGCGACACGGCCCCAAGTGGCGCTGTGCACGCACGCCCGACACGCCCAGGCGAACTCGGCGAACTGAGTGGGCGCCCAGTATTCGTCGATGTCCCGATCTGTCGGCCGCAATTGGGTTCCAAACGCCAGCCGCAGGATGCCTGAGATCATGCGCCGCGTGAGAAGCGAAGGCACGATCCGATCCACGACACGCGGAGAAAGGATCTTTGCCGGCCCGATGAGCGGCACCCGACCCAGTCCGACCGGGTTGATCAGTACCATGCGTTCCAGTCGGCGCGCGGAGTTTGCGGCGCCGGAGGCCAGTCTCGTTCCGATTTCGAGTGCGAGCGACGCACCCATGGAGTGTCCCACCAGCGCAAATCGACGCACACCCATGGCGTCGGCAACCGACAGTACGCAGTCGCTCAGGGCTTCCGTCGAATAACGACCGTCGTCGACAGGCTTGTCGCTGAGCCCGTGGCCAGGAAGGTCCATCGCGATCGCACGGTGGCCCGCGGCCGCCAACGCGGGAATCATCTCCGCGAACGAATAGACGGAGCCGCCCCAGCCATGAACGAGAAGGACAGCGTCGTCTGTGGCAGGACCGCTCTCGACCACCCGCACTCTGAGTCCGTCATCGAGCGTGATGTACTGCACACTCACGCCCGGCTCGCCCGCCGGGTACATGCGGCCTGGCGGCAGCCGGCCTGCTGCGCTCGCTCGCTTTCCGTTGGCTGGCGTTGCGGAGCCGAGGTCCAACGGACTCAGACCGGCTCGATCGATCGGCCCATGATTCGCGCGATCAGTCCGAGGCGAAGCGTCGCGTCAGTCCAGCGCTCGTCTCCGGACAGCGCGCTTTCGAGCGGATAAGACGGCCAGACGAATGGGCTCGTGGATCGCACCGCCGCCATTCCCTTGTGCGGATGCCAGACACCCTGCTCATCGCGATCGTCGAGGAACCGATCGAAGAGCTTGGACCAGTTGTCATTGCGCCGAAGGAAGCCGAGACGCGCCATGAGCTCGAGCCAGGTGAGTGCGCCCGGAACGTCCGCGTCGGCGGCGTTCCGATTGGGCAACATGTCACCGAGGACGAGATGTGGCTGCGGCATCACCTTGCGGCCGACCAACTGCAGCGCGTCCTGCCGGGGGAGGGGCTGGATGAGGAAGTTGTACACTCGGTCCATCGCCTCGTGGTGCTCGGTGCGGAACAGCGGCATGTGGGCGAACATGTGCAGCGCGTAAATCGACGGCGGCGCCGCCTCGGGAGCCAGGACATGCTGGTTGCCGACCCGAATCCACGGCTTTTGCGATAACGGCGATCGCAGGAAATTCGCGACTCGCTCGAGCACGCGGCGCGCTACGCCGCGGAGACGCGGATCATCCTCGTAGCCCGCCTGCGCCAACGCCGCTGCCGCCGCCTCGCGCAGAATCAGGCGGCCCCTGCGAACCTGATCCTCGTCGGCCGCTTTCCCGCCGGCGCCGAGCTCGAACAGGAATTCGGGATCATTGTCTTCGGCGAGGAGTCGGAACAGGACGCGGCGAGCATGCAGGAGCGGCGGAGAGTCCTTCTCCCAACCGAACTCGAGCAACCTGCGGACGGCGTTGATGGTTCCAACACCTTCGAAGGTCTCGGAGCGCGGTGAGGGGACGGTCAACATCGCGCCGTTCCAGATACCGTCCACTCGCTGTTGCAGCGCCAGCAAAAGCGCGGGGCGGTACGTATAAGGCAGCACGGTAGCGCTTTTCGCCGCGGGCTCACCGAGGCGGGCGACCTCCGTGATGGCGCGATACTGTATGGGTGCGGCCGCGTGATCCAGCAGCCAGGTCAAGGGAAAGCGGACCGGAGCCGGCGGAGGCGGAGCTGGCTCGTTGGTCGCGATCGCCGGCAGAGTTGGCGGAAGGGGCGTCGTCACTGTGCGGTCGATTCGGTCTCCCTTCGGCTTGCGCCCGGTTACATGGGAGGAGCCAGTGCTTTCGGCGCGTAAGCATAAAGCCTTTTGCGGAATGCGCTAGAGGGTCGTTAACGCGCTAGTAATGCTCCACTTACCATCTTTGATCGCGTTTGTTCACACCAATCCCCGGAGACGTCACATGAAGAAGCTCAAAATTCTGGCGGCAGCAGCTCTCCTCGCCGGTGCGGCCGTGACAGCGGCAGCGCAGGAACCGCAGGCCCAGGGTCAGCGCGCGGGCGGCGGTAACAGAATGGCGGCACTGATGCAGGGCATCACGCTCACCGCCGAACAGCAGACGAAGTTCGACGAGATCACCAAGAAGTATGCTGAGGCTCGTCAGGCGATGATGCAGGACCAGAGTCTCGATCAGGACGCTCGGCGCGCCAAGGGTCGCGAGGCGATGACCAAGCAATCCGAAGAGATCAAGGCGCTCCTCACCGACGAACAGAAGAAGGTGTTCGAGAAGAACCTCGCGGACATGCAGGCGCGCATGCAGGGTGGCGGAGGCCGGCCGCCGCAGTTCTAGCAGGGACTAGGAAGAGGACCAGGGACGGGCCCAGCGACAAGTGCGGGACCAGACGAGGGGAAGTGGGGCCCGTCCCCCGTCCCTGTTCCCTGTCCCTAGCTTTCGGCCGTGCGCGGCGAATTCCTCGACATTGGCGGCGCTCGGCTCTACTACTATGCCGCTGGTTCGCGCGGCGCGGGCGAGCCGATCGTGCTGCTCCACGGCTTCCCGACCTCAGGCCACGTCTGGAGCAGCGTCGTCCCGCTGCTCCCACCCGGACACCGCGTCGTGGTGCTCGACATGCTCGGCTATGGGCGGAGCGACCCGCCAGCGACACGCGGCGTGGACATCAAGTCCCATGCGGATCGCCTGATCGCTGTGCTCGATCACCTTGGGATCACCTTTGCGTGCGTTGTCGGACACGACCTCGGTGGTGGAGTCGCGCAGTCGGCCGCGATTCGATATCCGCAGCGCGTCTCGCGACTCTGTCTCGTGAACAGCGTGGCATTCGCCGCCTGGCCGACGCGCGGCGTGAAGCTCGCCCGCGCGATGCTTCCGCTGACGCGACATCTCCCAAGCAGCTGGATTCTCTCAGTGGTGCGTGCCGAGCTGCTGCGCGGCTATGAGGATCACGAGCGCGGGTCGCATGACGTCGATCTGTACCTGCGCCCATTCGCGGACGCGGATGGCCGCGACGCGCTGATGGCGCATCTCATCGCGCTCGACAGCACGGAGACCGCGGCGCTGGCTCCGCGGCTCAAGGATCTGGTTTCACCCACCGCCATCGTATGGGGCGAACACGATCCGTTTCTTCCGGTGTCGCTAGGGGAGCAACTGCGCTCGACGATCGCCGGGAGCACGCTGGACGTCATCTCCGGCGCGCGGCACTTCATTCCCGAAGAATCGCCCCACCGCGTCGCCGCGGCTGTCGGCGGGCTCCTCGTTCGCTAGCCGCCGCGCGCGCGGCGCGAGGATCAGAGCCGCTTCACCTCGTCGGCCGCGTCGAGCAGGTTGCCAATTTCGCGCGACACCGCGCGCGCCTCACGCGTAGCACTCGTTACATCCTCGAGCGCGCTGGTGACGCCGGCCGATTGGAAGCGTACGAGGTCGAGCTTGAGATTCTCCAATGCGAGCGCGGCACTATCCATCTGCGACAGCAGTGTCGACCGGCGTTCGAGAAGGTCGTGCAGGGTCGTGCGCTGGCGTTCCAGGAGCGCGATGCGCCGTTTGGTCTCGGATGACTCGCCGCCGCGCTTCAGGGTTGCAAGGCGATCGTCGAGCGAGCCAAGCGAGGTTCCATTGGCCTCCGCGTCCAGTCGGTGCAGCGTGACCGCAACCGAAGCCACCCGCTCGAGCAGTGCCTTCACCGTGTCAGTGATGTCCGTCGGCAACATCTCCCGCTCCTTGGGGCTCATACGGGCGAGCAGGTCGGCGATGACCTGCCGGCTCGTGGTCGCACGGCGGACGGTGGCACCGTGCGGACCCTGCAGAATCTCCGGTGTGACCAGCACGCCGCTGGTGTCGGGACTCGCGAGCGAAGCGTCCGCCGCCGAAGGCAAACTCGTGAGGGGTCGCGTTGAGCCGAAGAAGATCCGCTTCACCGAAACGCCGTCGCCCCAGAGGGATCCAACCTGCTTCATCAGGATCAGGAACGACACCATGATGGGAAAGGCTGCCCACGGAAATCCTCCTCCCGTCAGCACGTTGATGCCGATGAGCATCAGGGAGAACGCGCCGTAGCTGACGAGGTCGCGTCTGAACCGGGCGATCTTTTTTTCGACCGGCAGCTCCGGCGCCTCGTAGCCGGCCTTGACCGCGTCACGCCAATAGCGGCGCTGCTCGCGCAGCCACTCGCGACGTTCGCGGCGCGACAGGCCGGGGGGAGGAAACGGGGGGAAAGGGCGCTCCGGGGCCGGCGCGGCTGGCGGACTGGCTGGTACGGGACGAGGCGCGGGGGCTGGCGCGCTTTGTGGAATCGGTGGAACCGGATAGGAGCGAGCCAGCGTGCGATCGAGGATCGCGTCGCGCATTTCGGCGGCGGAGCGCCAGCGGTCCTCGGGCCGCTTGGCGAGCGCGCGCTCGACGGCTGACACGAGGGCCGGCGGCACGTCCGAGCGATGGCTGGAGAGCGGCGGGGGCGTCTCCGAGACGTGCTTCATGAGCATCGCCGGCGTGTTCGTCGCCCTGAAGGGCGTCTCGCCGGCGAGCATCTGATAGGTGACGATTCCCAGCGAGTAGATGTCGCTGCGACCATCCACGTCGCGTTCGCCCATCGCCTGTTCGGGACTCATGTAGGCCGGGGTGCCGACCGCCATACCCGTCACCGTGAGACGCGATTCCTCAGCCGCGGCGCGCGCGATGCCGAAATCGGTGACCATCGGCCGGCCTGTCGCGCGATCGAGCAGAATGTTGTCGGGCTTGATGTCGCGATGCACCACGCCCTGGCGGTGCGCGTAGTCCAACGCATCTGCCACGGCGGACGAAATGGATTTCACGGTGTCGACGGCCATCGCGCCGCTGCGCGCGATGTGTCTGGCAAGGCTCTCACCGTCCACCAGCGCCATCACGAAATAGACGAGCGATTCACGATCGTCCACCGTGAAGATCGGAACGATGTTCGGATGCGTGAGCTGCGCCGCCATCTGCGCCTCGCGCAGGAAGCGCGATCGCACGCTCGCGTTGAACGCGAGGTCCGGTGGCAGCAGCTTGATGGCGACGCGGCGGTTGAGTCGGACGTCCAGGGCACGGAACACGGCGGCCATGCCGCCGCGGCCCAGCTCTTCTTCGATCAGGAAATGATCGCCGACTGCCGCGACGAGTCGGTCGCGGAGATAGTCGCTCAACCTGGTCTCGCTGACTGCCGGCCTGCGCCGCTGGAGGAGGGTCGTTCGGTGACGCGCGCGAGCTCGTCGGCAACGTAGAGGGCCTGGTCGACGTTTTCGGCGAGCGCCATTGCCTGCAGGGCGAGCGACGTCACGTGCTGGTGAGTCTGTGCACCAGCGCGCAGGCGGAGGACGTCGAGCTTGAGCTGGCGGAGCGCCAGCACGCACGTCTCGAGCTTCGCGGCGACGCCGTCGCGTCGATCCTGGATGTCTTTCACGGCCCGACGCTGCCGCTTGAGATACGCGAGGCGACGGACCCGCTCCTCGCTGCCGGATTCCAGCGGGTTGGCCTGATCTTCCAGCCGCGCAATCTCGGACTCGACCGCGGCTACACCGCCGTTCACCACATTGCGTTCCAGGTCGGCCAGCGCGATGGCGAGAGACCGAATGCGCTCGTGCAGCGCGTCGGCCGATCGCGACACCTCCGCCACTCGATCACGTTCGGGCATCGTGCTCACGAGACGAAGGATTTCGTCGCGGTCGACACCCGCCTGCCGCACGCGGTCCGCGTGCGTGCCCGCGGCCTGGAACACGGACTCCGGCGACGCCGGGAACGTGGAGGGTTCCGGAAGGCCAAGGCGCTGACCGCTGCCTGACGAGCGACGCGCGGCGATGTGGCGCGCGCGATTGCGCTCGCGCAGTGCCCGGCGCTTGTCACGGTTGAACAAGGCGCGGATGTGCTCGAGAAAATCGTCCGCGACGTCGATGAGCTCGCGCTCGCGCGGTTGCTTGAAGACGTCGCGCCAGTCGAAGCCGTCGCTCCACAGCCGGGCGTATCGATAGGCGACGAAGATGCTCCACAGCACCGTGACGCCGATGAGGTTCGGACCGCCGAAGATCGACGCAACGACGATGACGCCGTTGACGAACAGGTATGGCGCCAGCTTGCGCCGGAACTTGACGACTTCAGGCTCGTTGAATCGCCGCAGCTCGTCGACGGTCGGCAGCCGGGAGTCTTCCCCGAAGTCGTACGTCGGCTGGGCGGCCGGCGGCGCTGACGCCGCGGGTGCTGGCACCATCGGCCAGTCCTGCGACGGACGCGTCTCCGGCACATGTCCGGTGTCCAGCGCGGTCACGAGCGCGCCGGCGCTCGGGAACCGCATCGACGGATCCTTCTCGAGGCACATCATGACCGCGCGCGACAGATCCTGGGGAACGTCGCTGCGTCGTTGCGTCACGGGCGTGGGGCGCTCGGAGATGTGCTTGACCAGCATCGCGGGCGTGCTGTTCGCGATGAACGGCGGCTCTCCGACGAGCATCTGGTATGCGACGACGCCAAGCGAATAGAGATCGCTGCGTCCGTCGATCTGGCGATCGCCCGCCGCCTGTTCCGGCGACATGTACGCCGGCGTCCCGATCGCCATGCCCGTCGCCGTGAGGCGTCCCGCGTCGCCTTCGCTCGCGGCGCGCGCGATTCCGAAGT
>DASTVV010000120.1:0-2983 GCA_035758925.1 Gemmatimonadaceae bacterium
CGGTTCGCGTTTCCGCCGCTGTGGCACTACGACGTGCTGCGCGCACTGGATTACCTGCGCGCCGCCGGGATACGGCCGGAAACCCGGGTCGACGAGGCTGTCGCGATCGTATTCGAGCGCCGCCAGCCGGACGGGCGCTGGTTGCTGGACGTGCGACATGAAGACGCGCTGCACGAGGAGCTGGCCGGCCCCGTCGGAGCGCCGAATCGCTGGATCACGTTGCGCGCGCTACGCGTTCTGGATTGGTGCTCACGTCGCGGCTGACCCACGCTTCTTTCTCCAACGACATGCCGGCCTAGACGGCATTTGTGACTGCGGTTGTGCGATGTTCTATTTGCAGCGAACGATTCTTTCGCACATGCGGCAAATCCTGTCCGTCATTCTTGCTGCAACGCTCGCGGGTGCATGTGAGCAGCCGCCACTTCCGACGGCGCCGGATCCGGCGGTGGGATCCTACGTGCTGGACTCCGTCAACTTGCAGCCGCCGCCGCAGGTGGTGGCCGGCAACACCGTGTTTGGTGCCGTGATCATCCTGAAAGCCGATCGCACATTCTCGCAATCAATCGATCAGGCTCTTGCGAATTCTCCACGCGATACGTTCGAGCTCGCGGGCACATGGGAACGAATCGGCGCAAGCTTCATTGTGCTCCACTCAGGGCCTGCATCGAGCACCGGGCGGGTGTATGCTGACGGGACACGAACTGGTTTACGGACCGTTCTGGTATCGACGAAAGGTCGGAACTCAGTAACAGGGCTTGAATGGTGACAACTTCTGCGGGAACGCGGCGAATCACTCGACTCGATCGTCTTTCGGGATGCAGTGGAAACCGACATCCCGGCGCGTCGCCGAGCTGCACGTCACCACCTGGAACGCCACATACAACACCTCGCGCGGCCCGACCGTCGCCACACGCGCCTGGCAGTGGAGAGAGGTTTTCAGCAAGCCGGATGATGGCCGAGACGGCGCGTCGGTTCCTCGCGCGAGGCGTCGAGTCGCTCATCTTGTTCGCGGAGCTCTCCAACCCCACGCTGGGGTTCTATGACCACATGGGCGGCGAGCGTCTTCTCGACGACCGCGGGCAGGTCAGTGGCGCCTATGGCTGGCGGGACCTTCACGAGCTCGCCGGCGCTACGGAGCCTTTCCGCGTCTAGCTACTACATTCGGTGACCATGCTGCGGACGCCCCTCTGGTTATCGCTCGGCGCAGTCGCAGCCGCTCTCGCGTGCGGCGGGGCTCAGGAGTCCGCTGACTACTCGTCGGTCGTGCGATTCGATTCGGCCAGTGTCCGGGTTGTCACGCCCCGTGGAATCACACGCTTGCGTGTGGAGATCGCGCAGTCGCCGGAGCAGCGCACCATGGGGCTGATGGAGCGAACGTCCCTGCCCGACTCCGCGGGCATGCTTTTTCTCTACGATCGCGACGAGCCGGCCAGCGCAGGCTTCTGGATGTATCGCACTCGCATTCCACTGGACATTGCCTTCATGGATTCGACGGGTCGCGTGCTGGTGGTTCGCCAGATGGTGCCGTGCGGAGCTACGCTCGCTCGTGGCTGTCCCAGTTATGATCCCGGCGTTCCCTACCGGGCTGCCCTCGAGGTCAAGGCTGGAGTACTGGCGCGCAACGGGATCGCGCCCGGCGCGCGCCTCGAGCTGCCAGTCAGGAAGAGGAGCTGAATTCGATGAAAGAGCGCGTCATCTACGACCCTGGCGAGCCCGTACTGATTCGCAGCTACGCAAGCGAGGCGCTGGCCGCTTTGGATCAGGCACGTCTCGAAGCCGCGGAGATTCCCGCGTTCATCCAGCAGAGTCATTACACGGAAGTGCACGTCGGTTGGGTGTCACTGATCGTTCGCCGCGAGCACGCTGGCGAAGCATTGACCTTGCTTGGCAGTCCGCCGACGGAATAGGAGGAGTCACATGGCACACGTCGAGACGCAGTCGCGATTCACATCGTTCGCGCCGCAGTTCCTGGTCGATGACCTGGCAAGTTCGATGACCTGGTACCGGAAGCTCGGATTCACATTCGGCGAGCCGTGGGACGGGTTCTACGCGATTGGCGTGCGGGACGGCTTGGAGCTTCATCTGAAAGAGGCGCCCAAGGACAGGGGCGACCGTGAGTACCGGCGCACCCAGGAGCATCTCGATGCCGCCGGCGGCGTGGACGGCATAGAGCAGTTCTATGCGGAGTGCGTTGCGAATGGCGCGACGATTCTGCGGCCGCTCACGGCGACGGCGTGGGGCACCGTGGATTTCTACGTCGAGGACCCGGATGGATACATCATCGCGTTCGGGGGCCGTCCGTCGACGACTCGTGCGGAGGGCACGGCGCGCAGCTGAGTGCCGTTTGGCCTCCACCTTGCCATCAGGTTTTTCCTGACTCACGGCAGGGATTCGCGCGCGGCTGATCTCAGGGTGACCGCAACGGTGCGTGTCTCCTTTGTGCATCCTTTGCGGAGAGTCGCGCATGACGTTCCGGATCACCCGCTCAGCGCTCACCTGTGCCTGTGCCGCTCTAATCCTCGCCGCCTGCGATGACACGACGAGCCCGCTTACCGCGACGGGGCAATTCGGGCAGCAGATCTCGCTGAGCGACTTCGAAACCGCGATCAACGGCACCGCGTTCGTGGAGATCGAGTTCGCGACCGCCACCGGTCTGGTGGCGCGCGAAATCGACGTCGAGGCCGACGACGACGATGAGAAGGTCTCCAGCCGAGTCACGGCGATCAACACCACTGCCGGGACTGTGACGCTGCAACTGGGCGGCTTCGTCGTCAGCTACACGAACAACACGCGCTTCCGCACACCGACCAACAGCAACGCTACACGCGCAGTCTGGGAGGCGCAGGTCCAGAGCGAGCTGGCGGCCGGCCGCAACCCGCCGATCGAGGCACGGCGGGACGTGCCAGCAACGCCGCAGGCACCCGCGAATGCAACCTTTACCGCCACGGATCTTCGGCTCACAAATGATTTTGACGGAGCGAAG
>DASTVV010000087.1:0-3446 GCA_035758925.1 Gemmatimonadaceae bacterium
AGAGCAGGACGCGTTTCGTCTGGGACGGAAAGTAGAATCAGGTTGACGGGTTGACGGGTTGACGGGTTGAGACGGGTTGACGGGTTGACGGGTTGACGGGTTGGCGGGACAACCTGACAACCCGGAACCGGACAACCCGACAAGCGTTCCATCATCCTGGTAACGGCTCTCGAAAGGCAGTCGTCCACTACGGGGCGCGAAACCTCGATGCCGGGGCGCCCTGGTGGTTTCCCTCCCCGAGATCTCGCAAGATGACCGACGCGAATGAGCGCCCCGCCGGTGTCGTGGCTGCGGGCGGCGATGCTCCGTGGTACAAGCGTGGCGGAGCGGCGCTCATCGCAGTGGCCCTGCTGCTGGTCGGCAAGCTCAAGTTCCTGATCCTCGGACTGACCAAGGCGAGCACGTTCTTCTCGATGTTCGCCTTCTTCGGCGTCTACTGGAGGCTGTACGGCTGGCCGCTGGCGCTTGGTCTCGTCCTCTCGATCTACATTCACGAGATGGGTCACGTCGCGATGCTCAAGCGCCTGGGCATCGACGCCGGCGCGCCGCTCTTCATTCCGGGCGTGGGCGCGCTGGTGCTGCTCAAGCAGCGCATCACCGACCCTTCGGTCGACGCCAAGGTAGGCCTCGCGGGGCCAGTGTGGGGATTGGGAGCGGGGCTCGCGGCGTATGCGGTCTATCTGTACACTCGGATTCCGGTGTGGGGCGCGATCGCCGCGCTCACGGGATTCATCAACATGTTCAACCTGATTCCCGTCTGGCAGCTGGATGGCTCGCGCGGGTTTCACGCGCTGGCTGGCTGGCAGCGGGTCGGCGTGGTGTTCGCCATCGCAGCCGCGTTCTATCTCACCAATCAGAAGATGCTGCTCGTCATCGGCGCGGTGGCGGCGTTTCGCGCGTTCCAGCGCACCGACACCAAGGGTGACATGTCGGCGTTTGCCACGTTCGCCGTCCTGGTCTTCGCGCTTGCATGGCTGTCCGTCAGCCACTCCACCTGAGCAGTTCGAACATGACCATACGCGGCGCGGGCCTGTTCGGCGCGGTATTGCTGGTGGTCGCCAGCGTCTCGCAAGCTCAGGCTCCGCGCCGGCCGCGGATGGCGGCTGACGCGGATACCAATGACTGGAACGCGTACTTCGACTACGGCGTCCAGCGACTGCGCCGCGAGATTTCCGTCGCGGACGACGCGTTCTACTGGGCGTCGCGTCTCGATCCCACCCGGCCGGAGCCACTGGTCGCGCGCTGGGCCATGTTCTGGACCAAGAACCGCGACCGCTTCGCGAAGTACCTGAACGACGACGAAAAGACGCTGGAAGCGAGCGACGTGAAGGCCGTCGATTCCCTGAGGATGCGGGCGCTGCAGAAGAACCCGTTCGTCCATCAGGGCCTCTTCATGCGGATCTTCGCCGATCTTCCGGGCGGACTGAACGACGACCTGATCACGCGGGGATGGATCGCCTACGGCGAGGCCAACCTGAAGCTCGCCCTCGATCGATTCGGGCGCGCGATCAATCAGCAACCCAGGAGGTACGCGTATCTCCGCTTCGTGCGGGCGAGCGCGTTCGTGAACGTCAACCAGCTGGACAGCGCCTACGCGGAGGTCAGCGAGCTCCTCAAGTTCCTGCGCGCGCAGGAGACCACGGAGTTCGTGCCGATGTACAACTCGAAGGAGCTCCTCGAGTACGCGCTCGCCAGGATCCACGCCGAGCGCGGTGAGTTCGCTCAGGCGACCGACGCCCTGGGCCGCGCGCTCGGTGAGAACGCCGCTTTCGCGCCCGCGCACGACGCGCTCGGCCGTCTAGCCCAGGCAGGGCGTGACTGGGATCGCGCCTTGACCGAGTATGCGCTTGCGGTTGAGCTGGACCCTGGCGACGTCGAGTCCAGGCTGTCCTACGCAACGGCGCTGTACTACGACCGCAAAGGCGAAGAGGGCGTACGACAGATCAAGGCCGCGATCGAGCTCGAGCCATACTACGCCGACAGCTACTTCGCGCTCGCGAAACTCTACGATCTTCTGGAAAATGCCGCCGGGGCTACCGAGGCGTATCGCAAGTACATCGCGATGGCTCCAAGGTCCGCCACCGCGAACGTCGAGAAGGCCCGCGCGCGACTGAAGGCGCTCGGCGCGCCCGTGCAATAGCTCAGGCGGTCGCCATCGCGGGTGCTTCGGCGCCGTGCCTTTCGTCCACGGGCCGCACGAGCAGATTGCAGACGAAGCCGACCACGAGCAGGCCAGCCATGATGTACATGGTGACCGTGTACGCGTCCGATTTGGCGACGCCGTGGTTGATCTGGTACTCGCGGATGTAGTTCACGAGCACGGGCCCGAGCACGCCGGCGGTGGACCACGCCGTGAGGAGGCGTCCGTGGATGGCGCCCACCTGGATGGTGCCGAACATGTCGCGCAGGTACGCGGGAATGGTGGCGAAACCGCCGCCGTACATACTCATGATGACGACGTAGCCGGCGACGAAGAGCGTGACACTGTGAACGTGCCCCGTGGACGGCACCAGCGAGTAAAGACCGGCGCCAAGCAGGAAGAACGTGGCGTACGTGGCGCGTCGTCCGATGTAGTCGGAGAGCGACGACCAGAAGAAGCGCCCGATCATGTTCGCGAGGCTGAGCGTCCCGACGAATCCCGCCGCCGCGGTGGCCGTGATGACGCCGGGGAACATCTCCTGGATCATCGGCGACGCCTGGCCCAGCACACCGATGCCTGCAGTCACGTTGACGCAGAGCATGACCCAGAGAAGCCAGAACTGCGGAGTCTTGATGGCCTGGGGTGCGGTTACGTTGACCAACGGCTGGTTGGCGGGTTGACCGGTTGACGGGTTGCGGGTTGACGGGTTGGGCTTCCACCCGTCGCGCGGGACACGTACGGCAAACACGCCGAACATCATGACGGTGAAGTAGAGCAGCCCCAGGGTGATGAACGTCGGCGCGACGCCGTTCGGTGCCGAGGTGGCATAGAACTTCATGAGAGCCGTAGAGAGCGGCGCGGCGATCATCGCGCCGCCGCCGAATCCCATGATCGCCATGCCCGTCGCCATGCCGGGCCTATCCGGGAACCACTTGATGAGCGTGGAGACGGGCGAGATGTAGCCGAGCCCAAGGCCGATGCCTCCCAGCACACCATAGCCGAGGAGCAGGAGCGCGAATTGGTGCGTCGCGACGCTGAAGGCGGAGACCATGAAGCCGCTGGAGAAGCAGAGCGCGCTGGCGAACATCGCCTTGCGTGGTCCGACGCGCTCCACCCATCGGCCGAACGTCGCGGCGGAGAGACCGAGGAAGACAATGGCGAAGGAGAAGACCCAGCCGACGGTGCTCAGCTTCCAGTCGGTCGACGCAGAATCCTTCCCACCGATCAGGTGAGAGAGAGGAAAATTGAAGACGCTGAACGCGTACGCCTGGCCGATCGAGAGATGAATGGCCAGCGCCGCAGGTGG
>DASTVV010000005.1:0-57349 GCA_035758925.1 Gemmatimonadaceae bacterium
AACGTCGTGCGCGGCGATCTCGGTCGGTCGTACATCACCAACCGGCCCATCTCGCGCGACATCCTCGAGCGCTTCCCCAAGACGCTCCAGCTCGCGCTTGCCGCGATGCTGTTCGCGACCACCACCGGCATCACGCTCGGCGTGCTGTCCGCACGGAACCCCGGTGGATGGTCGGACAGGCTTGCGCTTGGCATCGCATATCTGGGAATCTCGTTTCCCGTCTACTGGGTGGGACTGCTGCTCATCCTGCTCTTTGCCGTCGCGTGGCATTTGCTTCCGCCGTCCGGCTATGGCAGCTGGAAGTTCCTCATCCTTCCGGCGCTCGCGCTTGGCATGCGCTCCGTGGCGTTTCTCGCGCGCGTGACGCGCTCCGCGATGCTCGACTCGCTGAGTGCCGACTACGTGCGCACCGCAAGAGCGAAGGGGCTCTCGGAGCGCGCCGTCACGCTGCGACATGCGTTGCGGAACGCCTTGATTCCGATCATCACGGTCCTCGGCCTCGATTTTGGCGCGTATCTCACCGGCTCGATTCTCACCGAGACGGTGTTTTCGTGGCCGGGACTGGGGCGCTATGTCGTGAACGCGATCGCCCGCCGCGACCTGCCCGCGATCCAGGGCGCTGTGCTGTTTTTGTCAGCGGTCTTTGTATTGGTGAATCTTCTCGCCGATCTGGCTTACGCTAAGGCAGACCCTCGGGTCGCCTATCGATAGGGGGACCGGGGACAGAGGACGGGGGACAGGGGCAACTGACTGGGGAACGGATGAGGGGAAAGGTATGACACTCGACGAATTCGAAGCCGCGGCATCGAGAACGAAGAATCCCAAGCTCTCTGATCGCGAGCGCCTGCTCGACGCGGCGGCGGGATTGGCGGAAGAGTCGGGCGAGATCGTCGGACTCGTTCGCAAGCACCTTTTCCAGTCCCACCCTTTGGATCGCGACAAGTTGCAGAAGGAGCTCGGAGACGCGCTGTGGTGCCTCGCGATCACCGCGCAGAGCGCGGGCCTCAGCCTCGAGCAGGTTGCGGCGGCAAATGTCGCGAAGCTCCGCGCCCGCTATCCCGAGGGGTACACCGATGACAAAAGCGTGAACCGGACGAGCGACGGGCCGGATCGCCGGTAGCAGATCGAGAGATGCGACCACGCGGCCCTCGCGGGTACCGCTCGGCGGTAGTGAAGTACAGGTGCTGTTGTGGCAATCGAGCGCTCGGAGGAGTGAAGGGCGGGAGCGCTCGGAGCGGAACGTCTGCGCCGGACCGGGTGCCCGCCGCAGGCGGGCGGGCCGAGCGCAGCCAGCGAGAGCGTGTTCCGCGAGGGCGCTCCTGCCCTTCACTCCTCAACGGCGTGTTCCGCGAGGGCGCTCCCGCCCTTCACTCCTCAAACTGTGATCAAAGCCCGACGAGCAGAGCTCAGTCGTCCTTCTGCCCGAACACCGCCATGTTCGAACTATGCCCCGGAGCCACTTTCTTTTCCGGGTAAATCCAGTGCACGGCCTGGTTCACAGCGATCGCGGCCTCGCTGAACCCCGTTGCAATCAGCTTGAGCTTTCCGGGATACGTCGTGACGTCGCCCGCCGCGTAGATGCCCGGCTGGCCCGTCTCCATCTGACTGTTCACCACGATCTCGTCCTTCACGAGCGTCAGGCCCCACTGCGTCAGCACTCCCATGTCGCTCACGAAGCCGAGCATCGGCAGCACGACGTCGGCCTCGATCTCACGCGTCGACTTCGCCTTCACGTCGCGCAGCACGAGGTGCGAGAACTCCTCGCCGTTGACCTTGCAGAGGATGTCGTGCAGCTCGTGAAACGTGTACATCGACGCGCGACCGGACTCGACCGCCGCGCGATACTCGTTCACGGTCGCGTCGTGCGCCCGAAAGCGGTCGGTTCGATGTACCAGCGCGACGCTCGTGGCTCGCGGAAGGAGCTGGACGGCCCAGTCGAACGCCGTGTCGCCGCCACCGATGATCACCACGCGCTTGCCGCGGAACACCTCGGGGTCCGTCACGATGTCGAAGACTCCCCGACCATACCACGGCTCCGCGCACGGCTGAGGCAGCTTGCGCGGAGAAAACGCGCCGATGCCCGCCGCAATCACCAGGGAGCGCGACGGAAAACGATCCGTTTCGGTGACCAGGACGAAGTGATCGCCGTCCTTCTCAAGGCCGGTCACACGTTGGCCAAGGTGCATTGTGCCCGCGAATCGCTGGGTTTGCTCGACGAGCGCGCGAACGAGGTCCTTGGCAAGTATCTGCGGAAAGCCGGCGACGTCGAAAATGAACTTCTCCGGATACAACGCCGTCAGCTGTCCACCCGCTTCCGGGAGCGCATCCACAATTCTCGAGGAAACCTGGCGCATGCCGGCATAGAACTGCGCGAACAGGCCCGTGGGCCCGCCACCGATGATCGTGATGTCGCGGATGTCGTGAAGCATCCACTAACGTTCGCGACCCTTCCTTCCTGATACAACCGCACCCTTCCCTTCCGGCACTCGCAGCACCTGACCATGGAAAACGAGAATACGGTCGAGTACAAAGGTGCCTTCCGCCTGGTGAACAAGGTCGCGGAGGGAGGGATGGCCACGGTGTACGAGGCCGAGCAACTCGGGCCGGAGGGATTCACCAAGCGCATCGCGCTCAAGGTGATTCACCCGCACTACGCCAAGCGCATGGAGTTCCTGCGTCTCTTCATCGACGAAGCCAAGCTCTCGGCGAACCTGATGCACGGGAACGTCGTGCAGATCTACCAGCTGGGCGAAGTGGGTGGCGAGTACTTCATTGCAATGGAGTTCATTCAGGGCCCCACGCTTCGCAGCGTGATCGATCGCCATTACGAGCTGGGGACGCCGATTCCGGCGACGCTCGCGGCATATGTATGCAGTCGCGTCGCGCGCGCGCTCGACTTCGCCCACAACTTCGTCAGCCCGGCCGGCACACGGCTCGACATCGTCCATCGCGACGTGTCCCCCGGAAACGTGATGATCACGTGGGACGGACACATCAAGCTCGCCGACTTCGGCATCGCGAAAGCGCGCACGTCGTTCGATCCCGCGAGCGAGCAGAAGATGCGCATCGGCAAGAAGCATTACATGAGTCCCGAGCAGGTGCTCGGCTCGGGGGTCGACGGCAAGAGCGACGTGTTCTCCCTCGGCGTCGTGCTGTACGAGCTGCTCGCGCTGTCGCCGCTTTTTACCGAGGAGGAGACATCGCTGCTGGTTGACGAAGTCGCGGTGCAGCCGCTGCCAAATCTCCGGTCACGGATCACCGATCTCGACAAGGGCCTCGAGACAATCCTGCTGATGTCGCTCCAGCGGACGCCCGCGCGTCGCGCGACCGCCGCGCAACTTTCAGCGGCGCTCGACGCCTGGATCATGGAGCAGAACGAGATCGGGTCACCGGATCGCCTGCAGGTGCACCTCTCACAGCTGTTTCCGGCAACGTATCAGCCATCGACACGCGTGGACCAGGAAACGTCGTTTCGAAACCTGCGCGGGGCGCTCAACCAGCGCGGCAGCAAGTCGATCTTTGAACGCCTATTCGGCTAGCCGTCATGCGCCAGGCCTCAGCATTCGACATGCGCCATGCCTCAGCATACGTCATGCGCCATGCCTCAGCACTCGTCATGCTCCTCGAGTCAACCCGACGCACGTCGAATCACGCATGCTGACGAATGGCGAATCACGCATGCTGACGAATGGCGAATCACGTATGCTGACGAATGGCGAATCACGTATGCTGACGTATGGCGAATCACGCATGCTGACGAATGACGAACGACGTACGACATGAAGATCTATACGCGCACCGGCGACGCCGGCGACACCGGCCTCTTTGGCGGCGGCAGGGTCCCCAAGACCCATCCACGCGTGGAGGCGTATGGCGATGTGGACGAGCTCAACGCGTCCATCGGATTGGCGCGCGCCATCGAGCTCATGCCGCGCGTCGACGAGGTGCTCGTGCCGGTGCAGCGGGACCTGTTCGCCATCGGGGCACTGCTCGCCACGCCGGACCGCGAGAAGATGAGGCGCCATCTCGAAAAGGCGAACGTCGACGAACAGCGCATCAAGGCCCTCGAGGAGGCCATCGACGACTGCGACCGGGAGCTGGAGCCGCTCAACGCGTTCATCGTCCCTGGTGGCACGCCCAAGGCCGCTGCTCTACACGTCGCGCGCACGGTCTGCCGTCGCGCGGAGCGCCGCGTGATTGCCCTGACTGAAGAGGAAATCCCGTCGATCGTGATCGTGTATCTCAACCGACTCTCCGATCTTCTCTTCACGCTCGCGCGCGTGGCCAACCGGAGAGCTGGCGCTGGCGAGGTGACGTGGTAGCGCTGCCGTATCCGGTTACGGTGGCGGCGGGAGCTCTCGACAAGCTGCCGGAAATCGTGCGCGCCAGCGCACCGGCCAATCGTGTCGCCGTGATCACGGACTCGGAGGTTGGTGCGCGCTACGGCGCGCGCGTCTCCAGCTCACTCGGTGGTGCCGAGGTTCTTACGATACCCGCGGGTGAGCAGCACAAGACGCGCGACACCTGGGCGCGACTGACCGACAATCTGCTCGGGCGCGGGTTTGTTCGCGACACAACCATCGTGGCGCTCGGCGGCGGAGTCGTCGGCGATCTGGCCGGGTTCGTCGCCGCCACGTACATGCGCGGTATCCCGTTCATCCAGGTGCCAACGACGCTCCTCGCCATGGTGGACGCCAGCGTCGGCGGCAAGACGGGAGTCGATACGCCAGTGGGGAAGAATCTCGTCGGCGCGTTTCATCAACCGGCGGCTGTCGTCATCGATCCGTTGGTGTTGGAGACACTCCCGATCGAGCATCTTCGCGGCGGGTTTGCCGAGATCGTGAAACACGGCGTCGTTGCCGACGCGACGTATTTCGAACGCGCCAGCTCGTTCGTGGAGCGGTGGCCGCTGCAAAGTTCCCAGGCGCTCGCCGATCTCACGGGCATCATCCACCGCAGTGTCGAGATCAAGGCGGACATCGTCGCGCGCGACGAGCGCGAGTCGGGACTGCGGCGCGTGCTCAACTTCGGCCACACCATCGGCCATGCCATCGAAGCGGCCACCGAGTTCGCGACGCTGCACGGTCAGGCCGTCGCGATCGGCCTCGTGGCCGAAGCGCGGTTGGCGGAAAGAATCGGCGTGGCAACGACGGGGACCGCGCGCAGCATCGAACGCGCGTGCCGCGCCGCGGGGTTGCCCACCAGCATGCCGCCGATTCCGGTGGATACGATCATCGGCTTCACGCGATCCGACAAGAAGGCGCGCGCCGGCCGCGTGGAGTACGCGCTGCCGCGTCGGATCGGCGAGATGGCCGGCGAAGAGCACGGCTGGACCGTGCCCGTGGACGACAACACCGTGCGGGACGCGCTCGCATGAAACTCGGCGTCCGTTGCGCCCTGGCGCTCCCCTTCGCCCTGTCCGGATGCATCGACATCGATCCGGGACCGATCGTCATGTCGCCGATGGTGGTCGAAAGTCCGCTCGTGCTGAGCGGCGCCATCGTGCAGGGAGCCTCGAAGCGCTGGTATCTCACTACGAGCGCTCCACCGCTCTACGGCGATCCCGTTCCGGTCGAGATCACCGCGTACTGTCTGACGCGAACGCAGACGCGGCGCGGTCGCTACGTGCGCGCTGGCATCGTCGCCACAGACCCGAAGCTGTTTCCCCTTTCGCGCTACCTCGAGCTGTACGTGGGACAGCGCTACATGGGGCGGTTTCTCATCGACGACACGGGCCTGAAGATCAAGGGCAACAAGATCGACGTCTGGATGCCGACCTGTCGCGAGGCACGCATCTTTGGTCGGCGCAAAGGCACGGCGGTACTGGTACCACGCGAGCCATCGCTGTCGCTCGCGGGGGGTGCCGTGCCGCCAGCGGCGACCGTGGCAGCCACCGGCGCCACCGGAACCACTGGACCAACAGGGGCAACGACGGCCGTAAAGCCGTAAACTGGACCTTGGCCCACGGTTTGCGCTTCGGCCGATCGCCACTCACGGGTCCGCCATGTCCAGCTTCGCAACGTACGTCATAGGCTTCGTGGTTCTGATCGCCGGCCTGGCAATGGCCGCCTACCTACTGAACGTGCCCGCCGTCTGGGTTGCGGTAGGAGTAATAGTCGCGCTTGGTATCGGGGTCGTCACGGCCACCAGCCGCACAAAGTCCAAGGACCCCCCGGGGACGTAGTGAAGTAACCTGCAACGCCCTGTCAGACCAGCAGATAGCCGCTCAAATGCCCCATTTGAGGGTCATTGTGGCACAAATGCGACGTTGACGCTCTCAGCGACGGACATTATCCTGCGCGTCCCCCGGCCGGCGCTGGCCGGAGTGAGTGCTCCCTCCAAAGAATTTCCGTCCTGATTTGCGGGTACTGTCCCGCATCTGAATAGACCCGACAGGGTAGCGAGGGCGTGTATGGAGCAAGTGACCGGCACACGGTCCCAAAGAGGGTATTTCCGTTCATCACCCTCTTCAGCGTTCGATCAGTATCTCCAGGACATCCAGAAGTTGCCACTGATCGACGACCCCGCCGAGGAACGCCGCCTCGCGCGAAGAGCACAGAAAGGTGACGAAAAAGCCGCCGAGCGGCTTGTCACGGCGAACCTTCGATTCGTCATCTCGTACGTGAAGAAGTATCAGGGCCACGGACTCGATCTCGCCGAGCTGGTGGCGATCGGGAATGAAGGGCTGCTGAAGGCGGTGCGAAAGTTCGATCCGGACCAGGGAGTGAAGTTCATCTCGTACGCGGTGTGGTGGGTGCGCCAGGCAGTACTGAAGGCGCTGGCAGAACAGACCCGGTCGGTACGAATCCCACTCAATCAGAATTCGCAGTTGATCCGTCTCGCGCGCGCCGAGACGATCCTGGCTCAAGTCCTGAAGCGCGATCCCACCGAAAACGAAATCAGCCGGTTGCTCGAGGAGCCGCCCGAGCAGATCCGAGCCGCGAAGCAGATGTCGGCCACCGAGATGTCCCTGGATGCGCCGATCGATCGATCCGACCGCGAAGCCTCCACCCTCGGAGAGCGTTTCTCCGGGGCCGACGGCGTCGAGATCGAAGAAAAGACCGACTACAAGCTGATGCGCGAGTTCATCGAGCGCGTCTTCCGCAAGTATCTCACGCCGCGCGAGCGAAAGATCCTGTCGCTCTACTACGGCCTCGAGGAGGGTTCGGAGGCCATGACGCTCGAGCGTATCGGCGAGCTCATGGGCGTGACTCGCGAACGTATCCGCCAGATCCGCGAGCGCGCCTTCGAGAAGTTGCGCGAGAGTCCCGACGGTCGGGCGCTCTGTGGATTCTGGGGTGCCTGAGGAGAGCAGCTCTCGCAGGGAGCGTTTCGGCCGGGGCCGCGAAGAGTTTCGCGGCCCCGGTTTCGTTTTTCGCCGCTCCTCACAGACCAACGCAGAGAACTGCTTAGCACGGTACGTGCCTGATGCGGGTGCACATGATCCCTGCATTCGTGAACCCGACGGCCGGCAACGCTCCGGAGGTCAGCGCTGCCCTGAGGGGCGCCGGATGCTTTCGCGTCGTCCCCGTGTCCGCTGACGAAGTCACGGAAGCGGTGAGCGCCGCCGTGCATGACGGCGTCCACAGAGTGGCGGCGGTGGGAGGCGACGGGACGATTTCGGCGGCGGCTGCCGCGATCGCCGGCAGGAACGTGGACCTGGTGGTGGTCCCGGCCGGCAAGTTCAATCACTTCGCGCGCGACAATGGGATACCGCTCGGCCTGAACGATGCCTGCGCCATCGCAGCGTCTCCGCGCGTCCGACACGTGGACGTGGCGAGTGTGAACGGACGCCTGTTCCTCAATACCAGCTCGGCCGGCCTGTACACGAACTATCTCAAGGTTCGCGAGCAGCTCGAGTCACGCATCGGCTACTGGCCAGCCTCGGCGATCGCGATGGCTCGGACGTTCGCGCGGGTGCGTCCCTTCAGTCTCCGGTTCGAAAGCGACATCCTCGACCGGCCGTACGAGACACCGCTCGCGTTCATCGGTGTGGGCGAGCGCGAGCTGAAACTGCCCAAGCTCGGTGGCCGGATCGAAGGGGGGCGCTCCGGTCTGCACGTCCTCATTGTGCGCGGCGGTACGCGGGCGCGGCTTCTGGCGCTGGCCCTCGCCGCGGCGGCGCGCGGCACGCGCGCCGTCTCACGCACGCCGCATGTGGACAGCTTCCTCGTGGATCGCTGCACCATCGAACAGCGTCACGCCAGCGTCTCGGTGGACGGAGAAATCGTGCGGATCGCGCCGCCTTTGAATTACGAGATCCTGCGCGGTGCCCTGCGCGTCGTCCTGCCGTCGAATGGCCGCCACTTGGATGGCTCGCCCTGAGGCTATCTGATGCGTGCCACAAAGAGGCCGCGACCGATGAGGCCCTGCGGATCCCAGGTCGCGTTCAGGCCTGCGGCGCGAAAGCACTCGAGCGTCTCCTCCGGCGTGAACAACCCGAGCTTGTGCTCCTCGCGCGCGAACGCGGCATTGCCACCGCCCGTGATCTTGTACTCGAAGATGATCGTCGAGAGCCGATCCTCGACGGCGATCGCGCTCGATCGCTCCACGTGAGTGGCGCCGACATCGGCCTGCTTCACGTCCCGTCGGCCCGGTTGAAGCACGCCGGGCGCAAACCACGGTTCCACGACGACAACGCCACCTTCGTTCAGGTGCTGTCGGAAGCAATCGAGTGCCGCGGTGACGCGATCGAGCGTTCGGAGATAGCCGATGGAGCTGAAGAGGCAGAGCACCGCATCGTAGCTTTTATCCAGCGCAAAGCTGCTCATGTCGGCCTCGAAGAAGCTCGCCTCGGGAACTTTGCGCCTGGCGACGGCGAGCATCGCCTGATCGATGTCGAGACCATCCACCACAAAACGGTGCGAACGGCGGAGATGCTTGACGTGCTCTCCGGTTCCGCAGGCCGTGTCGAGAATCGTGCGGGGATTCGGATGGACGCCGCGAACGAGCTCCGCGACTCGTAAGGACTCCGCTGCGTAGTCCTTGAACGTCGCGTAGATCGCGTCGTACAGCTCGGCCGACTCCGAGAACACTGAGACCTCAGCCGGGAGTTGTGGTGCCTGCGCGCTCGGCGCCCGTGCGCTCGAAGACGACCTGGCCGTTGAAGATCGTCAGCTGGCACCGCGCGTCCTTGAGCTGCCCGGTGGGCACGGTGTAGAAGTCGCGGTCCCACACGGCGAGATCGGCGTACTTACCGACCTCCACCGAACCGATCTTCTCGCCGAGGAACATCTGTCGGGCCGGCCAGATCGTCACGGCACGCAGCGCCGCATGGACGTCCACCGCCTCGTCGCGACCGAACGGATCACCGTAGAGACCGAGCAGCGTCGTGCGAGCGACGGCAGCCCAGATGCCGTAGCGCGCCGGGAATGGCGTGACGTCGAAGTCCGAGCCATTGGCCCAGCGGATTCCCCGCGCCAGATACGATCGGAACGGGTTGAGCCGCAGCGAGCGCGCGGGGCCGAAGTTCGCGGCGTACGTGTCACCGATCCACCACATGAACGTCGCCGATGGTTCGGGATAGCCCGCGTCATACCGTCGCTGCAGCTCGGCCATCACGTCGAGTGCGTGCTGGGTCGGAATGTTGGCGTGAATGATTCCGTGCCGTCGCCCGGACGCCGGATTGTCGCGCAACGCCTGCGCGTAGCTGTCCACGACCCAGTCGATCGTGCGGTCTCCGATCGAGTGCACGCTCACGTGAAATCCGGCGTCGTGGTACATCCGGATCATCCGGCGAAGCGTATCGGGACTGAACGCGGGATAGCCGCGATTCCCCGAGTCTACCTGCGTGCGAGCCTTGTTCCAGTCGTCATACAGCCAGGCGGTGCGCGCGCCGCCGCTCCCGTCTGCGAAGAGCTTCACGCCGCCGGAGATCAGTCGATCATCGCCGGTCGAGCGATACGGCGCGGACATCGCGGCGCGACGCGCGATGAGCTCGCGCGCATCGGCTTCACTGGTTCCACCGAGCCACAGCGCGAACACGCGCACGGTGAGACCGCCGCCGGCGAGGACGCGCTGGTACGCGTCCCACGCGTCGGTGCCAATACCCGGATCTTTCACGCCGGTCATTCCTTCCGAGTTGAACTCCTGTGCGAGGGCGCGGATGCCCTGATCCACCTGGCCGGGCGAGCGCGCCGGAATCCGATGCCGCACCAGCTCCTGGGCGCTCTCCTTGAGCACGCCGGTTGGCGTGCCATCGGAATAGCGATCGATCGTGCCGTTCGGCGGATTCGGCGTCTCCTTCGTGATGCCCGCCAGCGCGAGGGCGGCGGAATTCGCGACACCGTAGTGGCCAGTGGTCTGCGCCAGCCACACAGGATGTCCGCCAGCGACGCCGTCGAGATCACGAGCAGTCACGAGCCGTCGCTCGGCCAGCTTTCCCTCGTCCCATCCCCGACCGAGGATCCAGTCACCTGGCTGCAGTCTCGCCGTCTGCCCCGCGACTCGCGCCGCGATGTCCGCGACGCTCTTCGCCTCCGGGTATGACACGTCCAGAGTGAACAGGCGGTCGGCGCCGCCCTCGGCGAAGTGCGCATGCGCATCGAGCAGGCCTGGCGTTACCGTCCGCCCCTGCAGCGCAATCGTACGCGTTCCGCTTCCGACATAGCGCCTGACTTCCGCGTCCGACCCGACCGCGACGATCTTCTGTCCGCGAATCGCCACCGCCTGCGCAATGTCATCCCGTGCATTCACAGTGATGACCTTGCCGCCCAGCAACACGATGTCGGCCGGCGCCGGACGTCCCTGCGCCGCGACTGGCCGGCCGAGGCTCGAGAGCAGTCCGAGCAACAGCAGCGTTCTCGTCATGTCGTGATTCTTCTCCGGAAAGGTCATGCGTTGCTTGCACCCAGCGATCGCTGTTCGGCGACAATGCGATCCATGAGCTGATCCTGGACGGCATCGAAGTTGTCCGGCCGCGGCGGGAACTGCGTGGCGACCATCCGCATCCCAGCCCATGGATCGATGGGAAACTCGAACTCGCCCGCCACCTTCTTCACCTTGCTGTTGTCGAAGATTACGGACGCGCTCTTGTCGCCGAACAGTGGGCCCAGCCACTCCGGCTTGTATCTGATGAGCGTCTCGGACGCGACGTGGACGAATTCGGGCCGGTCGATGCCCAGGGCGGACGCGATGGCCTCGAAGATCTCGTTCCAGGACCACTGGCGGTCGTTCGTGATGTGGAACGCCTGGCCGTACGCGGCCGGCGCCCCCAGCAACCGCGCAAACGGCCGAGCGAAGTCCGTCGCGTGGGTCACGGTCCAGAGTGATTCGCCGTCGCCATGCACCACGACTGGCTTGCCGCGGAGCAACCGCGACACTTCGCCACCGAGAGCCGTCGGCATTCGGGTGCGATAAGTGTGGCTCGGCCGGACGATGGTGTACGCGAGACCTCGCTGCCGACGCAGCATGCCTTCCATTTCGGCCTTGGCGCGCGAGTAGGCCCAGTACGGATTGTCGAGCGGCGTGTCCTCGGTGATCGGCAGTTGCCGCAACGGCTTCTGGTACACGGACGCAGAGCTGATAAACAGATACTGGGCGCAGTGTCCGGTGAAGACCGCGAGGTCGCGCTGCATCGCCTCCGGCGCGAACAGTCGAAACTGGCAGACGACGTCGAAATTCTCCGCGGCTAGCCGGCCGTATGCGATGTCATCCTCGATGTCGCCCGTGATGAGGCGGCACTCCCTGGGAAGCCCGGCGTTGTTGTGGCCGCGATTGAACACACTGACCTCATGTCCTAGCCCCACGGACTCGTGGATGCAGTGAAAGCTGATCTCCCCACTGCCACCGATGTACAGCACACGCATGGTCGACTCTCGTTTCGAAGGAACGCTTAGGCGTCCGCGACCGTGTTCTCGAGTGTGCCGATCGCGGGAACGAGAATGCTGATGGAGTCGCCCGCGCACAGCGTGAAGTCGTCCGGTGGAACTATGCCCGTGCCGGTGAGCAGCACGCAGCCGTGGGGAAAGCTCGTCTCGCGGAACAGGTAGCGCACGAGGTCGCGCGGATCGCGGCGCATCTGCGAGAACGACGTTCGCCCTTCGAAGACGGCGACTCCATTGCGCGTGACGCGCAGATCGATGGATACGCTCGCCGGTAGCGAGTTGGTACCTTCGTTCACCAACACGGCCGGGCCCAGCGCGCAGGAGCCGTTGTAGATCTTGGCTTGTGGCAGATACAGCGGGTTCTCGCCCTCGATGTCGCGCGAGCTCATGTCGTTGCCGATCGTATAGCCCACGATCTCCGCGCGTGAATTGATGTAGAGCGCGACCTCCGGCTCGGGCACGCTCCACTGCGCGTCTTGCCGAATCCGTACCGTGTCACCAGGCCCTCGCACGCGCCACGGCGCGGACTTGAAGAACAACTCGGGGCGCTCAGCTTCGTATACGCGGTCGTAGAAGTCGCCGCCACCTCCGATCTTCGCCTCTTCCAGGCGCGCGGCACGACTGCGCGTGTACGTCACGCCGGCAGCCCAAACCTCCTGACCTGCTATGGGCGCGAGAATCCGTCCGTCCAGCGCGCTCGACCCACCCGGACCCTCGGTCACGCGGCCCAGATAAAAGGGCAGATCCACGCGATTCACCAGCGAATCCCAGTCCTCGCCCAACGGATAGTACGCGCTATCGCGCTCCACCACCGCGCCGCGTGAAGTGCGAAACAGCCTCACGGCGCGGCTCCCGCCGAGGCCTCGAGCGCAGCGACGATTCGATCGACGTCGTATACGCAGCCAGCCCATGTGCCGCCGCTCGCGCGCTGCAGCGCCGCCCACAGCTTTGTGTCGGCGGGGAGGTCTGCGTGCGAGGCGAGGCCCGCGTGCGGCTCGCGCGCACGCAACAGCTCCTCGCCTTCCTGCGGCGAGAGATCGCGTCCGGCGACCCCGACGAGATTGATGGACCCGGCGAGCGTGGCGCGGTCGATCACGATCTCGATCACGTCGCCGTCGCGGACACGACCGATCGGTCCGCCGTGCAGTGCTTCCGGCCCGACGTGTCCGACGCACGCGCCGGTCGAGAAACCGGAGAACCGACCGTCGGTGATCAGCGCGACCTGCTTTCCCCACGGCAGGTAGCGCAGGGCGGTCGTGATCTGCGCGGTCTCCTGCATACCAGTGCCGGACGGTCCGTTTCCGATGAGCACGATGACATCGCCGGGCTGGATGGGCGCCCCGCCGTCACGCGCTGTTCCCTTCACCGCACGGATGGCATCGCGCTCGTCCACGAAAACGCGTGCGGGACCGAGGTGACGGTACGTCCCGTCCGGCCCGATCAGCGACGGATCGATGGCGGTCGCTTTGATGACCGATCCCTGAGGCGCGAGGTTGCCCACCGGAAACACGACCGTGCTCGTCATGCCGTTCCTGCGTGCGGCGTCCGCCGCCATGATGACCGCGTCCGGCGATACCTGCGCTCGGGACGACAATCGCGCGCGGGCGTTGCGGCGCCGATCGCTCGATTCCCACCAGTCGAGTGTCGCCCCCAGCTTGTCGCCGGTTGCGGTGAGGACGTCTTCGTGCAGCAGTCCCATGCGCCGAAGGTGCAGCATCACCTCCGGAACGCCGCCGGCCATGAAGACCTGAACCGTCGGATGGCCACGCGGTCCATTGGGCAGCGCGTCCACGAGTCGTGGCGTCGCGCGGTTGATGCGGATCCAGTCGTCCACGGTCGGCACCTTGAGCCCGGCGGCGTGGGCGATCGCGGGAATGTGCAGCAACAGGTTGGTCGAGCCGCCGAACGCAGCGTGCACCAGCATCGCGTTCTCGATGGCTCGCTGCGTGAGGATGTCCGCGATGGTGTGGCCCTGCGCGTGCAGCCGCATCAAGGCCGTGGCCGATCGACGTCCGAGCTCCAGCCACGACGGCTCGCCAGACGGCGCGAGCGCGCTGTGCGGAAGCGCGAGTCCCAGCGCCTCCGCGACCACTTGGGAGGTCGCCGCCGTACCGAGGAACTGGCAGCCGCCGCCCGACGAGCCGCACGCACGGCAACCCATCGCTGCCGCGTAGTCGAGACTCACCAGATCCTGCGCGAACCGCGCACCGAGACTCTGGACCTGGCCGGCGTCTTCAGCGCCATGCGCCGGCAGCGTAACGCCCCCTGGCACGACGACCCCGGGGAGGCTCTTGCACCCGGCCAGCGCGAGCATCGTGGCGGGAAGACCCTTGTCGCACGTCGCGATGCCCATCACGCCTTTCGCGGTGGGAAGCGAGCGAATGAGACGTCGCATCACCACCGCCGCGTCGTTGCGATACGCCAGGCTGTCGAACATGCCGGTGGTGCCCTGCGTGCGTCCGTCGCATGGATCGCTGCAGAACGTCGCGAATGGCGTGGCTCCCGCCGACCGAAGTGTCGCGGCGGCCTCGCGCACAAGGAGGCCGATCTCCCAGTGCCCCGTGTGATAACCCAACGCCAGTGGGCGTCCGTCCTCGCCTCGCAGTCCACCCATCGTGCTCACGATGACGTACTCGGGAGCGCCGAGCGCGTCGGGACTCCAGCCCATACCGACGTTCTGCGTGAGCCCGAACAAGTTTCCGCTCGGCGCGTCGCGCAACAGGTCCGGCGTCAGCGGTAGCTTGCCTGCGGGCCCGTTTCCGGCCACGCGGTCCAGGGAGACGACGTCGGCGGCGCCGAGTACGGATTCGAGCGACGGAGGAGTTGCCAGCGGCGGCAAGGGCATCACTTCACCTCGATGCGGGGCGAGTCGTTGACACGATCATAAGATGACGCGTTGAATCAGCGGCGGACAGGATGCCACCGGGTGCGCGGAGGAGCAGACATGAGTGACATCAGCAGGCGCGACATGCTGAGAGCATCGGCTGTTGCGGCAGCCGGACTGGCGGCCCATACGGTTTTCCCCCCGCGTCTCGAGGCGGCTGCGCCATCTTACGCCATGCACGTGGGCGCACCGCGACTGCGTTTTGGCGTGATCGGCGTGAACCACGGCCATATCTATGGCCAGTGCGACGCCGTGGTTCGCGGTGGCGGAGAGCTCGTCGCATTCTTCGCGAAAGAGCCGGACCTCGCGGCGGAATTCGCGCGGCGTTTTCCGAAGGCGAAGCAGGTCGTGGACGAGCGCGCGATTCTCGAGGATGCCACCATCCAGCTGGTGCTGTCCGCCAGCATTCCGGACCAGCGCGCCCCACTGGGCATCCGCGTGATGCAGCACGGCAAGGATTTCATGTCGGACAAGCCCGGCGCCACGTCGCTCGCGCAGCTCGACGAAGTTCGACGTGTCCAGGCCGCGACCCGCCGCATCTACTCGATCCTCTACAGCGAGCGACTCGAGAGTGCCGCGACCGTCAAGGCGGCTGAGCTGGCGCGAGCCGGTGCGATCGGCAAGGTCGTACAGACCGTCGGACTTGGACCTCATCGGATTCACCCGCCGGAGCGACCCGAGTGGTTCTGGGATCCCGCGCGTTTTGGCGGCATCATCTGCGACATCGGCTCGCACCAGTTCGACCAGTTCCTGTATTTCACGGGTTCCACGAGCGGCGAGGTCGTCGCGGCGCAGGTTCGGAACGTCGCGCACCCACGGCAACCTCGATTCCAGGACTTTGGCGACGCGATCGTGCGCGGAAACGGCGGAACGGGCTACGTCCGTGTCGATTGGTTCACGCCGGCCGGCCTGCCAACCTGGGGCGACGGACGGCTCACGGTGCTCGGGACTGACGGATACATCGAGCTCCGGAAGTACATCGACATCGGCGGGCGGGCCGGCGGGAACCATCTCTTCATCGCGGACAAGACCGGCGTGCGGTACATCGATTGCCGCGACGTCGAGCTCCCGTATGGACGCCAGCTCGTGGACGACGTGCTGAATCGAACTGAAACGGCCATGTCGCAGGCGCACTGTTTCCTTGCGATGGAGCTGGCGCTCCGGGCGCAGGCACTGTCGATAGCTTAGGAATGTGAACACGCGCGGCACTGGACTGGCGGAACGACTATCGGCTGTCGTCGGGCCGCGACGCGTGCTCGAGCGGAAGAGCGAGCTGCTCGCCTACAGCTCCGATGGCCTGCCAGGATACACCAAGGTGCCCAACCTCGCGGTCTTTCCAGGCACGCGCGACGAAGTGATCGCGGTCGTCCGCGAGCTGGCGCGGGAGAACGTCCCATTCGTGCCACGCGGCGCCGGCACCGGTCTGTCCGGCGGCGCGCTTGCCGACGGCGTCGTCCTGCTGTGCCTCAACCGGCTGCGCCGCATCCTGCGCGTGGATTCGGTGAACCAGCTGGCGGTCGTGGAACCCGGCGTCGTGAACACCGTGCTCACGCGCGAAGTGTCGGCATACGGGCTGCACTATGCGCCCGATCCCTCCAGCCAGGCCGCGTGCACGATCGGCGGCAACGTCGCCGAGAACGCCGGCGGACCTCACTGCCTCAAGTATGGCGTCACGCTCAATCACGTCGTCGCAGTCAACGCCGTCCTGCCCGACGGCACCGTGACGACGTTCGGAAACGACTCTGGCGAGAATGCCGGCTACGACCTCGTCGGCACGTTCGTGGGTTCGGAAGGCTGCTTCGGCGTAGCGCTGGACGTGACCGTCAAGCTGCAACGCAATCCGCAGGCGGTTCGAACACTGCTCGCCGACTTCATGTCCATCGACGCGGCAGCGCGCGCGGTCTCGGCAATCATCGCCCGCGGGATCCTGCCCGCCGCGCTCGAGATGATGGACGCGCCGACGATTCGTGCCGTCGAGGCGTCCATCTACGCGGCCGGCTATCCCGCGGACGCGGAGGCCGTGCTCCTCATCGAGCTCGACGGCTTCGAGGCAGGACTCGACGACGACGTTGCCACCGTGGTGACGCTGTGCACGGACGCGGGGGCGCGTTCCGTTCGCGTCGCGCGAGACGAGGCCGAGCGCGGACGGCTTTGGCAGGGTCGCAAGAAGGCGTTTGGCGCGATGGGCCGCGTGTCACCGCATCTGGTGGTTCAGGACGCGGTCGTTCCGCGGACCAAGCTGCCGGCGATTCTCGAGGAGATTCACGGCATCGCGACGCGCCATCGCGTCCGGGTGTGCAATGTGTTCCACGCCGGCGACGGCAACCTGCACCCGAACATTCCGTACGACGCATACGATCCCGACGAGTCGAGCCGCGTGCACATCGCGATGCGTGAGATCATGCAGGCATGCATCGCGGCCGGTGGCAGCATCACCGGCGAGCACGGCGTCGGCATGGACAAGCTCGCGTACATGGACCAGCTCTTCACTCCAGACACGCTCAGCGCGATGTGCCAGTTGCGCGACGTGTTCGACCCGCTGCGGCGAGCGAATCCGGGCAAGGTGGTGCCGATTCACAGCTGCAGGGAATGGGGCGGGGTCGTGCGCCATGCTTAGCGCGCCGGCGATCGCGGAACGGCTTCGGGAAGCCAGTGCCGCGCGACAACGTCTGCGAATCGTGGGCGCGGGCACCTGGCTGGATGCCGGTCGGCCGGTGGACGCCGTGCAGACGCTCTCTCTCTCCGAGCATCACGGCATCGTCGAGTACGTCCCGGGCGACCTCACGCTCACTGCGCGCGCAGGCACTCGACTGTCCGACATCACGGCGGCGACCGCCGCCAACGGCCAGTGGCTTCCCCTCGCCCCCTGGGGCGGCGACGACGGCACGCTCGGAGCCACCGTCAGCACCGCCACGGCCGGCCCACACGCGGCCGCCCTCGGCCAACCACGCGATGTGGTCCTCGGCCTGGAGTTCGTGACTGGAGACGGCCACGTGGTTCGCGCCGGCGGCCGCGTCGTGAAGAACGTCGCGGGCTTCGATCTCACGCGGCTGCTCGTGGGCTCGTGGGGCACGCTCGGCGTGATCACCGAAGTCAGCGTGCGGCTGCGCGCCCTGCCCGAGCAGACGCGCACCGTGGGCGTCGCCGTCGACACGTCACACGCGACGCTCAATGAGCTGGCCGGCACACTACGCGCACTGCCCTTCGTGCCGCTCGCGGCCGAGCTACTCGATACAACCGCTTCCGTGCAACTGGGCATCGGCGATCGCGCGTTGCTCCTGGTCAAGCTCGGGGGCAATGAGAAATCGGTGAAGGGCCAGCTCGAGGCACTGAGCGTGCTTGGCGATCGCAAGGACGTTGAGCCGAGCGTCTGGGAAACGCTGCGCAGCATGGAGCCTGCTGCCGCCGCGGTGTGGCGCTGGTCGCGATTGCCGTCAGTCTTCGGTGAGACGTGGAATGCGGCAGATCGCGCGACCCGGCAGCTGAAGGGTGGCGCGCTGATGCACGGCAATCCGGCACGCGGTGTGGTGCGCGTCCTTGCCGCCACGAACGCGGGTGTCAGCGCAGCCGAGTTGACGCGAGCGGCGATCGAGCTCCAGGCGATCGGTCGGGGCACGGTGGCAATCGAGCGTCTTCCGCGCGATGCGTGGCCGCTGCTCGAGCCGACCATTGCTCAGGACGCGCTGTCCCGCGCGCTGCGCGACAAATACGACCCGGCCCGCGTGCTCAACACCGGTATCCTCGGTGGTGATACATGACGGCGGCCGGTAATCCGCGGACCGTGCACGGCGCTCCGGATTTCTGCGCGCTTCCGAATACGCCGCTCGCGGACGCGCGGGAAGGATTGGACAAGTGCGTGCACTGCGGGTTCTGCCTCCAGACATGCCCCACGTACGTCGCACTGGAGGACGAGAACGACAGTCCACGCGGCCGCCTGCTGCTGATGCGGTCGCTGCTTCAGGGCGCGCTGGAGACGTCCGACGAAGCCGTGCGGGGCCACCTCGACCGCTGCCTGGGCTGTCGGGCGTGCGAGACGGCGTGTCCAGCGGGTGTGCCCTACGGTCATCTGCTGGAGGCGACGCGCGCCACCATCACCGCGCGCCATCCGCTGCCGTTGGGCGCGCGACTGCTGCTCGGCGTATTCGCCAGGCCGCTCCTCATGCGCACGGCCATGATGCTGGGACGGATCATGCGTGCCACGCGCATGGGGCCGGTCCTCGCGACGCTCCTGCCAAAACAGCTCGGATTCGGGCTCTTCATGCTGGAAGCGACCCGCGTGCCGTCACCCATTGCGCGGAAGCCGTACGCCACGCCCGTCAACGGCTCGCGCGAGTCCTTCGCGCTGCTCGAGGGGTGCGTGATGGAGGGCCTGTGCGCCGGGACGAACCGCGCCACGGAACGAACCCTCCGCGTGAACGGCTATCGCTTGGTCACGGCGACGGGCCAGGCGTGCTGTGGCGCGCTGCACGCACACGCCGGCGACCTCCACACGGCGCGGGCCATGGCGCGACGCAACATCGAGGCGTTCGAGGCCAGCGGTGCGGATCGCGTCGTCTCGAACGCAGCCGGCTGCGGTGCGATGCTCAAGGAGTACGGGCAGCTCCTCGAGGACGATCCCGAGTGGGCCGCTCGCGCTGCGCGACTGTCCGAGCGCTCGCGTGACGTCAGCGAATTGCTTGCGGACGCGGGCCCGGTGGACGGCGGTAACCTACACGTGAGCGTCACGTACGACGCGCCGTGTCACCTGCTGCACGCGCAGCGCATCAGCGCGCAGCCGCTGAAGGTGCTTGCGGCGATTCCGGGCGCGAAGCTGCTGCCCCTGACGGAGGCCGAGTACTGTTGCGGCGCCGCCGGGATCTACAACCTGCTGGAGCCGGACACCTCCAATGCGGTGCTCGAGCCCAAGCTGAACCACATCGATGAGACCGCCGCGGCCCTTGTCGCGACCGGCAATCCTGGATGCCTGATGCAGATCGGTGGTGCGCTGATTCAATCAGGACGCAGTGCGCGGGCGGTCCATCCGGTGGACCTTCTCGACGCATCGTACGCCGTCAAATACGGCCAATCAACCCATCTTTCTGCGAATCCAAACGAATAGACCTTCGTGTAGGTGGCTTTCCCGCACTGGACGCCTGGTTGACGACAGTCTATTCGCTGAATTCGCTGAATTCGGATGCGGGGTTGTCGGCTCTTCCACGGCGCAACGATAGATTGGAAGCTGTGACGGAAGCACTCGTCGATCCCGCCGGACAACCGGTCGTGCTCGCGTACTCCAGCGTATCCGCGGAGTACGACGCGTTGCGGCGACGCGCCGTGCTGGTGAATCGAAGCCATCGCGCCCGCATGCGGTTCACCGGGAGCAAGGCCGCCGAGGTGCTCACTGGCCTGGTGACGAACGACGTCGCCGCACTGACGCCGGGACAGGGTCAGTACGCCGCCGCGCTCAGCGCGAAAGGAAAGGTCGTGGCCGACCTGCGGATCCTCGCGCTCGAGGAAGGATTCCTCACCGACACCTCGCCCCGCGCGCGTGAGGGCTGGGTGACCGTCGTGCGCAAGTACGTGAATCCGCGTCTCGCCAGATACACCGACGAGTCGTCCTCGCTGCTCGACCTTGGCATCTTCGGTGTTCAGGCGCGATACGTGGTCGAGCAGGTGACGGGCATCGGACACAGCGCGCTCGCCATTCTCGCGCCGTACGCGCATGTGACCGTCACGCGGAACGGCGTCCCGATCGTCATCGTGCGATCGCCGGAGCTCGAGCTGGAAGGATATGACCTGTTCGTGCCAGCCGAGCACTTTCAGGATGTGTGGGATGCAGCGGTGGCCGCGCGCGCGACTCCGGCCGGACTGACGGCATGGGAAATCGCCCGCGTCGAAGCTGGACGGCCGGAATGGGGCATCGACATGGATGACGCAACCATTCCGCAGGAAGTGAATCTCGAGGAGCTGGGCGCCATCTCCTACACGAAAGGGTGCTACACGGGTCAGGAAGTCGTGGCGCGCGTGCACTTCCGCGGGCACGTGAATCGACAGCTGCGCGGGCTGCGGGCGTCGGGGACGCACGCGCCACCGCGGCGCGCCGCGCTGTTCGACGCGACGAACAAGGCCGTGGGCGACGTGCGCAGCAGTGTGTCGTCGCCGCGACTCGGCGGCATCGCCCTGGGAATGGTGAGGCGCGAAGTGGAGAACGGCGCGCAATTGCTCGCACGTTGGGGCGCGGGCGGTGCTGACGCAGACGGTGTCGGCTCCGCGGGCACGACCGAGATGCAGGTCGACGTCGTCGCCCTTCCCTTCCCCAGCGCCTAGTGTCTCTCGCGCTGGTCACCGGCGCGACGGGGCTCGTCGGCTCGCACATCGTAGATCGCCTGCTTCGCGACGGCTGGTCGGTACGCGCGCTGGCGCGTTCCCCGGACAGCGCGCGCGGCACGCTCCCGCGAGCCGTCGACATCCTTCGCGGCGACGTGCTCGACGAGGGATCGATCGTCCGCGCCGCCTCGGGATGCCACGTCATCTTTCACACGGCGGCCAACATCACCGTGAGCGGCGGTTGGGAGGCGTATCGTGTCACCAACGTGGAGGGCACGCGGAACGTGCTGCTGGGCGCCGAGCGGGCGCGGGCGAGACTGCTGCAGGTGAGCAGCGTCGCGGTCTACGGCCCGTCAGCGCGATACGAAGCCGCGAAGCGCGGCGAGCGAACGGACGAGCGGACCGCGCTCGCCCCGCTGAACGAACGCGCGCACTACGCTCGCTCGAAGCGCGAGTCGGAAGCGCTGGTGCTCGAGGCGCACCGCCAGGGTCGCGTCTGGGGAACGGCGGTGCGGCCCGACGTCATCTATGGCCGCCACGATCGGCAGTTCGTGCCGCGCATGGCAAAGTTGGTTTTGCGCGGGTTCATCCCGATGCTCCACGGGGGACGCTCGATCGTGGCGATCGTTCACGCGGCCAACGTCGCCGACGGCGCCATCCGCGCGGCAACCACGGACGCCGCCGGCGGCAAAGCGTACAACCTGGCCAACGACTACGACGTCAGCGTGCGACGCTTCTTCGAGCTCGCGGGAGAAGGCCTTGGTCGCCGTCCGCTGCTCGTGCCGATGCCAATGTGGGCGGCCCGTGGCGCGCTCGCGGGCGCTCGATGGCTGGGCCGCATCGTGACCGGCACCAGCCTGATCAACCGCTCCGCGCTCGATTTCATTTCGCGCGACAATCCGTTCTCGTCGCAGCTCGCGCGCGACGAGCTGCGGTGGTCACCCGAGATGCGACCCGAAGTCGGCATCCCGGACGCCTTTCGATGGTGGCGTGAGACGACGCACGACAGAAAATGAAAAGGGCGCGACGTTCGTCGCGCCCTCACCAATCGAGACCGAAGCTGTATCAGCTCTTCGTCTTGGTCTTCGTCGTCTCGGTCTTCTTGGTCGTGTCCATCTTCGTCGTGTCCATCTTCATCGCCGTATCCATTGCCGTCGGCGCCGGTGTGGGCGCGGGGGCCATGGCCGGGGTCGTCGTATCGGTTGCGGGCGTCTCAGACTTGGAGCACGCAGCGACCAGGACGATTGCAGCAGCGAGAGCAAGCCGTTTCATGCAGATTCTCCTGTGTAGAGTTGGGATCCAACACGAACGTTGCTCAACGGTGCAGGCGTTCGGTGTCCTTATCAAAATCCGGTTTTGGCGGCGTGTAAGCTAGGTTTTCAAGAGTGAGTGTCAAGACTATGCGCGTTGCAAATAGCGGTCCGATAGCATGCTCACCCCTCAGTTGTGATCTGAAACACATGTTTGGCGGGCGCTCATGACGACAACGGTCGTTCGCGGCGGTTGCCCGCACGACTGTCCTGACACGTGCGCGATGCTCGTCACCGTGGAGGATGGCAAGGCCGTGCGCGTGGCCGGAGACCCCGACCATCCTTTCACGAACGGGTTCCTGTGTGCGAAGGTAAACCGGTACGTCGAACGTACCTACCACCGCGACCGGTTGCTGTACCCGATGCACCGCGTCGGCCCCAAGGGGTCGGGACAGTTCGCCCGGATAACGTGGGACGAGGCCCTCGACGAGATCGCCGAGCGACTGGGCGACATCATCGCTTCACCTGACGGACCGCAGGCAATCCTGCCGTACTCGTACGCCGGCACGATGGGAACCGTGCAAGGCAACTCGTTGGACCGTCGCTTCTTTCACTCCATCGGCGCGTCGAAGCTGGACCGTACCATCTGCTCCACAGCAGGCGCGGTCGGCATGAGAATGACCGTGGGCGCGAACATCGGGGCGGACGCGGAGGGTATTCCCGAGAGCGACCTCATTCTGCTCTGGGGCACGAACACCCTGACGTCCAACCCGCACATGTGGCCGTTCGTGCTCCAAGCACGCGAGAAGGGCGCGAAGGTGATCGCCATCGATCCCATCAGGACTCGAACAGCCGCCCAGTGCGATCAGTGGCTCGGTATTCGGCCGGGCACCGACGCCGCGCTTGCCCTCGGCATGATGAACGTCGTTTTCGAGCGCGGGCTCGAGGACAAGGACTTCCTGGCGCGCTACACGCTGGGCGAGACCGAGCTTCGGGCGCGGGCGCGCGAGTACTCGGCAGCCCGGGTCGCGGCAATCACGGGCCTGCCCGAAAAGGCGGTGATCGAGCTGGCTGAGACATACGGCCGGTCGCGCGCCGCGTTCATCCGTGTCAACTACGGGCTGCAGCGGCACGCCGGCGGTGGGATGGCGGTCCGTACCATCGCCTGCCTGCCTGCGGTAACAGGACACTGGCGTCGGCCCGGTGGCGGGGTGCAGCTGTCGACCAGCGCCAACTTCGCCTTCGACAAGATCAAGACGGAGCGCCCGGATCTGTCGCCGCGGGTGCGGACGATCAACATGATCCGCCTCGGCGAGGCGCTCACGCGCCCGGACGGCGGAGTCGGCGGACCGCCGGTGAAGGCGATGATCGTGTACAACTCGAACCCCGCGGCCGTGGCGCCGGACCGGAACGCGGTACTTCGCGGGATGGCCCGCGAGGATCTCTTCACCGTCGTTCTGGAGCACTTCCAGACGGACACCGCGGATTGGGCAGACATCGTGCTGCCGGCAACGACACAGTTGGAGCACTGGGACCTGCATCTCTCGTACGGGCATCACTACGTGACGCTCAACCGGCCGTCCATCGAGCCCGTCGGTGAATCGAAGCCCAACACGGAGATCTTCCGTCTCATCGCGCGGCGCATGCGCCTTGCCGAGCCGTCGCTCCAGGACGACGACCTCACCATCATCAGGCAGGCGCTCGATTCGAAGTCACCCAAGCTGAGCGGCGTGACGCTGGAATTCCTGATGGAGAGGGGCTGGATGCGCCTCAACGTGCCGACGCCGTATCTGCCGTTCGCCAGCGGCGAGTTCCTGACGCCAAGCGGCAAGTGCGAGTTCTACTCGGAGCGGTGCAAGGAGATGGGGCTCGATCCGCTGCCGACGTACATCCCGCCCTACGAATCGCCCGAACGCGACCCGGCATTGGTGAAGCGGTTCCCCCTCACGCTGATCTCGTCGCCGGCGCACCAGTTCCTCAACACGACGTTCGTCAACATCGATTCTCTGCGCCGCGCCGCGCGCGAGCCGGAGTGCATCCTTCACCCCGGTGACGCCGAACGGCGCGGCATCCCCGTCGGGGCGCGGGTCGCAATCCACAACGATCGCGGCGCGTTTACCGCGGTCGCGCGCGTCGAGGACGGCATCCGCGAGGGCGTGGTCTGGGCTCCGTCGATCTGGTGGGGCAAGCTGGCGAAAGACGGCGCGAACGCGAACCAGACGACCTCACAACTGGAAACGGACATGGGTCATGGGCCCGTTTTCTACGATAACCAGGTTGAAGTCTCTTTAGCCGATTGACAGGGGACGGGGCACAGGGGACGGGGGACAAGGGCAACTGACTGGGGAACGGGTGAAGGGACCGGCGTAGGGGAACGGAGCTGCTCCGTTCCCTTTTCTGTTCCCCGTTCTCTCCCAATTCCACCGGGGTTGAACCAAAGAGCCTTCGCGCGCACTCGATTGATTGTGGTGCACAGCACAGATGGTGCGGGCTGCAAACTCAGTCCATTCCAACATCGCGGAGGGTAACGGACGCGCGAGCGTGAACGACTACCTGCGACATCTTTCGATGTCGAGCGCTTCGCTCAATGAGCTCGGGAGCGACTTGCACTTCCTGTCGCGCAAGTATGGCGAGCGATTGGGTGCTGGCAAAGCACTCAATCTGGTGGTTGAAACGCGCAAGCCGCTGCTTGGCCTGATCAAGAGCCTGCGACGTAAGAGAGACGAGAACGAGTAGAGAGATCGCGAACCGCGCCGTTCCCCTCAACCGGTCCCCTCACCCGTTCCCCAGTCAGTTGCCCCTGTCCCTTGTCCCCTGTCCCTCGTCCCCGCTCGAAGCTACGATACGATTAGACCGACCGAGGTAGTAGCGATGAAGCAGCAGTTGCCGCAGACGCTTGGAGCTTTGAAGCAATCGCCGTTCGGCGTTACCGAGCGCGCACGTCGTACCGTCAAGGACGAGATGCGCCAGAACCTGCTCGCGCGATTGTGCGCCGGCGGGCCGTTGTTCAGTGGCGTCATCGGTTACGAAGAGTCGGTGATGCCGCAGATCGTCAACGCGATCCTCTCGCGGCACAACTTCATTCTCCTCGGACTCCGCGGACAGGCCAAGTCGCGCATTCTCCGCGCGATGGTCACGCTGCTCGACGACGCCATGCCGATCGTCGCGGGCAGCGAGGTGAACGACAATCCGTTTGCCCCGATCTCGAAGTTTGCGCGTACGCTGCTCTCCGAGGCGGGCGACGACACGCCAGTCGCATGGGTGGGCCGCGAGCAGCGGTACGTCGAGAAGCTCGCGACGCCCGACGTGACGATCGCCGACATGATCGGTGATCTCGATCCCATCAAGGCGGCGCGCGGTGGGCACCTGCTGTCGGACGAGCTCACGATCCACTACGGGATGCTGCCGCGTGCCAACCGCGGCGTTTTCGCGCTGAACGAACTGCCGGATCTCGCTGGCAAGGTGCAGGTGGGCCTGTTCAACGTGATGCAGGAAGGCGACGTGCAGATCAAGGGATACCCGGTGCGGCTTCCCCTGGACGTCCAGCTGGTCTTCACCGCCAATCCCGAGGATTACACCGCGCGCGGCAAGATCATCACACCGCTCAAGGACCGCATCGGAAGCGAGATCCAGACGCACTACCCGACGTCCGTGGGGATCGGTATCGAGATCACGCGGCAGGAGGCGTGGGTGGAGCGCGGCAACCGGCCGGTGCGGGTTCCCGACTTCATCGCGGAGCTCGTCGAGCGCATCGCGTTCGAGGCGCGCTCGGACCGGCGGATCGATCGGCGCTCGGGCGTGTCGCAGCGCTTGCCGATCACGGTCATGGAGAACGTGATCTCCAACGCCGAACGTCGCACGATCACGGCTGGCGACGAGGAAGTGGTTCCCCGCGTGTCGGATATCTACGCGGCGCTGCCGGCGATCACCGGCAAAATCGAGCTGGAATACGAGGGCGAGCTGGTCGGCGGCGCGGTCATCGCGAAGGAGCTCATCCGCCGCGCGGCGGACGTCACGTTCCAGGAGCGGGCCGGCGGCGTCAACGTCGACGACATCATCATGTGGTTCGACGAAGGTGGCGCGCTCCTCGTGGACGAGGACGCCAAGTCACAGTTCGTCCGCAAGGGATTCGAGATCGTCCCCGGCCTCCTGCGCGTGGTGCACGACACGGGTCTGGCTGCCGAGGATGATCCGCCGCAGGCCGTAGCGGCGTGCGAGCTCGCGCTCGAGGCGCTCGTCGCGCGGAAACGCATTTCGCGGAGTGAGGCGGGCGAGTACGGGCGGGCGGCGCCGGAGCCGCGGCGCCGTCCAAACGATCTGTTCGGCGGGGGCGCGTTGGGGTGAGCAGGGACGGCGCCCCCGACGCCATCACGATTCGTCGCGCGACGTCGGAAGATCTCGACACGATCGTCGCGCTGCGCATCGCGCTGCTGCGCGAATACGGCAGCCATCCGATCTACGGCCGGCTGCGGCACGACGCCGAGCGCCGCGCGCGCCCGATGTTCGCCGCCCAGCTGGATTCCGACAGCGAAGTGATGTTCCTGGCCGAAGAGAATCACGCGGCGGTCGGATTGATCCGCTGCGTGGAGTCGATCTCGTCGCCACTGCTCGTACCGGACCGATACTGCTACGTGTCGTCCGCCTATGTGCGCCCCGACTATCGCCGCCGCGGTGTGCTGCGGCAGTTGTTCCGGCGTGCACGCACGTGGTGCGAGGACCGCGGCCTCACCGAGATGCGGTTGCACAACGTCGGCACGCGGCAGGCCAGCGCCACGTGGGAGGCGCTCGGCTTCGAAGTCGTGGAGCAGGTCCGGGTACTCCGTCTGCCTGGCGCGGAGAGCGCGACCGGGCTTGCCGACACCACCGACGTCGCGTCAGTGCGTCCATTGCATCCGTGATCGTCACCATCTCGCGGATGTTCGGCTCCGGCGGCTCGGACGTGGCCGCCCGGATCGCCAGGCAGCTGGGCTGGTCGCTGCTGGACAATGCCATGGTCGACGCGGTCGCCGAGCGATTGGGCGTGTCGCCCGCCGAAGTCTCGCAGCGCGAGGAGCGCATCCCATCACTGGTGGAGCGCATCGCCAACGCCATGCGCATGACGACGCCGGAATTCGTGGCATCGATCGAGGACGTTCCGATCACTGATACCGCGGAGATGCGCTTGGTGGACGTGACCAACCGCGTCATCGAGGAGGCCGTACAGCAGGGTGACGCGGTGCTGGTGGGCCGTGGCGCGCAGTGCATGCTCGCGGACCGGCCCGACGCGCTTCACGTCTTCTGCTATGCGGCCAAGCCAGCCCTCGTCGCGTACGCGATCGCGCACCGCGGCCTGGATCCCGCCACCGCGCAGCACGAAGTGGAACGCAGGAACAAGCAGCGCGAGCAGTACGTGAAGCGCAACTTCGGCCGCGACTGGCGGCTGTTCGAGAACTACCACCTCTGTCTGGACACGGGCCGGCTTGGCATCGAGACCGCGGCGGACATCGTCGTCGCGGCGGCCCGGAAGCGCTTCAACCTTTCTGCTTGAGCTCCCGGAGGCGATCGGCCGCCGACGCGGGCAGGAACATGTCGTCCGCGATCTTCGCGATCTCCTCCGCCTCTCGCCACGCGGCCTCGAGCAACGCCAGCTCGCCCTCGAGCGCGCGGCGCTCATGCTCCTCGTGCGACGCCATCTCGAGCGCGATGCGGACCTCCTTGGGAAGACTCGTCAGGACGTGCGCGGAGCCATCGACGATGCCGCCTCGGCGACGACGCATGCCCCCCGTCGACATCGATCCCGAGAACTCGGTTCCCGGCGTGTAGCGGCGGAACAGCTGGGCGGGCTCGCTGACGTCCGTAACGAGTCGGACCGCGTCCTGGACCTCCGGCGCCTTGGCACCTGACTCGTTGATCGCTGGCAGCAGTTTCGCTGCCGCCATGAGTGCATTCGGCCCTTTGTAGATGGCGATCTGGCCGCTGGTGGACGTCTGCTGTTTCCTGGGAATCGGCATGCTCAACGCCCAATCGTCGTCGGCGCGCACGACGGCCACCTTGTCGAGATGCCGCTTGCGGACGCGAACCAGCGTCTCGTTGTCAGGCAGCCGAACGCGCGCGCGCACCCGGCCATCCTGATACGCGTGGTGCAGCTGGTTGATGATCTGCCACGTGCCCCATCCACCGATGCCGAGGATGCCGGTAATCGGTCCGAGGACCACGATGCCGCCCACGCCGGCAATCAGTGCACCGGAGACCAGGAGGTGCTTGCGTCTCCGGCGGCCGAACTGGTCGCCATAGCGCCACGCTGCCATCTCCGGCCGCAGCGCGTTGCCGATTCGAACGAGCTCCAGCCCCTCGCGCAGCTTCGCGAGGCCGATGTTGTCGGTGGACACGCGCATGCGCGTGGCAGTGAACAGCCGCTCGCACTCCTCGATCGCTTCCCAGCGCTCCTCGAGTGGCGTGAGGTTCCACCGCTCACACTTGCGGCACACGACCCACAGACGGCCCTTCGCCGCGTCGAACGCGAGACGACGGCCGACCGGAAAGTGTTCGATGACTTCGTTCGTGCCGAGCGGCTGATTACAGAAGAGACACGTCGAATACATACGCTTCAGGACTTCATGCGTCGTGCGTCAGCATACGTCATGCGCCATGCCTCAGCATGCGTCATGCGCCATGCCTCAGCATGCGTCATGCGCTATGCCTCAGCATGCGTCATGCGCCATACATCATCATACGTCCTTGCGCAGGCGTTTGATTCATTCGCCGCATGATTTGTAATGTGCGGACGAACGACGCTCATGACATGCGTCGAATCACGTATGCTCACGCATGGCGCATGACGCATGTTCACGTAGGACGAATGACTTGCTGAGGTGAAGTCTGTCGCACAGCCAGGCCCGGCTGCCGGAACGCATAGAGCGCGTATCCGAGCATGATGATGGCGCCGAGCGCGATGGCCCACTGCACGCCGAGCGCGCGAGCGACGGCGCCCGCCACGAACGACCCGACGGTCTGCGCCAGCCCCACGACGACGAACGAATACGCGGCCATCAGCCGGCCGCGCAATGCGTCGGGAACGGAGTGCTGGAGCATCGAGTTCGACACGGCACCGTTCACGATCATCGCGATGCCGGCAAGCAGCAGCAGCCCATAGGCGAGCCGCGCATCGCGCACTGTGGAGAGAATGATCAGGATGGTCGCGTAGGAGTAGCTCGACGCTCGGAGCGTTCTGCTGCCGGCCTGCGGGCCGGCTCGAGCGGCCAAGCCCAGTGCGCCGACGAGACCGCCGACACCGACGCACGCGAGCAGCAAGCCGTAGCCGCTGGCGTCGAGACCGAGACGATGACGCGCGAACACTGGCATGAGCGTGAGATAGGGAACGCCGAGGATCGAGTAGACAGTCACCAGCTTCATGAGTGCGGCGACCTGCGGCGTGTTCCGCATGTACGTGAGGCTTTCGCGGATCCCCTCGATGGGACTCATCAGGTGTCTGGTCGGCTGCCACCGCTCGAGGCGAACCATGTAGAGGCTGACGAGAACCGCCACGTAGCTGAGCGCATTGAACCCGAACGCCCAGGCGATCCCGAACTTGGCGATCACCAAAGCCGCGAGCGCCGGTCCCACGATGCGGGCGAGATTGAATCCGCTGGATTGCAGCGCGATGGCACGTGGCAGGTCCTCCCGCCCCGTCAGCTCCACGATCATCGACTGGCGCGCGGGAATCTCCACCGAGCTCACCATTCCCTGGAACGTCGCCAGGATCAGCAGCCAGCCGATGGAGATGTGTCCGGTCCACGTGAACACGAACAGCAGGCTGGCCTCGAACAGCAGCAGCGCCTGGCAGACGCGGACGATGCGCAGCTTCTCGTACCGGTCCACGAGTACGCCAGCGTGCAGCGAGAACAGGACGACGGGCAGCGAGCCGGCGGCAACGACGAGACCGACGAGGAACGCGTTGTTGGTGAGGTCCAGCGCCAGCCAGCCCTGCGCCATGCTCTGCATCCAGGTCCCGATGAGGGATGCGGTCTGGCCAAACCAGAACAGCCGAAAGTTCCTATGCTTGGCGAGAACGCTGAAAGGATTCAGGGAGGGCACAGGCAACGAAATCTATTCGGATCGGTACTTCTGACCCTGCCGTAGACTCTCGCCTCGCCACGACGCCAACTACACGTTCGATGCGGAGTTCAGGTACTGTCCCGGTAGCGGAACCGCGAGTATAGTCAGAAGGTGCGGTCCCACACGTATTCGAAGTTCAGTCCGGAGCTCGCCGACGCGGTCGACTTGCAGTCCCTGCTCGACAAGCTCGCCGACTTTCTGCTCCAGTCGGGCTTCGCGGGAGGGCGGGATCCGTCGCACTTCGGTTTTGATTTCGGCGACGAAAACGATCGCTCGCTCGACGCCCTGCGGCAGGCCATTCTCGACGCGCTCATGGCGTCGAATCAGTTCACGCCGGAGATGCTGCAGGCGTTGCGCGGCGAGGGATCGCCGGAATCACAGGCGCAGCTCGCAAAACTGCTGGACGACCTCGTCCAGCGCCTGGTGAACGAGGGCTACCTCAACATGTCGCAGCCGCCCCAGATGCCGGCCGGCCACCAGCAGATGCAGGGCCCAGGCTCGGTCGCGCGTGCCGCCGCCCGCGACGTGCAGTTCTCGCTCAGCGAAAAGGGCATCGATTTTCTGGGATACAAGACGCTGCGCAACCTGCTGGGCTCCCTCGGGAAGTCGAGCTTCGGGAGTCACGATACGCCGTATCTTGCCACCGGCATCGAGACCGACGGCTGGAGCAAGCAATACGAGTTCGGCGACACGCTCAACCTGGACGTCAACGAGACGCTGAAGCGGTCACTCGCGCGCCACGGCAAGGTCTCCGTTCCCATCGACCTCGAGTACAGCGACCTGATGGTGCACCAGGCCGAGTATCGGTCGTCGTGCGCCACCGTCCTGATGCTGGACTGCTCGCACTCGATGATCCTGTACGGCGAGGATCGCTTCACGCCCGCGAAGAAAGTCGCGCTGGCGCTGACGCACCTCATTCGCACGCAGTTCCCGGGCGACTCGCTCAAGGTCGTGCTGTTCCACGACTCGGCGGAGGAGATTCCGCTCCCCGCGCTCGCGTCGGCACAGGTGGGACCGTATCACACGAATACCGCGGAGGGTCTGAAGCTGGCCCGGCGCCTGTTGCTCGCGCAGAAGAAGGACATGCGCCAGATCATCATGATCACCGATGGCAAGCCGAGCGCGCTCACCACTCCGAACGGCCAGATCTACAAGAATTCCTTCGGCCTCGACTCGACCGTCATCGCGCAGACCCTGCGCGAGGTGGCCCTGTGCCGGCGGAGCGGAATCATGATCAACACGTTCATGCTGGCGCGCGACCGGGCGCTCGTCGAGTTCGTGAAGAAGGTCTCGGAGATCTGTCGGGGGAAGGCGTACTTCACGACGACGATGTCCCTGGGACAGTTCATCCTGATGGACTTCTTGCGGAGAAAGACTCGCAAGGTTTCGTAGCTGCGACCCCGCCTAGTCTGACCGCAACGCCACATTGGGATCGACGCGCGCAGCGCGCCTCGCCGGCACCCAGCTGGCCGCGATCGCGACGAGGACGAGCACCGTCACCACGAACCCGAACACGGCAGGATCGTTCGGCGCCACGTCGAACAGCAGCGGCTTCACCCACTTCCCGGCCCAGAGCGCGCCGATGGCGCCGATCGTGACTCCGATTCCGACCACCCGCAGTCCGTCCTTCACGACGAGGCGCGCGACGTCGGCAGCCTGAGCGCCGAGTGCGCGACGCACGCCCAGCTCGTGCGTCCGCTGGGTCACGTTGTAGGCGATCACGCTGTACAGACCGATCGCCGCGAGGACCAGCGCGAGCGATCCGAACGCGACGAACATCGTCGCACCCAGCTGCCACGAACGCTTTTGCCCGCCGATGATGTCGGTGAACGGAGTGATGGTGACGTACGAGGCACCGGGCATCTCGCGCTGCAGCGCGCGCCGGAGGGCTTCCTTCACGGTTGCGGCGTCGCCGCTCGACCGCACGAGCAACCCGCCCATGTGTGGCCGGGCCTGCGTGATCGGGACGTAGTAGTAGTAGCCTGAATCGGCCGCGAGACTCTGCTCCTTGATGTTCTCGGCGATGCCGACGACCGTCGTGCACGTCAGCTTGGTTGGATCCGGCGCGTCACGACCGCCACCGAAAATGTTGATCTTGATGCACTGGCCGATGGGATCCCGTCCCGGCCACAGCACCTTGCCCATCGCGTCGCTCACGACCACGACCCGCGGCGAATTCCAGGTGTCGAAATCGCTGACGCCGCGTCCCCGCAGCAGCCGCGTGCCCATCGTCGTGAAATAGTCCTGCGACACCATGTTGAGATCGAACTGCCCCAGCCGGCTCACCGTGTCGATGCCTTCGACGAAAAGACTCATGCTCCACGTGCTCCAGAACGGCACGGCCGCCTGCCGCGTCGCCGCCTGAACGCCCGGAACAGTCCTGGCCGTTCGCAACAATCGCTCGCGCAGCTCGATGGACGCGACGCTGTCGATGTTCACGCCCCTCATGTTGAGGCCCACGAGCATGATCGGATCGACGTCATACCCCAGACGGATGGCCTGGACGTTCCGCATGCTGCGCACGAAGAGTCCGGCGCCGATCAACAACGCCACGGACAGCGCACCCTGAAGTATCAGCAGCGCGAGTCGCGTGCGGGAGCGCGTATACGTCCCTTCGCGCGCGCCGGCTTTCAGGTCCGCGGTGAGATCGGCACGAGTCGCCTGGAGCACGGGTGCCAATCCCGTCAGCAGGCCGACGACGACTGCGACGATGGCCGCGAACAGGACCGTGCGCGGGTCGCGCAGGCCCGCTGGGGCCTCACTGCGTTCCAGGAGGCCCGAGCGCAGCGCCATGCCGCCCCAATGCGCGACGATCATCCCAACGACGCCACCAGCCGCCGCGAGCAGCACGCTCTCCGTGAGCAACTGTGAGAGCAACCTTCCCCGACTGACGCCAAGCGCCAGCCGCAGCGCGATCTCGCGTCGGCGGCGCAGCGCACGCGCAAGCAGCAGGTTGGCGACGTTGGCGCACGCGATCAGTAATACCACCACCGAAACGCCGCCGACCCATGTGGCCACTTTGCCGACCGCGCTCGCGGCCGGCCCGCGCTCGAACAGGATCGAGCCGGCCTCCGCGCGCGGACGCGAGATCGCGATCGGCTCGGTACGCGGCTGTTCGATGGTCTGCCGCTCGATACTTCTCACGAGCGCGTTGCTCAGGTCCGCGTTGGCCGCCGCGACGCTCACGCCCGGCTTGCGGCGAACGATCGTGGACATCCAGCCCCAGCTGTACGTAGTCCACCAGCTGACGTTGTTCGCGCCCTTGAATCCCGTTCCCGCGGCGTAGCTCGTGATCGGGATGAACACCGCGGGCGGCTTGTCGGCCCACAGCCCGACAAATCCCGGCGACGAGACGCCGATGATGGTGCAGAGCGTCGGTCCGACCTGGACGGTCGAGCCGAGGACATTACGCGCACCGCCGTATTGCGTCTGCCACATCGCGTAGCTCAGCACCGCGACCGGCGCGCCGTCCGGCGGTTGATCTTCGGCTTCGGTGAAATAGCGGCCGATGACCGGTGGCGCGTCGAAGAAGGAGAAGAAGTTCGCGCTGACGACGCCGACGTGCATTTCGCGCGCGGCGTCCCCGACACCCACGGCGAGGTCGCGTGCGCTGTATCCCGCGACCTGCGAGAACGATTTCGTGAGGGTGGCGACGTCCCGATAGCGGGCGAACTGGCCTCCGAAAGCGGTGCGCTCTTTCCCGCGGAACGTCTGGTAGAAGTAGACCCGATGCGCGGTTGCGGGATCCTTGAGGAGCGCGGGAGGCCGGAACAACAGCCGATCCACGATGCCGAACATCGCCACGTTCGCGCCGATCCCCAGGCCGATGGTCGCGATGACTGCGAGCGCGAAGCCGGGCTTTGTCCTCAGGCCGCGCAGCGCGTAGCGAATGTCCTGGACGAGGCTCTCGAGTGTCATGGGGATATGACAGCCTGAGCGCGATGAATGGTTGGGTTCAACCGTCCCTCGGCCATTCCCGTTGTCCGGTGCCCAGTCAGTTGCCCCTGTCCCATGTGCCCTGTCTCCTGTCCCCGCTCCAAGAAACGAAATGACTGCGTCCGCAACCAAATGACGCCGCGATGACGCCTTCGATGAACAATCTTCGCGCGTCGTTCTACCGGAGCTACCAATGCCGTACACGTTGTGGAGCCGCGATCGGCTGCTGGGCGAAACCGAGCTGGACTACGTGCGCTGTTTCGAGAAGCATCGGATGGGTGATTTCCATCCGACCGAGACAGGCGAGAAGCTCATGCCCGTCATCACCGGGGTCGCCAAGGCTACCCTGAACCTGGCACGGTCGATTTCGAGTGAGCATGACGCCTCTGCCACCGATACGACCGAGTATGCCGACACCGTGGCGGCGCAGGCACACTACGATGCCCTCGAGCTCGAGCTGCGCGGCCCGGACGGCGCCGTCATCCCCACCGAATGGATCGATGTCCGCGACCTCGCGTTCCTTCAGGCGCTCGTGGATGAGCGCGAGCGCGAGGAGGACCTCTTCGGCTCGTCAGAGGAGGAAGAGATCGATCCGGAGCTCGAAGCCGCCATCCAGCACGATCTCGCGATCATCGAGGAGTGGCACGCGAACGATCCGCCGGAGGACGAATCGTGGGAAGAGCCGGAGCCGTTGCGCTATCAGATCCAGGTGGGTCTGGTCAGCGACGCCTCGATTCCATGAACCTCAGACCGCCGCGGCGCGGCCGACTTCACAACTCGCCGTTCAGGATTCGGCGTAATACCGTCGTGTCGATATTGCCGCCGGAGAACACGACACCGACACGCTGGCCGCGCAGCTTGTCGCGCAACTTGAGTGCGGCCGCTACGCCCAGGGCGCCGGCGCCCTCGACCAGGTTGTGCGTCAGCCTGAGAATCAGCCGGATGGTCTCGGCGAGCTCGGCGTCGGTCACCGTGACGAAATCGGTCAGCCCTTCCCGTAGCGTGGCGAACGTCAGCGCGTACGGCTGGCGCGTCGCGACGCCCTCGGCGAACGTGTCGGCGCGTTCCGTTTGCAGCGGCGTCCGCGCGTGCCACGAGTCGTGAATCGCGGACGCACCCGCGCACTGGGCGCCGTACACCCGGAGCTTCGGTGCCAGCTCGCGCGCGACCGTCAACGCGCCAACCGACTGCGAGCCGCCGCCAACCGCGATCACGATCGCGTCGAGGCCGCCCGATTGCTCGATCATCTCGAGCGACATCGTCGCCGCGCCCGTCACGACGCGTGGGTCGTTCGTGGAGTGCGCGATGGCGCTGCCCTCCTCACGAGCGATGCGGAACATCGCCTGGACTGCGTCGTCGTAGTCCCGGCCTTCCTCGACGACGCGGGCACCCCATCCGCGCATCGCTGCGCCCTTTTCCGGGTTGTTTCCCACCGGGACGCAGATGGTGGCGCGAACGCCGAGCAGTGATGCCGCGTAGGCGACGCCCTGGCCGTGGTTGCCGGTGGACGCCGCGACGACTCCTCGCGCGCGTTCTTCGGCCGGCAGTCCCGTGATGAACGACAGGCCGTTGCGCACCTTGAACGAACCAGTCGGCTGGTGATTCTCGTGCTTCACCAGCAGCGAGGTGCCGCCTCCGATGTGCTGGTCCAGCAGCGGGTAGTGTCGCAACGGCGTCGGCACGAGGAACGGCGCCAGTCGCTCCCGCGTCGCGAGGATGTCCGCAAAGGACACTGGCCACGGTGGGGCGGGCTCGGACAGCGTCAACGGCATCGTGTGCGCGCGTGCACTCATGACAAGTCCCCGCACAACCTGGCGAAGATCATGGGCTCACCATCTCGCTGGGCACTGGCGTCGTGACCAGAACCGTCGTCACGGCGATCACGACAGCGGCGAACAGCAGCTCGAGCGTGCCGGTGCGACGAATGCGTCGTGTGCCCGCCGCGGCGCCAAGCGCGTGTCGCGTCCTGACCGCGTTGTAGAATCCCATTCCAGCCACGAGTGCCACCCATGCAACCTTCCAGAGAAGGGTCTGTCCGTAGGTAGTGCTCCACAAGGCACCCACGCTGCCCAGACGAAGCAAGGCGGTGCCCGCGCCCATGATGACGACGATCGGCGCGCAAAAGAGCGCCAACGGATGAAACGAGTTCACCAGCGCGCTCACGGCCGCGTCCTGATTCCCGTTCGGCAATCGTCGCATGGCTGGAATGCCGGCGATCAGCACCATGAGCAATCCTCCCAGCCAGACACCTGCTGCGAGGACGTGCATGACGTCGAGGACCACGTTGGCGACGAAATGCTGGCTGGCCGCGGCGTGCCCCGAGAGCGCGGGCGACAACGCCATGCCAAGCGCGCCGGTGAGCGCGAGCGGCGTTCCGACGGTAACGCTTTTTCGCGACACCGTCCATCCGATGGCGAGCAGGATCGAGCCGATCACGCCGAACAGCCAACCGATGCCCCAGGTCGTGCTCGTGATCATGGGCCGGAGCTGCGCGGGGTTCATCGCGTCGGCCGCGCCATGCACCGCGACGGACTCGGTGTACAGTCGCACGAGTGCCGACACGACATAGAGGATCAGGATGCTGGAGCCCAGCTGGCGCGCACGATCGGCGGCCTCGGCGGTCGGGACGCCACGCGCCGCCAGCGGCGGCAGCACTCCGTGCCGGAAGCCCAGGGCACCGAGCACGGTGAGCAGCGCGACGAATTCCATCCAGCGCACCGAGTGATACTCCGAATGTTCGGCATGCGCTTCCGGCTGCGGCGTGTGGTGCGATGCCGTGGCCGTCGAGTCGGCGACCGATGGAGTGGCCACGACCGACGAAGCGCCCGTGCCAGCGATGGAGAACGCGAAATCGCCGCGAATGGGATGACCATCGGCGCTGGCCGTCTGCCACTCCACACGGTAGGTACCCGGCGTGATCGCTCCACGGATGTCCGCGTGAAAGCCCATTCCCGTGTCGGCCACCAGCTTGTCGAGCGTGACCTCACCGTTGGGACCGATCAGTCGGATTCTGGAAAACGGCAGTTGTGGACGCGCCGTGAACCAGAGCGTGATGCGCGTCGGCGCCGTGGACAGGCGGCTGTCTTTTGCGGGATCGGAGGCCTTGAGAGCGGTGTGTGCGTCCGCGATCGATGGAAACAGCAGCAACGCGAGCAACGCGAGCACACCGGCCAGCAGGCGCAACGGGAGGGTCGAGCGCGGCATTGGTCGTGGAAGATGATACGCGACTATCTTCAGGCCAACCCCGTACGACAGACCGCGGCGCCAACACAACGATGAGTTTTCTGCCCTCACTCGCGCTGGGCTTTGTGCTTGGCGTGCGACACGCGACCGACGCCGACCACATCGCCGCGATCGGAACGATCGTCTCGGGCGGACGGTCGGTTCGCGCCGCCGCGCTGGTAGGCGGCGCGTGGGGCGTCGGCCACTCCGTCAGCGTACTGCTCGTGGGCGGAGCACTGGTGGTGCTGCGGCTACCGATGCCGGTTCGCGTCGCGCTCGCGCTGGAATTCGCCGTCGCCCTCATGCTCATCGCGTTGGGCGTTCGGTCGCTGCTCGCGCGCGGACATCACGCATCGGCGCACTCGACCGCGCGTCCGTTGGCCGTTGGCGTCATGCACGGGCTCGCGGGATCCGCGGTGCTTGCGCTCCTCGTGCTTGGCGCGACCTCCAGCGCAGCCACCGCCGCGATGTACCTCGTGTGCTTCTGCATCGGCACGATCGCCGGCATGGCCCTGATCACGGCGCTGCTCGCACTGCCGGCCCGACTCAGCGCCGCTGGCGCGGTCCGCATCGATCGATTGGTGCGGGTCGGTGCTGGTGTGGCCAGCATCGGCATCGGGCTCGTCATGGCACATCGGATCGGCGTGCGCGACGGGCTGTTTGCCGCGACACCGACGCTGCCGCACGAGTGAGCGCGCGCGCGCGGCGCGCAGTCATCGATCGCAAGCGGGCCACGCGCTTCAGCCGGGCGTTGCGCGCATGGTTCCGGAAGCGCGGGCGCGCCCTTCCCTGGCGCGAGACGCGCGATCCGTATCGCGTGCTCGTGTCGGAGACGATGCTCCAGCAGACGCAGGTGTCGCGGGTCGTCGGCTACTACGGTCGGTTCATCGATCGATTTCCCACGCTGGAAGCCCTGGCGAATGCGCCGGCAGGGAGAGTGCGCGAGAGCTGGGAGGGACTCGGCTACTACGCCAGGGCGAGAAACCTTCACGCGCTCGCGAAACGCGTATCCGTCCTGCCTTCCGATCCGGCGATGCTGCGACGGTTGCCTGGCATCGGGCCGTACACGGCCGGCGCGGTCGCGTCGTTCGCGTTCGAGCGGCGTGCCGCGCTGGTGGACACGAACGTCGGGCGCGTGCTGCGGCGCGTGTTCGCGCCCCGGGCGGACTTCAAGACCTCACGCGGACAGAAGCGGCTGTGGTCGATCGCGGAAACGATCCTGCCGAGGACCGGCGCTGCAACCTGGACGCACAATCAGGCGCTGATGGAGCTCGGGGCACTGGTCTGCACGGCTCGAGTCGCCCGGTGCGAGACGTGTCCGGTTCGGGGACTGTGCGCGACGGGCGGAGCTGCACCTTCGCGCGACGAGCCGCGCAGGTCGGGATCCGTGCGCAAGCGGCCGCGTACGTCATAGGTCCACTCGCAAGCGGCGCGCGGAATTGTATCGGCCGGACCAGCGCACGCAGCTGTACCTGCAGCCCCGGCGCGAATCTACTTTCTCGATCTCGGAAACTTGTTCGTCAGCGTCCCCGTGTACGCCCGCTCCGCCGGCCCGACATAGATCTGCCGGGGGCGCGCGATCTTCTGCTCCTTGTCGTTGAGCATCTCTTCCCACTGTGCCAGCCACCCCGCCGTACGCGCCACGGCGAACAGCACCGTGAAGAAGTCGGTCGGGAATGCCATCGAGCGGTAGATGAGACCCGTGTAGAAGTCGACGTTCGGGTACAGCTTCCGCGACACGAAGTAATCGTCGTTCAGCGCCGCTTCCTCGAGCTTGAGCGCGATCTCGAGGTCCTTGTCCATACCCACCTGCTCGAACACGTCGTAGGCGAGCTTCTTCACGATCTTGGCGCGCGGATCATAGCTCTTGTACACGCGATGCCCGAAGCCCATCAGGCGGCTGCCCTTTCCGCCCTTCACGTCGTCGATGAACGCCGGAACGTTCTTTGGATCGCCAATCTCGTTGATCATCCGCAGCACGGCTTCGTTCGCGCCGCCGTGAAGCGGGCCATAGAGCGCCGCGATGCCCGCCGCGACGGCCGAGAACGGGTCCACGTGCGATGAACCGACGGCGCGCACCGCATTGGTCGAGCAGTTCTGCTCGTGATCCGCGTGGAGGATGAACAACACCTCGAGCGCCTTCACGAAGATCGGGTTGGCCTCGTACTTCGGCTCCGACATCCGCGCCACCATCGAGAGGAAATTCTCGACGAAGCTCAGGTCGTTGTCCGGATAGATGAACGGAAGGCCCTTGGCGTGGCGATAGATGAAAGCGGCCAGCGTCGGGACTTTCGCCAGGAGGCGGATGATCGAGATGTTCCGCGCCTTCGGGTCGTGAATGTTCTTGGCTTCCGGATAGAATGACGAGAGCGCGGCGACCGTGGCCGTGAGCATCGACATCGGATGCGCGTCGTATCGGAAGCCGCGCATGAATTCCTTGATGTTCTCGTGCACGTACGTGTGGAACGTGATGTCGTGCACCCACTGGTCGTATTCCTTCTGGTTGGGCAGCTCCCCGTGCCGCAGCAGCCACGCCACCTCGAGGAACGTCGCCTGATCGGCGAGCTGCTCGATGGGATAACCGCGGTATCGCAGGATGCCCTTGTCCCCGTCGATGAACGTGATGGCGCTCTTGCACGACGCCGTGTTCATGAAGGCGGGGTCGTACGTCATCAGGCCGAATTCGTTCGCGTCGGCCTTGACCTGGCGCAGGTCCATCGCGCGGATGGCGGTGTCGCCCTCGGTGCCTGGCTCGAGTATCTGAACAGGATACGACTTGCCGGTGCGACCGTCCTTGATGTCCAGCGCGGCCGGTGTCGCTGCCCCGGGCGCGGCGCCAGGCTTGGCGGCCGTCGCCTCCTTCGTGGTGCTCATGCTACGTTCTCCCTGGGATTATTGCGCGCGGTGATCTCGTGCGCGCGCCAGCAATCTATTGGCACGCCTCGCCTCATTCCATCGGCACCATTGCCAACGATCAACGACGCTCTGGCGGTCCTTTCGGCCCTCATCGGCGGCGTCATGAACTCGATTGCCGGCGGCGGAACGCTGGTGACTTTCCCTGCCCTGATCGCCCTCGGGGTGCCGCCAATCAACGCCAACGCCACCAGCACGGTAGCGCTGTGGCCGGGAGCGGCCGGAAGCATGTGGGGCTACCGCTCGGAGCTTCGGGGATCCTCCGCGTGGGCGCTCGGGTTTGCGCTGCCAAGCCTGCTTGGCGGTGGACTCGGCGCCTGGCTGCTCCTGCAAACGCCGCCAGAGCAGTTCTCGGCCATCGTCCCATGGCTGGTCCTGGGCGCAACCCTCCTCTTCGTCGCGCAGGAGAGACTGCTCGCGAGCTTCCAGCTGAAGAAGGGCATGACGCCGGACCCTGACGCCGCCTTGGACGCGGCCTTGACGAGCCGCCGCGCCCCGTGGTCGGTGCTTTTCTATCAGTTCCTCGTTTCGATCTACGGCGGCTACTTCGGTGCCGGCGTCGGCATCCTGATGCTCGCCGCACTGGGATTCATGGGTCTGAGCAACATTCACAGGATGAACGGACTCAAGAACTGGGGCGGCCTTTGCATGAATGCCGTCGCGGCCGCGATGTTCGCGTTCAGCAGTCTGGTGAGCTGGCGAGTGGCACTGGCGATGGCCGGTGGCGCCATTTGTGGCGGCTACCTTGGCTCGCGCACGGCACAGCGTGTCCCGCAGCGGCTCGTGCGCGGCTCGATCGTGGCCATCGGCTTGATCAGCGGCGTATTGCTGCTCCTGAGTCGGTAGATTGTCGCCATGAACCAGGTACTCGCGCGCTACGCGGTGTTCGTCGCTGGCGTCAAGCTCGTGGTGTTCTGGCTCGCGGTCGTCGTCGCGGTAGTGGCCCTCCTGGACTGGGCCGTCCGGACGCGCCGGCTGAACCCGTTCGGGGCCATCGGCCGATTCTGTCGGCGATTCGTCGACCCTCTGATGGCGCCCGTCGAGCGTCGCATCGTGCGGGCTGGCGGTCTTCCAGCCAGCGCACCGTGGTGGACGCTGGTGTTCGTCGTGGTGGGCGGAATCCTCCTGGTCACAGCGCTGCAGTTTCTGGCCGGGTTTATCGCAAACCTGATCTGGGGACTCGGAAGCCCCAGGCGGCTCGGCGTCCTGCTGCTTTCGTGGACGTTCAGCCTGATTCGCATCGCGCTCATCGTGCGCGTGGTTTCATCCTGGTTCCAGATTTCCCCCTTTTCCCGGTGGATCCGCTGGTCGTTCGTTCTCACCGAGTGGATGCTCGCACCGTTACGCCGAATCGTGCCGACGCTCGGGCCGATCGACATAACGCCGCTGATCGCGTTCTTCCTGCTCTCGCTGATCCAGGGCGCAATCGGGCTCTAGCGTGGGCGCTGGGGGCGGGGGTGGCGGAGCCGGCGAAGCCGGCGAAGGCGGGGGGGGCCGCGGGGGCCGCGGGGGCCGCGGGGCGTTGCGAATTCGCAGGACCGATCGCGGCGTCGTCATTTCCGTTCGAGTGCAGCCGCGGTCGTCCCGGAACGAGATCGTGGGCGTGCTCGGTGAGTCACTCAAGGTTCGGCTGACGGCCCCGCCCGTCGACGGCGCCGCGAACGAAGCGCTGATCGACCTGCTAAAAAGCACTTTCAGAATTCCTAGCACCGCCATTACAATTGTCTCGGGCTCGAGTTCGCGCACGAAAATCGTGGAGCTCGCAGGTGTAACCGAGGATCGCGTCAGACAGCTGGTGCAGCCATGAAGCAGTCGGGGTCAGCCGAAATGAAGGTTCTGCTCGTTGGCCTGGACGCGGCACTTCTCGAAGGGTTGGCGCAGTCGTTCGCGGCGGTTGGCTACGCCCCACTGGTGGCCACCACGTTGCACGATGCGCGTGAAGCCGCGACTCCAACAGCGCCGTTGCTCGCCGTCGTCGACGGCGCCCTGGCGGCAGAAGCCGCCGGGGACGCACTCGCTATCCCGCTGGCTCCAGGCGGTGCGCTCGTGCTGTTCCATGGATCGGTCGAGCGTCGGCCGATCGTATCGCTCACGCTTCAGCGCGCCGTGATGGCCGATCTCACGCTGCCGCTGGAACGGAACCGGTTGTTGGCGCTGGCCCAGCACGTCCAGGAGCGTGCGTTCGCCACCGGCCGGGGTCTCCGGCAGACGCCCCCGGAAGCGGGAGTGTGATCCAGTTCTCTTGCCGTTACGGTCGGGGGCCGCTAACGTCATAACCACAACCGAGCTCGTGGCGATTTAACGGCAACTTGCGGCCACGTAAAACAAACTGCTAAAGCGTCTGGCCCGGCGCCTATGCGTTTGGGTCTTTTTTTATACCCTCCGATGAAGGCACTTCCCATCAAGTCCGCCTATCTGAATGCGCTCCGCGAGCGGGTGCTCGTGTACGACGGCGCGATGGGCACGAACATCCAGCGTCATCATCTCACCGCCGAGGATTTCGGCGGGAAGTCGCTCGAGGGGTGCAACGATCACCTCGTCCTGACGCGACCCGATGTCATTCAGGGGATCCACGAGTCGTTTCTCGCGGTCGGCTGCGACGTGGTCGAAACCTGTACCTTCCAGTCGACGCCGCACCGGCTGCGCGAATGGGGCATCGAGCCCAGGACGCGCGAGCTGAACGTCGCCGCTGCCCGACTGGGCCGCGCGGCCTGCGAAAAGTTCGCCAAGCCGGGGCGACCCCGATTCGTCGCTGGGTCCATCGGCCCCACGGGAATGTTGCCGTCCAGCAGCGATCCCGTGCTGTCGCAAATCACGTTCAAGGCGCTCGAGGACACGTACTACGCGCAGGCCAGCGCGCTGATCGAGGGCGGCGTCGACGTGCTCCTGGTGGAGACGTCACAGGACATTCTCGAAGTGAAGGCGGCAATTGCCGGCTTCGAGCGGCTCTTCAAGGACCTCGGATACCGCGTACCGATTCAGGCACAGGTCACGCTCGACACCAGCGGGCGCATGCTGCTCGGCACGGACGTGGCCAGCGCGCTCGTCACGCTGGAATCACTCGGCGTCGACGTCATTGGCCTGAATTGCTCGACAGGACCCGAGCACATGCGGGAGCCCATCCGGTATCTCACGGCCCATGCATCACGACCGGTATCCTGCATTCCAAACGCGGGCCTGCCGCTGAACACGGGCACGGGCGACGCCGTGTACCCGCTCGAGCCGGCACCGATGGCCGAGATGCTGGGCGAGTTCGTGTCCGAGTTCGGTGTGCGGATTGTCGGAGGATGCTGCGGAACGACCCCTGAGCACCTCGAAGCAATCGTGAACGCCGTGCATCATGCGCCAAACGTCGGCACGCGTGCTGCGTCATCAGTCACGCCTGGCGCTCGACACGTCCTGACGCATGGCGCATCTCGCCCGGCCGTTCCATCCGTCTCCAGCGCCATGCGCGCAACCACGTTGCGCCAGGAGCCACCGCCGCTACTGATTGGCGAGCGCGTCAACTCGCAGGGCTCGCGCAAGGTGAAGCGCCTGCTGCTGGCGGACGACTACGAGGGCGTGCTGGACGTCGCGAAGGAGCAAGTGGAGAGCGGGGCGCACGTGCTGGACGTGTGCGTCGCGCTCACCGAGCGCTCCGACGAAGCCGACCAGATGAGCAAGGTCGTGAAGTTGCTCTCGATGAGTGTCGAAGCGCCGATCATGATCGACTCCACGGAGGCGTCCGTCATCGAGGCGGCGCTCGAGCACATTCCCGGTCGCGCGATCATCAACTCCATCAACATGGAGAACGGCCGCGAGCGCATCGACAAGGTGGTGCCGCTCGCCAAAAAGCACGGCGCGGCGCTGGTCGCGCTCACCATCGACCAGGTGGGCATGGCCAAGACGCGCGAACGGAAGCTCGAGGTCGCGCGGGCCATCCATGACATCGTCGTGGGCGAGTATGGCCTCGCTCCCGAGGACCTCATCTACGACGACCTGACCTTTACGCTCGCGACGGGCGACGCGGAGTGGATCAACTCGGCCATCGAGACGATCGAAGGCATCAAGGCGATCAAGCGAGAGCTGCCCGGCGTCTTCACGTCACTCGGCGTCTCCAACGTGAGTTTCGGGCTGGCGCCCGATGCGCGCGCGGTGCTCAACTCCGTGTTCCTGCATCACTGCGTGGAAGCGGGGCTCGACATGGCCATCGTCAACCCCGCGCACGTCAAACCCTACTCCGAGATTCCCGAAAGCGAACGGGCGTTGGCCGACGACCTGATCTTCAACCGGCGTCCGGATGCGCTGCAGCGGTTCATCGAGCACTACACGTCCGAATCCCGGGACGGACGCGAATCGGCCGACGCCGAGAAACAGGATCCGACCGCCGGCTTCACGCCCGACCAGCGAGTGCACTGGATGGTGGTGCATCGGAAGAAGGAAGGCATCGAGGCCGCGCTCGACGCGGCCGGCGTCCGCGAGGCACCTGTGCGTGTTCTCAACGAAGTCCTGCTTCCGGCGATGAAGGAGGTCGGCGACAAGTTCGGCGCGGGAGAACTCATCCTGCCCTTCGTGCTGCAGAGCGCCGAGGTCATGAAGAAGGCGGTGAAACATCTCGAGCAATTCCTGGAGCGCGCCGAGGGGTTCACCAAGGGCAAGGTCGTGCTGGCCACCGTCTACGGAGACGTCCACGACATCGGCAAGTCGCTGGTCAACACAATCCTCTCGAACAACGGCTACACCGTGTACGACCTGGGCAAGCAGGTGCCCGTCAACACGATCATCGACAAGGCTGTCGAAGTCGGCGCGGACGCCATCGGGCTGTCGGCGCTCCTGGTCTCCACGTCGAAGCAGATGCCGCTCACCGTGCAGGAGCTCGACAAGCGCGGCCTCAAGTTCCCCGTGTTGATCGGCGGCGCTGCCATCAATCGCCGCTTCGGCCGGCGCGCGCTGTTCGTCGAGGGCGAGCGCCACTACGAGCCCGGCGTCTTCTATTGCAAGGACGCGTTCGAGGGACTGGAGACCATGGATCGCCTCCAGGATCCTGACCGGCGCAAGCAGTTCGTGGTCAAGTCACTCGAGGACGCGCGCAAGGATGTGTTCCTCCGCACGACCGTGGGCAAGGACGTGGCGGTCGGCGATGACGCGGGCGCGCGAAGCGCCGTCTCGGCGGATCACCCGATTCCGGCAGCGCCGTTCCTTGGCGCGCGCACCATCACGGACATCCCGCTCGACGAGGTCTTCCAGGTGCTGGACCTCGACGAGCTCTACCGCCTGCAGTGGGGTGGTCGCGGCTCCGGACCCGAGTACGAGAAGACGGTCCGCGAAGTCTTCGAGCCGACGCTGGCGCGACTCAAGGAGCAGGCAACGCGCGAGGGCTGGCTCAGGCCGCGGGCAACCTATGGCTTCTTCCCGGCGCAGTCGCGTGGCAACGACCTGCTGGTATTCGATCCGGACGCCTACGGCAGGGACGGCACGCTCACCGAGATCGCGAAGTTCCATTTTCCGCGACAGGAAGGTCGCGAGCGCCTGTGCATCGCGGATTACTTCCGCAGCCTCGAATCGGGCGAGGTCGACGTCGTCGGATTCCAGGTCGTGACCGTCGGCGACGATGCCTCGCGCAAGTTCGAGCAGTTGCAGGCGAGCGGCGAGTACAGCGAGGCGTACTACTCGCATGGTCTGGCTGTGGAGACCGCGGAAGCGGTAGCCGAGTGGATGCACCGGCGGTTGCGGCACGAGCTCGCGGTGCCGCCGGGCCGTGGGAAGCGCTACTCGTGGGGCTACGGCGCCTGCCCCGACCTCGAGGATCACGCCGTGCTGTTCAAGCTGCTCCCGGTCGAGCGCGACCTGGGGATGGAGCTCACGACGGCGTTCCAGCTCATACCTGAGCAGAGCACCGCGGCGATCATCATTCACCACCCGGACGCGAAGTACTACGCGGTTCGCACGGCGAACCCCACGCCGGCGGAAGCCACGGCGGGAGAGGCGGCGTGAACAACGGCGCGATCGACCGCCTGCTCGATCCCGCGCGCATCAGCGTGTTCGATGGCGCGATGGGAACGATGCTGTACAACGAGGGCGTGTTCATCAATCAGTGCTACGATGAGCTCAACCTCCGCGCACCGGATCTGATCCAGAAGATCCATCGCGCGTATGTCAAAGCCGGCGCGGAGATTCTCGAGACCAACAGCTTCGGCGCGAATCGCCTCAAGCTCCAGCAGCACGGACTGGAAACGCAGGTACGCGAGATCAATCGCGCGGCGGCGACGCTCGCGCGCACCGTGGCAGGCGAAGCCGGGCGGCCGGTGCTCGTTGCAGGTGCCGTGGGACCACTCGGCGTCCGCATCGAGCCCTACGGCCCGACGAGTCTCGAGGAAGCACGCTCGTACTTCCGCGAACAGCTCGAAGGGTTGTGCGAAGGCGGCGTGGACGTGTTCCTGTTCGAGACGTTCGGCGATCTCCACGAGATGGAGCAGGCGATCCTCGCGGCGCGGACTGTATCGTCTTCACACCCGGTCATCGCGCAGATGACGATCGGTGCCGACGGTCTGACGCCGTTCGGCGCGACGCCGGAGGACGTGGCGCGCTCGCTCGACGCGTGGGGCGCAGACATCATCGGCCTCAATTGCTCGGTTGGCCCGCAGATCATCCTCGAGGCCATCGAGAAGATGACGCCGCACACGAGGAAGAAGCTGAGCGCGCAGCCCAACGCCGGTATGCCTCGCGATATCGGCGGCCGCAGCATGTACATGGCGAGTCCCGAGTACATGGCCACCTACGCGCGGCACCTGGTTCAGGCCGGAGCGCGAGTAGTGGGCGGCTGCTGCGGTACGACGCCCGAACACATCAAGGCGATCGCGGAGGGCGTGCGCCCGCTGGCGCCGCGGCTGGCCAACACCGCAACTGCCGACATCCGACAGGGGCCATCGGACATGGCCCCGCCCAACGCGTCCGGTACTTCGATGTCCGGCGTTCAGACCGTGCCTCTCGCCGAGCGCTCGAGGTGGGGCCGCAAGATCGCCACGGGTGCCTTCGTCACGTCGGTCGAGATCGTTCCTCCACGCGGCGTGGATGCGTCACGCATGCTTGCGGACGTCGCGAAGCTGCGGGACGCCGGCGTCGATGCGGTCAACGTCCCGGACGGCCCGCGCGCGCAGAGCCGGATGGGCGCGCTGCTCACGAGCGTCATCATCGAACAGAAGGTCGGGATCGAGACCGTGACCCACTACGCGTGTCGCGATCGCAATCTGCTGGGCATGCTCAGTGACCTCCTGGGTGCTGCGGCCGTTGGCCTCCGAAACATGCTGCTCATCACCGGCGACCCGCCGAAGATGGGCCCCTATCCCGACGCGACCGCCGTGTTCGACATCGACGCGATCGGTCTCACGAACCTCGTCGCCAAGCTGAATCGCGGCCTGGATCCCGGCGGGAACGCGATCGGCAAGCCGACGAGCTTTGTGGTCGGCGTGGGGGTGAACCCCGCTGCCATCGACCCGGCGCACGAGATTCGTCGCTTCGAGTGGAAGGTGGACGCCGGAGCGGAATACGCGATCACACAGCCCGTGTTCGACCCCGCGCAGCTCGAGCGCTTCCTCGAGAAGATTGCGCATGTCCGGATCCCGGTAGTCGCTGGCATCTGGCCGCTGGTGTCCGTGCGCAACGCCGAGTTTCTCGCGAACGAAGTGCCGGGCGTGAGCGTGCCGGAGGAGATCATCGCGCGGATGCGACGTGCCAATGACAAGTCGAAGGAGCACGCCGTCGCCGAAGGCATTGCCGTCGCGCGGGAGATGTTCGAGCGCGTCCGCGGGCTCGTGCAGGGCGTGCAGGTTTCCGCTCCTTTTGGGAAAGTCGAGCTCGCGCTGCAGGTGTTCGAGGGTAGCCTCGAGTCGCGTCAAGTCGCGCGTGCGTAGTCGGGAATCGTCGCGGTCCAGGCAAGTCCAGATCGGCCAGCAATGGGCCGCGTACTTGAAGATCCACCCACCGGGGCCAAGTACTGCTTGATCCGGATTCTTCGGATTCGAACGGATCCTTCATTGCGCAAACAAAACTCCTCGCCGCATGGCGAGAGGGGCTTTGGTTCGGCTCAACAATGATCCGTTGAATCCGGATCAAGGGGTACGTGGCCCCGGCGCGAGAGACTCCGATGGGTGACGCCAATGTGCGAGGCCTATGAAGCGGTTCGGACCCTCGCTGCGCGCAAGCCTCCGAATCGTATATTCCCGCCCATGACCACCGACCTCTCCACGGCGAGGCCGCCGCTCACGCAGCTCAGTGACGAGGAGATCATGTTCCGGGACGCGGTTGCCGCGTTCGCGGAAGACGAAGTGCGGCCGCGCGTGAAAGCGATGGAGGAGGCCGGAAAGCTCGACAAGGAGCTGATCGCGAGCTGCTTCGAGCTCGGCCTCATGGGCATCGAGGTGCCCGAGACGCTGGGCGGCGCCGGGGGATCGCTGTTCATGGTGGCGCTCGCGGTCGAGGAGATCAGCAAGGTGGACGCGTCCTCCGCCATCCTGGTGGACGTGCAGAACACGCTCGTCAATTATCCGCTCACCCGATACGGGTCGGACTTCATCACGTCCACGTATCTGCCGCGGCTCACCAGCGGCACGGTCGGCGCCTACGCGCTCTCGGAACCGGGCTCGGGATCCGACGCGTTCGGCATGGCGGCACGCGCCGAGCAGCGCGGCGAGACGTGGGTCCTCACCGGCCGGAAAATGTGGATCACGAACGGCGCCGAGGCGGAGCTCTACGTGATCTTCGCGAACGCCAACCCATCCGCGGGTTACAAGGGCATCACGGCGTTCGTGGTGGAGCGTGGGTTTCCTGGCTTCAGCGTCGGCAAGAAGGAGGACAAGCTGGGCATCCGCGCGTCCAGCACGACGGAGCTGATTCTCGATGGCGTAGAAGTCCCGTCTCGCAACGTGCTTGGTCCGGTGGGACAGGGATACAAGATCGCGATCGAGACGCTCAACGAAGGGCGGATCGGCATCGGCGCGCAGATGATCGGCGTGGCCCAGGGCGCCCTGCGTGCCACGGCGGCGTACGTGAAGGAACGCCAGCAGTTCGGGAAGCCGATCTCCGATTTCCAGGCGGTTCAGTTTCAGCTGGCGCAGGCGCGGACCGAGATCGAAGGCGCACGTCTGATGGTGTACAACGCCGCCCGGCTCAAGGACGCCGGACAGGACATCGCCCTCGAGGGCGCGATGGCCAAGCTCTACTCGTCACAGGTCGCGGAGCGCGTGACGTCGCTGTGCGTCGAGCTGTACGGCGGCTACGGCTACACCAAGGACTTCCCCGTCGAAAAATTCTACCGCGACGCGAAGATCGGTACGATCTACGAAGGAACGTCCAACATGCAGCTCCAGACCATCGCCAAGCAGTTCCTGCGATAGATCGTACCGATTTGCTCCGCGCTACGGCGTCTTGGTTGGCGCCTTGGACGGTGCTGGCGCAGGTGCGGGATTCGAGGGCGCTGGCGTCGGTGCCGCTGGCGTCTCCACCTTCGCGTTGATGTTGATGTCCTTGTCGCCATCGGCGTTGCGGCCGAGGCCGCGACCGAAGAGCAGCCAACCGACGACGACTAGCAGAAGGACCACGATGACGGCCCACGCCGCGCCGGATCCACCGCCGCGTTGCTCCACCTGCTGTCCGCCAGACGGCGGCTGATTGATCTGTACGTCTGCCATGGGATTCTCCGGATGATGAGTCATGCCCAGCAGCAGCCGGGCGCGCCTGTGGCGCTGTGGTATCGACCTCAGGTCTTAGCGGGGTCCGTGCCAACCGCGCCGATGCGTGGCAACTCTCGGGGGGAGGCGTGCTGGACCGTCCTGCGTACGCGGGTTATCTACTGCGCATGAAACGACTCCTCCTGCTGGCCCTCTGTGTGCCCGCGCTCGCTTCGGCACAGACCGACCGCCGCGTTCAGGACTTGGACGCATACGCCGCACAGGCAACCAGGGACTGGCGCGCACCTGGACTCGCGATCGCCGTCGTGAAGGATGGTCGAGTGGTGTTTGCGAGGGGCTACGGCGTGCTCGAGCTCGGAAAGCCGGCACCGGTCGATACGCAGACGCTCTTCGCGATCGGCTCCACGACCAAGGCGATGACCGCGGCCGCGATCGCGATGCTTGCGGATGAAGGAAAGCTCCGGCTCGACGATCCGGTCACGAAGTTCCTGCCGAACTTCCAGCTCCAGGATCCGTGGGTGACGCGTGAGCTCACCGTTCGCGACCTGCTCACGCATCGCGCCGGCCTGCCGAACGCGGACTTCCTGTGGTACGGCACCGATACGCCGGGCGACGAGATCCTGCGCCGCGTGCGGATGGTGCGGCCAGCGTACTCCATGCGGTCGAGCTTCATCTATCAGAACATCATGTACGCGGTGGCGGGCCAGGTCGTGGCTGCCGCGAGCGGAATGTCGTGGGCGGATTTTCTGCGTGCGCGGATCTTCAAGCCACTCGGCATGAGCCGCACCGTCGCGACGCTGGCCGAAGCGTCGCGCAGCACGAACGTCGCCTCACCGCATTTCATCGTCGACGACACGGTTCGGGTGATTTCAAATGCTCCGGTGGACCCGGTCGCTCCCGCCGGAGCCGTGTGGTCCAGCGTCGCTGACATGTCGAAGTGGATGCGCTTCGTGCTCGACAGCGGCCGTTTCGAGGGCAACGCGCTGCTTCAGAAGCGCTCGTTCCTGGAGCTGGTTCGTCCGCAGACCATGGTGCCCGAGCCGGAGTTCTACCCGACGGCACAACTGACGCGCCCTCATTGGCAGACCTATGGCCTGGGGTGGTTTCAGCAGGACTACAACGGTCGCAAGGTCGACTTCCATACCGGCAGCATCGACGGCATGGTCGCGATCGTCGGCCTGCTGCTGGACGAAGGACTCGGAGTCTACGTGCTGTCGAACCTGGATCACGCCGAAGTGCGCCACGCCCTGATGCTCAGGACCTTCGACGCGTTCACGGGTGCACCGGCGCGCGACTGGAGCGCGGAGCTGCGGAAGCTCTACGGCGATCTGCGCGCGGAAGGCCTGGCCGCCCAGAAACGCGTGGAGCAGCAGCGGATCACCGGCACGCGACCATCGCTTCCACTCGAGAAGTACGCCGGAACCTACACCGACTCGCTGTACGGTACGCGCGTCGTGATGTTCGAGAACGGCAACCTGCGCCTGCGATACAGCCCGACGTCGGCGGCGACCTTGACACACTGGCAATACGACAGCTTTCGCGCGCGGTGGGACGCGCGGTGGCGCGGCAGCCAGGGCGCGACATTCGTCATCGGCCCGGATGGGCTGCCTGCCAGGCTCGAGATGGGGGGCGCGACCTACCGGCGTGTCCGGTAATGCGTCATCCGCGCCGCGTCGGCATGCGTCGTCGCATGCGGCGCTGCGTCAGGAGTAGAGCCGCTCGATTTCCGCGCGGTATTTCTCGGTCACGACCTTCCGCTTCACCTTCATGGTCGGCGTCAGCTCACCGCCTTCGACCGTGAAGTCGTGCGGGATGATCTTGAATTTCTTCACGGCCTGAACGCGTGCGAGCCGGGCGTTGACGCTATCGATCTGGCGCTGGAGGAAGCTGAGGAATTTCTCATCTCGCGCGGCTGTCGTCGCGTCCGTCGCCGCGCTCCCGATGGCCACGGCGTCCACGGGAATGCGTTCGGCGTTCAGGGTCAGCAGCACGGACAGGTAACGCTGGCGATCGCCGATGACCACGGCCTGGCTCACGACGGGAATGCCCTTGAGGTATCCCTCCACCAGGGCCGGCGCGATGTTCTCGCCGCCCGCGGTGATGATCAGATCTTTCTTTCGGTCCGTGATCTGCAGGAATCCGTGTTCGTCGATCGTCCCGATATCGCCCGAGTGCAGCCAGCCGTCCTTGTCGATCGTTTCCGAGGTGGCCGCCGGATCTTTGAAGTAGCCCTTGAACACGTGCCTGCCGCGCATGCAGACCTCGCCGTCGCCCGCGATTTTCAGCTCGGCGCCAGGCAGGCCCACGCCCGCCTTCCCCGTGCGATACTTGCCCGGAATCGACGAGGTGGCCGGTCCGGTGCACTCGCTCATTCCGTAGACCTCGCAGATGGGAAGTCCCAGGCTCAGAAAGAATTCCAGCGTGTCGCGCGAGATCGGTGCCGCGGAAGTCACGAGGATCTTCGCGCGGTCCAGGCCAAGTTGCTTGCGCACTTTCTTGAACACCAGCGCGTTCGCAATGGCCCAGACCGCGGGCTTGCCGACGTGCAACTGCTCGGCGTAGCCGCCCGCGAGTCCGACGCGACGTGCCCACGCGGCGATCTTCTTCTTGAGCGGCGGATTCTGCGCGCCCGCCGCCATGATCTTCTCCTGAATCTTCTCCCACACGCGCGGTACGCCGAGGAAATAGTGTGGCCGCGCGTCCCGCAGGGCATCGGCAAGCTTGTCCATGCTCTCCGCGAAGGTGACGCACAGTCCGTACATCATCGGCCCATGCAGTGACACGACCTGCTCCGCGATATGGCTCAGCGGCAGGTAGCTCACGATGTGCTCACCGGGCTGCGGATCGAGCAGGCCCACCGCGCTCGCCGTCGTCCACGTGAGGTTGTCGTGGCTCAGCATCACGGCTTTCGGAATACCGGTTGTCCCGGACGTGTAGATCAGCGTAGCAACCGAATCGGCCGACTGCGCCGCGATGCGCCGGTCGAGCTCCTGTTCCGTTGCGTTGAGTCCGAGCTCGAGGAACCTGGGCCACGAGTAGACGCCCGGCATCGGCGCCGGTTCGCCATGCATCAGCACCAGCGCCCGGAGTGCCGGAAGCCGGTCGCGAACCTGGAGAAACTTGGCGAGCTGCGACGTGTCGTCCACGAATACGACCGAGGCGTCGCAGTGATTGGCGATGTACTGGCACTGCTCCGGCGAGCTGGTGGTGTAGATGCCGGCCGGGACCGCGCCGGCGTAGATCGCACCGATGTCGGCGAAAAACCATTCCGGACAGTTGTACCCGATGATCGCGACGCCGCTGCCCGGCTGCGTACCCAACGCGATCAACGCGCGCGCCACCTGCCGCACCTGCCTGTGGTACTCACCCCAGGAGATGGTCTGCCAGGAGCCGACACCGTTGCCGCGTTTGACGCGGAGGGCCGGCTTGGGGCCGTGCGAGCGGACAGTTCGGTCCAGCACATCCATGACACGCAGCTTCAGCGCTCCAGCGGGGTTGCTGGTGCGAGCGGGGGGAAGAGCCATGAATCACCTGGGGGGCGGTCGATTGGCAAAGCGGAACGCAGGCTTTTTACGTTCCCGTAGTGCACTCCGCAAGTCATCCCGTCACAGAGTGGCCAAGGCTCGGTTCCGAGCTCCCGCAAACTGGCGGTCCGGTGTCGCGCGCGCTCGGGCGCTGGACACTCCGGCTCATGGGCTGGCGCATCGAGGGCGACATCCCGAACCTGCCAAAGCTCGTCATCATCGTCGCGCCTCACACCTCGAACTGGGACTTCGTCGTTGGCCTCGCGGCCAAAATGTCACTGGGGCTGCGGGTACTCTTCCTCGGGAAGGACTCGCTGTTCCGATTTCCGCTTGGGACGCTGATGCGGGCCTGGGGCGGAATCCCGGTGGACCGCGCGACATCACACGACGTCGTCAGTGGCATCGTGGACGAGTTTCGGCGGCGGGATCGGCTGGTGCTCGCGATCGCGCCGGAAGGCACTCGCAAGGCCGTGGAGCGCTGGCGCACGGGGTTCTATCACATCGCCCACGGCGCGGGCGTGCCGATCGTTCCCGTCGCGCTGAACTTCGGCGCGCGCGCCGTTCAGGTCCTGCCGCCGTTCACCACCACCGGAGACGCAGAAAGCGACGTGAAGCAGCTGCAGCGCCGCTTCGACGGCGTGCGGGGTCGGCGCCTCCAGGAATCCGACAGCTAGAACGTCCAGGTGACGCGCGCAGCCAACCCGGCAAGATCCGGCGACAGCTGGAAACTGACGGCGTGGTTCGGCTCGTTCTTGCGTCGCAGGGAACGGCGTGCGATCTCCCGCCCGACGGCGTAGCCGAGGACGCCCCCGATCACCGTGTCGGACGTCCAGTGCGCGCCGTCAGCGAGCCGTCCCACGCCCACCGCCCCGGCGACGGCGTAGACGGCGATGCCTGCTGGGCCCAGGCGGAATCGCTCATTCGCGAACGTCGCGCACGACAACGCATTGGCGAAATGGCCGGCCGGGAAGGAGTGCATTTCCCACGCTCCTCCCGAGGGAACCCTCCATTGCTGATTGTTGTCGGGAAGGCTTTCGGGACGGGCCCGTCCAACCAGCGCGTAGAGGCCCCGACGGATTGCGGCCTGCGAGCCCCACGACGCCACGCATCCCATCGCCAGATCGCGCAGTGCCTGGTTCTTGAACGCGACGCCGGCGATGTATGTCGCCGCCAGCGGAGGCACGACATACTTCCCGGCGAAGAGCTTGCCGCCGCGCCGGACCGGAGACAGTGCATCGAAGAAATCTCCGTTCGCACTTTTCAGCGCCCAATCACTGACGGATTCGTCGGCGAGCATCGACAGTCCGAACACGCCCGCCGAGGCGCCCGCGAGCATCCAGTCCCTGCTCGATGCGTGGAAGGGGGACGTCCAGATCGCGACGATGTCCTTGCCCGCGTTTCCGAAATCGTCCGACAACATTTTTCCGACTGACTGCGCTTCCACGGCCAGGGGCCGCGCCAGCATCACAGCCGCGGAAAGGGTAGCGAAGAGTGGGGGTCGCATTGTCCTTGTCCCGTGATGTGCTCGGCATCGCTGCCGAGGGCACGACTCAAGGGCAAGGACTGCGCCCGCTACGCCAGCCTCAGCCCGAAGCGCGGCTCGTTCTCGAGACTTTCCGCCTCCACGCGCTCGATTGCCGCCACCCTGCGCAGCGCCTTCACGACCTCGCTCGCGAACGTGGTTCCCGCACCGCGTTCGATCTCCTCGAGGGCCGTCCAGGGCGCGAACGCCTGCCGCGCGGGGGTCGGAGTCTGCAGCGTCTCGTACGCGTCTGCGACTGCCAGAATCTTGGCGCCAATGGAGATTCTCGTCTTGTCCACGGGCCAACCGGTGCTCACCACCTCGTGGTAGTGGCTGTACTCATCCACGTAACGCAGGGCACTGCGCATCGAGTTGAGCTTCCTGTCGCGCGAGGTCGGCATGTCCGACATGAGTCGCGCGAGACGTGGATCGCCCGGTCCCATCTCGTGCAGCAGCCCCGCGACGCGCAGATCCTCCTGCTGTTCGTCAGTCAGGCCCAGCTCATGTGCCAGCGCGACCGCACGCTCTCCCACGCGATGGCTGTGGCCACGACGCATGCGGTCGCTGCTGTCCACGTGCAGGGTGAGGAGCTCCAACATGGTCAGGTACGTGGCGCGTACATCGTCAGTGCGCGCCTTGCGCTGCTCCGCGAGTACCCCGACGCAATAGCCGGTGAGGATGAGGAATCCGCCCCATGGGATGAGATGGAACACCTCCTCCGCGCCGATGCCCGCGCCGCTTTCGATACCGCGAAAGGCCTGGAGAAAGCCCACCAGCAACACGATGAAAACCGCAGCCCAAACCGCCATCCGCCGGCCGACGAGGAAGCCGGCCAGGATGATCGGGAGATAGTAGAAGCTGAGAAACGCCAGCTTGTACTCGATGAATTGCTGGATGAGGAGCAGCGACGCGACGAGCACCACCACGAGCAGCCGCTCGAAGTAGCGATTCACGAACCGCTTGGTCTCGTCCATCGACGCGATGGCCGTCATTTCGGACCGGGTTGACGACAACAGAGGGACTTGCGGCCGGCGTCGGCTGGGGTCCTTCCCAAGAAAGTCTCGACAGGACAGGTGGAAAGTTGAGGGTTTTCGACGTTCTTGGTTGTGACGCCAGACTTGCCGGAATTGTGGGGTTGAACACATCTCTTGCGCGTGGTGTAACATTCCCTCTGTGCGTGCCTTAACCCTGTTTTCGCTGCTTCTGGCGCCGGGTGTTGCTGCCCTGGCCCACGCCCAGCAGGCGCCCGCCGCTGGCGCGACCGCTAACGCCATCGGAGTCGCGTTCGACAGCATCCGGATGCGGCCGCTGGCCGGCGCCCGCGTGCGTGTCGACACGTCGGAGCTGTTCGGAACCACCGACGCCAGCGGCCGCTTCCACATCGAGGGAATTCCTCCAGGCTCTCACGTCCTGCGAGTTCAGCATCCGTTGATCGACACCCTCGGGGTCGCGCTGCGTTCCGACGCAGAGACCTTTGCCGCGGGGCAGACAAAGGCGCTGGAGCTGGCCACGCCGTCTCCGGAGATTCTGGTCTCGATTCTTTGTTCGGCGGCCTGGCGCAATCGCGGGCCGGCTGCACTGATGGGTCGCGTGTACGAAGCGGATTCCGGCAGGCCCGCGGCGGGCGCGAAAGTGTCGTTCGTGTGGTACGAGCTGGATATCACGAGCAACGTGCGTCGTGCCCCGCGCGTGCGCGAGGCGGTTGTGGGGGCAGATGGCACCTACCGCATCTGCGGCCTTCCCGCCGAGCTGGAAGGGCGCGCGCAGGTCATCAAGGGTGGCCTCACGAGCGGCGACATCCCGCTCAACTTCGGTCAGGACATCCTGATGCTTCGGAGCATGAGCATCGCGCTGCCTGGAGCCGTCGCGGCAGCGCCTGGAACCGGTCCGGACTCAGCCGCTCCAAGAGCAGCGCCGCTGGGATCCGCGCGACTCAGCGGACGCGTCGTGACCAAGGCGGGTCAGCCGCTGGCCGGCGCTCGCGTGCAGATCGATGGAACCTCGCGGGTCGCGACCACGCGGCCCACTGGCGAATTCGTCCTCGACAGCCTGCCGTCCGGCACTCAGACCGTCTCGGCTCGGCTCCTCGGATACGCCCCCGTGGAGCAGGCAGTGGACCTCTCGTCGAGCGAGGCAAGCAGCGTGACGCTCAGCATGGACGTCTTTGTGCCAGTGCTGGAGACCGTGCGCGTCAGCGCGCAGCGGGAG
>DASTVV010000072.1:0-3466 GCA_035758925.1 Gemmatimonadaceae bacterium
AGGGGCCGATCGCTGCGGACGATGAAGCTCACGCCGCGGATGGCATTCGGCCGACCGGGCCTCGCGTTCAACGACGCAGACATCGTCGGCCAGTACACGGTGGGCGGTGCCGCTTCGTACACACCGTTTTCGCGGACGTCCTGCACGACGCCGATGACCTCGTGCCACGGCAAATCGGGCAGATAGCGGATCCGTTTCCCCAGTGCGGCGCTCGGCGTACCCCACAGACGGGCCAGAACTTGCGGCCCTCGCTCGTCGTCTATATACTTAGTCACGCTACATATTGCGAGGCTAAGCATGTTCAGCGCGGAATTGAAGAAGGGTAGCAGCGAGATGCTCATCCTCTCACTGCTCGAGGCCCGTGCTCGTCACGGCTACGAAATCGGCAAGCTGATCGAGGCCCGCTCGGGCGGGCGGCTGACATTCGCGCTGCCGACGCTCTATCCGACGCTCCTCCGCCTGGAGAATCGCGGCTGGATCAAGGGCCGCTGGGTCGAAAAGTCCGGTGAGAGGCGGCGATGCTTTTACCGGCTCACGCCGGACGGGCGTCGCGTCCTCGCCCAGCAACGCGAGACGTGGAAGGACTTCATCGGCGCCGTCAAGGCGGTGATGGGGACATCACGTGCGTGACTGGGAGGTGTATGTCCGCACGCATCTGCCCCCCTCGGCGCTCGGGCAGGCCCGCGAATCGCGCATCGTGCGCGAACTCGCGTCGCAGATCGAGGACTGTTATCGCGACGCCCTCGCACGCGGCCTGAGCGACTCGGAGGCCGACGCCTTCGCCAGTGCCCAGATCACGGACTGGACGAGTTTCGCCGACACGCTCGCAGAAGCAGACCGACCCCACCGACGGTCACGAATCGATCGCTGGTCCGAGCGATTCGACGATCGGGGGCCACACGTTCGCCCCCGCATGTCGGGTCTCGGCGGTATCTGGCAGGACTCACTCCGGGACGTCCGCTACGCGGTGCGGACTCTTTTGCGGGCGCCGGTGTTCGCCGCCACGGTCGTGATGACCATGGGACTGGGCATCGGACTCCTGGGCACGGCATTCACCGTCTTCAACGCCTATCTGTTCAAGCCAGTCGACCTGCCCAACCCGCACGCGCTGTACTCGCTGAGCTGGGACACTGACATCGGATACCGCCAGCGGTTTCGGCTGGCGGACTACGAAGTGCTGCAACCGGAGGCGCGTGAGTTCGCCGATGTGGCGGCGGCTCAGGACGCCAGGATCAGGCAGGAGGACGTCACCAGCGAAGGCCTGCTGGTGACCGGCAACTACTTCGAGCTGCTCGGCGCGCGACCGATGCTCGGTCGACTCCTGAGGCCGGAGGATTCCTCGATCCGCGGCGCGGGAGCAGTCGTGGTGTTATCTCACCAAATCTGGCGCTCGCGGTACGGCGCGGATCCGTCGATCATCGGTCAACGCGTCTCGCTGGGACGTCAGCGCTTCGAAGTCGTCGGCGTCACGGTTCCCCATGCGCAATTGGCCGGCCAGGAACTCGTCAGCTTCTGGGCGCCGCTGACGATGGCGAGTGCATTTGCCGGTGTGGACCCTTGGTCCGAGCCCAATACGGCATCGCTCGTGGTCTTCGCACGATTGAAGCCCAATGTCTCTCCGGCATCGATGCAGGCGTGGCTGGAGGTATGGCTCGAGCGGCGTTTCCCCCGCCCGTCTGATAGAGCGCCGATGGCTGTACACCTCAACTCGCTCGCCACGCGCCTTCCGTTGGACCGGGACGCGGTGGCGGTGATCACGGTCATCATGTCGGCGTTCGGCTTGGTCCTCCTCGTCGCCGTCGCCAACGTCACGAACCTGATGTTGGCGCGGGCGCTGGCCCGGCAGCCGGAGATCGTTGTCCGGCTGGCGCTGGGGGCCAGCCGGTGGCGTGTGGCGCGTCAGCTCCTCTTCGAGAGCCTGGTCCTCGCCGTTCCGGCCGCCGCAGTGGGCTTTGCCCTTGTGACGTTGACCGCTGGCGTCCTTCCGTCCGTCCTCCTCGCCACGTGGCCAACTGGTATGCCGCCGCTCGAGAACGTCCTACTGCCCCTCGATATCGACCTGCGGGTCATGGCGTGTCTCGCCGCGGCGGCAGTGGTGTGCGCGGTTCTCGTCACGCTCACGCCCGCGGTGCGCCTGGCGGGCATGCGCCTGGCGGGGGCATCGCGCGGCCAGGCGTCGTCGGACGCGCGTGGGTCGCGTCTGCGCTCGGGCCTGGTGGCCATGCAGATCGCCGCATGCGTCCTGTTTCTCGTCGGCGCGATGGGCTTGCTCGACGCGTCGTCGCATCTCACCAATCCGCCACTCAATCTGAGCTACGAGCGTGTATCGATCCTTGACATCGATCCGATGGTGCGAAGCAAGGTCGCGGCACGGCTGCAGTCCGAGCCTGCAGTCGAGCGTGTGGCTGCTGCGTGGGCACCTCCGATGGGAAGTCCGCTGCGCATGGTCGGCGTCACGGCATCGGTCTCGGATCTCTCGAGACGTGTCGGCTACGTGGGTGTGTCGCCGGAGTACTTCCCCCTGTTCGACATTCGAATCGTGCGTGGGCGCGCGTTTTCACCCGCCGAGGCCGCCGCGGGAGCAGCAGTGGCACTGGTCAGCGAAGCGACGGCAGCCGCAATGTGGCCGGGGCTCGACCCGCTCGGCCAGACGCTCGATATCGCCGCGATCCCCGGCCGACCATCCGATCCACGTGTCCCGCGTGGTCGTGTGCGAGTCATCGGCGTGGCCGAGGACGTGGGCAACGGGTCTATCACTGATGGCGTCGACGTCAGCTGTGTCTATTTCGCAACAGACGCACAGGCTCTTGCGGACATGACGCTGCTCGTGCGAACCCGTAATGACGATGTCAACAGTCTCAGGTTGGCCGTCGCGACTGCGATGAACGACGTCGCGCGCGACACACCGTTTGAATTGCGGTCGATGCAAGCGTCTGTGGCGGAGGTGACGTGGGGCTTTCGAGCCCTTTCAGCGATCGCGTCGGTGCTCGGCGTTGTTGGCCTGCTGTTCGCATACTCGGGGACGAACGCCCTTGTCTCGTTCGTTGTTGCCCAGCGGACACGCGAGTTCGGCGTTCGAATGGTGCTGGGGGCCAGCGCCTGGCGAATCGTGAGGGACATGCTGTTCCAAATGGGTCGTACCGCCATGATCGGCCTCGCGGCAGGATTGGCTGCGGCGGCAGGCCTGGTTCGTCTGCTCATCGCTTCAGCGGACATTCTCGAAATCGGTGTGCGCCCGTTTGTGGTGGGTGCTGCAGTCGTGTTCATCGCAACCCTGGTCGCCTCGCTGGTGCCCCTGCGCCAAGCCGCGCGCATCGATCCCGCTCACGCACTTCGATTCGAGTGACTGCGGCTATCACGGGGGCTTGGTGGTGTGGCGTTAGTCGATTGTTCGATACCTGCTGTAAGTGGTCGTAAGCAACTGCGGCCGCTTGATTTTCTGGTACCGGTACGGGGATTCGAACCC
>DASTVV010000086.1:0-3977 GCA_035758925.1 Gemmatimonadaceae bacterium
CCCTGAGCGATGGCAGGATCTGCACACCGCCGTCAGACCTGAATGGTGGTTGCCGAAGCACGTCAACGAACTGGTTCGCGAACTGAAGAAGGAAGGAGCTGTCACTGCGGATCCAGTCGCAGGCCGAAAGTTCGGCGCCGCGGCGAACCCGTTGTTGAGGCTCGCCAAGCCAACGACTTGATACAACTAACGCGGTTCGCGCGCGTTGAGCGCATCCGGCAACTGTCGATCGTCGTGGAGGTTGCAGCCCGTCGTCTCGGGCGGCGCTCTATGCCGCCCGCCTGGTGGAGCCACCGCCGGAGCGGTCGCCAAGAGCAACACCGTGGCGTGAGCGACCACCCGACATGGCCGCTTGCCCTGCCACGCCTGCGGCCAGCGACGTGGTCGCTCACGCCACCGCTGAAAGGGTGTTGGCGCCCCGTGCCAAGACCGTCAGTCCGCTGGGAATCCGCGTTGAATTCGAACACGCAACCTGCGGGAGAACTGATGAATTTCTCGACGATCTTTTCACACTGGTTCCGGCTTTTGGATCAGAACGGCTGACGCCGCGAGGGGGGCCGCGACGAAGAGCGGTGGTTGGCGGACTTCGGGAGCGCCAAGTGGTCAGTCGAAACCGATGGTCGATGAACCGGTGTCCGCGAGCGCGCCTCTCGCAAGTCGCTCCAAGCCGACCAGAACGAAGCCGCTGGTCAGTGGAACACACCTGGCTGTCCAAGGCATCTGTCGTTGACTGGCGGGTTGGCTGTGACCGCTCACCGGAATCTCACAGGATGCTCACCTCTACGTGAAGACACCGGCTGGTCCGCGGTGGGATGCTTCCATCTGCCGGCTCGATGAGCAGGCCCGATGCACCGACTTGTGTGGATTGGAGGAGCGGAGCGTATGAATGCGAGCCTGGTTTCCGGGCAGCAGGCTCAGGGGCGCCTGCGGGGTGAGGCCCGATGACGACGATGGGTGAGGTACCGGGGGCCTCGGGGCGCGGTCCGCTGATCCCGGTCTCGTGGCTCGACTGGAAGCTGGGCGCGCGTCTGCTGCTGAAGCATCCAGCGCTTACGATCATTGCCGGCCTCTCGCTGGCAGCGGCCATCGCGATTGGGTCGGTCGGCATCGAAGTCGCCGGCGAACTGCTGTACAAACGGCTGCCCTTCGACGAAGGCAGCCGGGTCGTGCGCCTGGAGACGCGGGACGTGGCGGCGTCACGCGTGGAGCCGAGGGTGCTCCACGATTTCGCGATCTGGCGGCGATCTCTGAAGACGGTGGTGGAGCTCGGCGCCGCGCGGGTGAGCGAGCGCAACGTGCTGACCGGCGAAGGCGGTGTCGAATCGCTGCGTGTGGCGGAGATCACGGCGTCTGCGTTTCCGCTCACCCGTGTGACGCCGCTGCTCGGCAGGTCGCTGCAGCCGGCGGACGAAATGGCGGGTGCGGAGCCCGTCGTGGTCCTCGATTACGACGTCTGGCAGAGACAGTTCCTGCAGGACCCGGCGATCATCGGCCGCGTCGTAACGGTGGGTCGCGCGGCTCGCACCGTTGTGGGCGTGATGCCGCCGCGCTTCGGCTTCCCACGCAATCAGCAGTTATGGGTACCGTTGCCGGTTCAGGACGCGCCGCCGCGCGAAGGGCCGGCGGTGGAAGTGTTCGGCCGGCTCGCCGACGGCGCGAGCTGGCAGGACGCCGCGGCGGAGCTCGCGGTCGTCTCGGCACGCTCTGCCGCCGACCAGCCGACCACCCACGCGCAGCTGCGCACGCGCGTTCGCGCATTCGCCGGGCGCACGCCGGGTGATCCGCTGCGGCTGGAAGATCTGGCAGTCCACGCCATCGTTTTGCTGCTGCTGGGGGCAGTCTGCGCGAACGTCGCGACGCTGATCTTCGCGCGCACGGCGATGCGCGAGTCGGAGATGGTCGTCCGTCACGCACTGGGAGCGAGCCGTGCCCGCGTGATCGCGCAAATCGTCACCGAATCGCTCGTGCTGTCCCTCGCCGCCGCGATACTCGGGCTCGTCGTGGCCCAGACGACGGTGCGCTATGCCTGGACCCGGGCGAGTCAGATCATTGGGGACGGCCTGCCGTTCTGGGTGGATCTGACGCTCGAGCCTGCCTCCATCGCCTATGCGCTGCTGCTCGCGCTCATCGCCGCGGCACTGATCGGCCTGCTGCCCGCACTGAAGGCCACGAGCCCGTCCGTCCAGCGGGGACTGCAGGGGATCACGAGCACCGGTGGGACGATGAAGTTCGGCGGCACCTGGTCGTTCATCGTCGGCGCGCAGGTGGCGTTGACGCTGCTGTTCGTGCCCGCCGCGGTGGGGGTCTACACCACCTCTCTCCTCGGCGAGTCGATGTCGGCAGCGTTTCCGACGGAGCGTTACCTCACCTTCCGTTTCAGGATGGACAACGAGGCGCTGACCGGCGAGGGCGGTGTGCCTGACGATGGGCAGATCAGCGCGCGTCGCGCGCGTGCGTACGAAGAGCTCGCGGGCCGGTTGCGTGAGGAGCCTCGTGTGACGCACGTGACGCACGGCGATCGCCTGCCGACAATGAGCCCGGAGTGGGTGGCGGTGGAAATGGAGCAGGATGGTGCACCACCGGCTCGCGTGCAGGGCAATTTCGAGGGCGGATTCGCGATGGCTGCTGTCGGTGCCGGCTATCACGACGCGTTCGGCGCCAAGGTCTTGGCCGGCCGCGGCTTGCATACCGCTGACGCCGGGGCGGCGAACGGCCCCGTCGTGGTCAACGAGGCGTTCATGCGCGTGGTGGGCAGAAATCCTGTGGGCGCACGCGTTCGCACGGTCCAGCGAGGCAGCGAGCGCGAGCTGGGGCCCTGGCACGAGATCGTCGGCGTGGTCACCGATCTGGCGATGTTGTTCCCCGCCGATTGGGGTGGGGCCGCGTACATCTATCGCGCAGCCTCCGCGGCGGAGCTCGATCCTGTCGTGGTCGCTGTACGCGTCGCGGGGGACGCAGCGCCGCTTGCGCCTCGCGTCGCCGCCCTTGCGCAGCAGGTCGATGTCGGACTGCAGCTCCAGGACATCGTCACCCTCGAAGAGATCGTCGCACAGCAGCGGGCGCCGCAGGTCTTCGGCACCCTCGTGTTCGGCAGTATTCTGGTCGCGGCGGTGGTCTTCTCCGCGGCCGGTCTGTACGCGCTCATGGCCGTTGCCGTGGCGCGTCGCATCCGCGAGATCGGCATCCGGATCGCACTCGGCGCGGACCCCCGGCGCGTGCTGCGTACCGTTTTCGCCCGTGCCGGTCGTCAGCTCGCCGGCGGAATCATCGCCGGCAACAGCCTCATCCTGTTTATCGCGTGGCGCGCCGACAGCCTGACCACGGATCTCCTCGTCTCTTCCGTGATCACGTCCGTCATCATGGCGGCGGTGGGCATGCTTGCGTGCGCCGCACCGGCGCGCCGAGCACTGCGTGTTCAACCGACCGAGGCACTGCGGCAGGGCTGACCAGTCGGGTTCGAAAGCCCCTCGCCGAGCGGCCGCTCGATGAGGACTTCATCCACGTAGCGACCGCCGACTCGTGCGTGCCTTGCTGCTATCCCGATCACGTGAAAGCCGTTGGCAACATAGGTCGCCAGCGCGTCCGGGTTGTCTGACCGTACGAATGTAAACAACTTCTCGTACCCTTTTGAGCACGCCGCGCTTAGCGAGGCCTCGAAAAGGCGTCGCGCGATGCCCTGACGCCTCATCGTGAGGTCGACGTAGGTACCTATCGTGCCGACGTGGTCAAATGCCTTGGTATACGTGGCGAATGGCTCCAGGACCTGAAACCCCAGAATGCGGTGGTCAGCGCCGCGCGCAGCGACTTTCCAGACACCTCGTGCCGGGAAATTCGCGATGTAGGCACGTTCCGCCTCCACACTGAACGGCGCATCAAAGACAGTGTAGATTCCCGCTTCGATGATTGGGTTGAGCACGCCGACAATCCCTTCGGCGTCGCTCGGTTGGACGTCCCTGATCAGGAACGAGTCCGTGTCG
>DASTVV010000116.1:0-2279 GCA_035758925.1 Gemmatimonadaceae bacterium
TCTGACCGCCCCTGATATCTCCATAGATGGCGGCACCGCAACCGTGCGCGCCAACCTCGTGGCCATGCACATGTGGGAGGGCAGTAAGGCGAACGCGAACAATGCCGATAACTTCTTTGTCGCCGGCGGCGTCATAGACGCCACCTTGATGCAGATAGACGGTCGGTGGAAAATCTCGCAGTTGAGCAATACTGTCGTTTGGCGTGCCGGCGGTTTTAGAAACATGCTGCAGACCCGATAGGTCTAAACATTACGAAGATCAGCCCTCGGCGATACCTGTGTGCGCCGAGTCATCGTGACGATGTGTTCTATGGCGTGACTCCCGACGGCCAGCGATTCCTCATTGGCAAACCTACGACGCCATCCGAGAAGGAATCGGGCTTGCGCGTCGTCGTGAATGGCCTTGCCGCGCTGAAAGGCTCCGACACGAGATGAGCAGTCCGCCGCGCTTGCGCGTTGACGCGTCAGGCGGCTCCAGCTTCCACCACCGCCGCCTTGTCGTTCTGTGCTTTTGTTTGCGCGAGGGGCGCAGACGACATGATCAGGACGCCGGCCATCGCGGCGATCACGCGGAACGCGACTCTGGACATGGGACCTCTTGGATGGAGACGCGATTATACGGGCGTGCCGCCACCATGCCAATGGCAGTGCCGATGTTCGATCGATGCCGCGAATTTCTAAGGCCGTAAACGCAAGGCTGGGACGCCGCGGTTGGCGGCAGGGAAGGTGATATCCGGGTGAAGCCGAGATCCCGATCAGGATATGCTTGCGGCGCACGGCACAGACCTACTCCGAGCCACTCGCGATCGCGGGAGAATCGAATGCGTAGATTCTGGCTTGGCGCGCTCATCACGCTCGCGTTCGTCACTCCTACAGCGCAGACACCGCCTCGCCCGAACGTCGTCATGTTCATCATGGACGACCTCGGATACGGCGACGTCGGCAGTTATGGCGCGCCGGACGCAAAAACACCGAACATCGATCGGCTGGCGCGCGAGGGGGTCAAGCTCACGGACTTCTACGCGAACCACGCGAACTGCTCGCCGACGCGCACCGCGCTAATCACCGGCCGGTACCAGCAGCGGTATGGGATCGAATCGCCGCTCACGTACAACGATTCGCGTCATCTGGCGCCATCACACACGTCGCTTCCGCGTCTGCTGAAGAACGCGGGATACGCCACCGGACTGATCGGAAAGTGGCACCTTGGCCACGAGGACGCCTCCGGTCCGAACCGTCACGGGTTCGACGAATTCTGGGGATTTCGCCGTGGCGCCGTCGACTACTACACGCACGACGTGGCAGCAGCGGTCAAGCTCGAGGCGCCAATCCACGACCTGTATCACAACGAGGAGCCGACGACATCGACCGAGTACTTGACCGAAGAGATCACGCATCGAGCGGAGGCGTTCGTACAGCAGCGCGCCGGTGGCCCGTTCTTCCTCGAGGTCGCGTACAACGCAACTCATTGGCCGTATCAGCGACCGGGCCTTCCCGAAGGGAAACGCGGGTGGGAGCACTATCGTGAAACCGGCACGCGCTCGGATTATGTGGCGATGCTGGAGCGCGCCGATCAGGGCATCGGCCGCGTTCTGGATGCGCTCGATCGGCTGAAGCTCGCGCAGAACACGCTCGTCATCTTCACCAGCGACAACGGCGGCGAGTGGCTTTCCCGCAACGCACCCCTCTTCCACCGTAAGAGCTCGCTGTGGGAAGGCGGCATTCGAGTGCCGCTCCTGATGCGATGGCCCGCGCGGCTCGGCGCAGGCGTCACGTCGCCGCAGGTCGGCATCACCATGGATTTGACTGCCTCGATACTGGCGGCGGCCGGAGTGAAACCGCCGGCAGGCTATCGTCCGGAAGGGATCGACCTCGTCGGGCCTCTGCAGAAAGGCGTGCCTGTGGAGCGCACATTGTTCTGGCGGCTGCCTCCAGCGCCCAATGCAGCCGGCACGCCGCCTGTGACCCAGCGCGCTGTCCGGCGCGGCAATTGGAAATACCTCGACGATCGAGGGCAATACTTCCTGTTTGATCTTCGCGCGGATCCAGGCGAGCGTCAGGACGTCGCACAGCAACACGGCGATCTCATCCGAGAGCTCCGGTCGCTCATGGCGAAGTGGGAGGCGGACGTCGGCGCGGAAGCGAAAGAACGCGTCCTCTCAGCCCGCTAGCCCCGCCGCTCCTGGCGCGCACGACAACGCGGCTGCATATGGACTTTTTCCATCCCACCTACCTCCAGATCTTCCTCACCGCCAGTCTGCCCATCATGGGTCTGGCGT
>DASTVV010000004.1:0-12239 GCA_035758925.1 Gemmatimonadaceae bacterium
CGTCCGACGTGACGCCGCACGACAGCGAGATGCTGCCTCCCGGCGGGGTGAACTTGATCGCGTTCGAGAGCATGTTGAGCAGGATCTGCTGCAGCTTCTCTCGATCTGCCCGCACCGCGATCGTCGTCACGCCGTCGGGCAACACGGCCGCGCTGATGCCCAGCCTCAGCTGATGCTGGCTCACGAGCGGACTGAGGAGCGCCTTCACATCCTTGAGCAGCGGCTCCAGCGTCACATCCTCAAGCGCGTACTGGACGCGGCCCGCCTCGATGCGCGTGAGGTTGAGGATGTCGTTGATCAGCGACAGCAGGTGCCGCTGGCTGCGTTCGATACGCAACAGGGCGTCGCGCTGCGCCTCGAGCACGGGACCGTGGATGCCCATCTCCAGAAGCTGGACGTGACCGCCGATCGCATTGAGCGGCGTGCGCAGCTCGTGGCTCATCACGGCAAGAAAGTCGTTCTTTGCGCGGCTCGCGGATTCGGCTTCCGCGCGTGCGGCGCGTTCGCGCTGCAACAGCGTGTCGCGCTGGTCCAGGGCGCGCCGCAGCTCCTCCTCGGCCTGGATTTTCGCGGCGAGCGCGATGCGCAGACGCTGCTCCAGCTCCGTGCGGCGCTCCACCTCGTTCTCGAGCGAGCGCGCGCGCTGCTCGAGAATGCTCACCTGCCGCAGTCGTCCGGCGTCGTTCTCCTCGGCGTAGCGCTCGGTGGGCGTCACGTGCGTGTGCTGGCTCACCACGCCGTCGAACGCCGCGGAGTGCGACGCCGTGTGGAAATTGCCCATCGAGTACGCGCACAGCAGCGAGAAACGGTGGCGACGCAGCAGGTCGTTCCAGAGAGTCTCCAGCTGCAACGCGGCATCGACGTTTCCGTCCTTCCACAGCACGTCCACCATTTCGCCGTACGCCCGTACCTTGCGAGGGTGCGCCTTCTGGACGCAGCTGTCGATGACCGCGCCGACGCTTGTGCGGAACCGATCCGCGTCCGGCGTCGTACCCGACATGAATGTCCCCAGGGTTTCCTGCGCGTCCATCCAGACCAGGCGCCCGCGCACGTTGGCGCTCTCGGTGTCCACGCCTTTGACCTTCAGCCTGCGCTGGAACTCCACGCGATGCATCGGCGTGGCGATCACGATGACGACGTCGCCGGCATTCAGTCCCGCGGCCAGATAGTCGGCGATCGCGGCGGCGAGGAAGTGATCGTTCTCGTAGAACTGGACGGCGTGGCCGCCCTCAGCTTCGCGTTCGGAGTCAAATGCCGCTGGATCCGCGTCCGCGGACAGAGATGTAGCACTGGACTGTTGCTGCATCGTTCGAGGCGCTCTCCCGGGAGTGATCGGCGGGAGTTGTCCGGCCACCGCTCAGAAACACGCGGTACATGCCAGGCAACTACGTATGTCCCCATGGGCAATTTGTTTGCCAGGAGGGATTTACGTGGGTTGTCGCGTGACAGGTTGACGGGTTTACAGGGTTCTCGGAGCGGTCCGGCAGCAACCAGTCAACCCGCCAACCCGACAAGCCGCCAACCCGACAACCGGTGTCAGCTCCCTTCGCGAGCCCCGGACGCCTGTCTTTGGGAAGCCAGGATGGCTTCGGCGGACCCTACGCCAAGGGCCCGATCTCCCAGAAGTTTGGTGACGAACCGCTGACCCTCGGAGATCCGCTCGATCTCGATGGCAATGGTGTCCACGGACTGCTGAAGCTGCTCCAGCCGCTGCTGGGCGGCGGTGTCGAGCGCGGGCCGAGGCGCGGGCGCGGACGAGCGCTTCCAGATCCAGCGAGAAAGTGCGACCGCGAAGGGCCCCAGTACGAAGACCGACAGGATGGCCACGATTGGAACGATGTCGCTGCTGATACGGCTGACGACGTCATCGGGGAGCGGCATGCCCGCGCCGGCGACGTACACCGCACTTGGCGCGGCGCTCAGGGCCTGCTGCGTCTGGGAAATGTCTCTCTCGATTCGCAGAATGCGGGCATCCAGCTCGTTCATGCGCGCCATGAGGCCGGGCCTTGCCACAGGGTCTGCGGCGGGAATCTGTTCCGAGACTGTCCTTCGCCGCGACGCAGCGTCCTGCAACTGGCCCCTGAGATCGGAGAGACGCAGGCGCATCGCCTGGACGTCCTGTGCCGTCCTGGGCGCGGCGATCTGACTCGCGTCGTAGACGTAGGTGGGACTGGCGGGCGCCGCTGGAGCGGCGGGAGTGCTTGGCCTGGGGGTCTGTTGCACGTCGGTTCCTACGATGCGTGTGGGCCGAAAGTTACGACCGGGACTGGTCCCACGCATCAACCATCCTATTAGAGTTCGGCAATGTCGAAATCACGCGCCAACGCCCGGCCCACCTCGCGCGCGCGACGGCCTTCGCAGCCGTCTCGTACTCCGGTTCAGGAAGCCCGGGACTGCGCCGACGCGCTCTTCCGAGCGGCTTCGGAATGCTGTCATCAGCACGACCGTGTCTCACGCGTGCACGCGAAATCCGTCGTCGAAGAAGAGCTGAAGGCGGCGCAGCTGGCCTGCGAACACTGCGACGAGGCGCTCCGCACGCTCGTGGACGCCTACGAAACCGCAGCGGCGCACGTGCGGCCCGACGGGGGCGACGAAGAGTGGTGGCACAAGGCGAATGCGTTGTGGCTCGCCAGCCGCGAATACCTGCGGCGCCACGGCGGCTGTGACGAAGCGAGTCGCACGCTGAAGGAGCACGGACCCGACCGGCTCGACGCGCTGCACATGGAATACGAGCTGGAGGCTTCGGCGCTGCTGGCGCTGCGGCAGATGGCGGAGGCCTACCAGAAGCAACGTCCGTCTGCCACGTGACCACGCGATGCCAAGCCGCACACGCATACGCAATCCGCGCAACCCGTGGCTGGTACTGCGACGCTCGAAGGCGCATGGACGCGGCGTGTTCGCGCGCGTCGACATCCCGAAGGACACGCGTCTCGTGGAGTACACCGGGGAGCGCATCAACAACGCCGAGGCGGACCGTCGGTACGACGATGAACGCATGCGCCGGCACCACACGTTCCTGTTCATCCTGAACAGCCGGACCTGCGTCGACGCCGCGGTCGGCGGCAACATCTCGCGGTACATCAATCACTCGTGCGACCCCAACTGCATCGCCTGGATCGAGGGACAGCACATCTGGATCGACGCGTCGCGGGACATCCGCGCCGGCGAGGAGCTGGGCTACGAGTACGAGTATGACTTCCTGCCGGAGTACACGGTGGAGGACCTCGAATTCTACGGCTGCAACTGCGGCAGCTCGATGTGTCGGGGGACGCTGGTGGACGTGCCGCCGGACAAACAGCACCTGCTGGCGGAGCTCCAGCGTCGCAAGCGGGACAAGGCGCGGAAATGACTAGCGGCGCCGCGGCGCCACCCGTTGGTGGATCCGGCAAGCCGGCGCCGGCGCTCCGCACATTGCTTCGCGGCGTCGTGGATTACGCGGGGCTGTTTCCACCAGCGGCGCATGACATGGCCACGGCAGTCGCAGAGTACGCGGACTACCGTAATGGTCCTGATGCCTGGGCGCTGGGCCGGTTCGTGCTGCCGGCGGCGCGACTCGCGGAGTTTCACGAGCGATCGCAGGCGCGACTCCCGCGTGAAGGCGCGCGGTCATGGGCGTTGTCGGCGCTGGTGGCTGGCAGCGACATCGAGGAGGACCTCGAGCGCATCGAGCGCTTCAACGCGAGCCACAGCGACGCGCGCGAGGGCGCGGTGCTCGTGGATACCGTGGAGCTGAAGACGCACTCGGTGCGCGAGATCGAGAATGCCGCGGAACGTCTGGACCGACGCTTCGACACGTTCATGGAGATTCCGGCTGCCGAGGATCCGGTGCACCTCGTCGATGCGATCTCGCGGACGAAAGCGAAGGCGAAGATCCGCACGGGCGGTGTGACGCCCGACGCATTCCCCTCCAGCGCGCAGATCGTTCGCTTCATCGAGCGTTGTCTGGACCGGAACGTCGCCTTCAAGGCCACCGCCGGATTGCACCATCCGTGGCGCGCGGAGCATCGACTGACGTATGCCGCCGACGCGCCATCGGGCACGATGTTCGGATTCCTCAACATGCTGCTGTGCGTGGCCGTGCTGTGCGCGCGACGGGGGGAAGCCGAAGCGATCGCGTTGCTGGAGGAGCGCAACCCCGGCGCGGTGCGCTTCGACGACCAGGGTTCGCACTGGCGGCCGACCGTCGCCCGAGCAGCCACAGGTGACGTGAATCTGCCAATGACGGCGCTCGAGCTGGCGCGCGAGAGCATGGCGTCGTTCGGGTCGTGCTCATTCAGCGAGCCGCTGGCCGACCTCCGCTCCATTGGCCTCCTGTGACGCAGGCGTCTGCGCCCGACGCGACGCATGACGCAACGCTGCGCTCCTGGGTGAGCGCGGCAAACGACCCCGGCACCGATTTCCCCATCCAGAACCTTCCCCTCGGCGTGTTTCGCCGGCGCGGCGGGACGCCGGGAATCGGCATTGCCATCGGCGATCGCGTGCTGGACCTCGCGGCCTGTGCGCGCCTGGGTCTGCTGGAAGACGCGCCGCGCGACGTCCGCTTTGAAACGGACTCGCTCAACGACCTGATGTCGCGCGGACGCACCGCGTCGTCGACGCTGCGTCAGGCGCTGGTCGGGCTGCTGCACGTGGAGAATCGTGCGGCGGCGCGTCGCGAGGCGGAGATCACCGTCGCCATCGCGGACGTCGATCTGCTTCGCCCGGTGGACGTCGGCGACTACTCGGATTTCTACGCGTCCATCCACCACGCGACCAACGTGGGCAGCATGTTTCGGCCGGACAATCCGCTGCTCCCGAACTACAAGTACGTGCCGATCGGGTACCACGGTCGTGCGTCCTCCATTATCGTGAGCAGTACGAACGTCCGTCGTCCCAAGGGTCAGCTGCGGGACGACGCCAACGCTCCGCCCGTCTATGCGCCGTCGCGGCGTCTGGACTACGAGCTCGAGCTGGGCGCCTACCTCACGTCGGAGAACCAGCTGGGCGACGCAATCCCGATCGCGCGCGCCGAAGAGCATCTGTGGGGCGTGTGCCTCGTGAACGACTGGTCCGCACGCGACATTCAGACCTGGGAGTACCAGCCGTTGGGCCCGTTTCTATCGAAGAGCTTCGCCACGAGCGTGTCGCCGTGGGTCGTGACGATGGACGCGTTGGCGCCATTTCGCGTTGCGGCTCCCACGCGTCCCGCGGGAGATCCCGCGCCGCTTCCGTATCTCGCGGACGCCGCAAGCGTCGAGCGCGGCGCGATGGACATCACCCTCGAGGTGTGGCTGCGCAGCGCCCGCATGCGAGAGCAGGGGACTCCCGCCGTACGCGCGAGCCGGAGCCGGTTCCGCGAGATGTATTGGACATTCCCGCAGCTGCTGACGCACCACGCCAGCAACGGCTGCAACCTGCGCCCCGGCGATCTGATCGCGAGCGGTACGGTATCGAATGCCGAAAAGGAGTCGCGCGGCTGTTTGCTGGAGCGGGCGTGGCGCGGCACCGAGCCCTTCGAGCTTCCGGGCGGGGAGCGCCGCGCCTTTCTCGAGGACGGCGACGAAGTGATCCTGCGCGGCTTCGCCGAGCGCGACGGCTATCGGCGAGTGGGGCTAGGGGAGTGCCGCGGGGTGGTACGTCCTGCGTGAGGGACCGGGGACAGGGCACAAGGGACGGGGGCAACTACTACAGCGGGAATGGATGAGGGGAACGGTTGAAGGGAACAGTCACGCTGGTCCCCTCATCCATTCCCCTAATCCGCTCCCCAGTCAGTTGCGCTTGTCCCCCGTGCCTTGTCCCTTGTCCCCGTTCTACTTGGCGCCGGTCTGCGCGCCCGCGCGAATCAGGAGCTTCTGACCGACCTTGATCGTATTCCCCGGGATGCCGTTCAACTGGCGAATCTGTTCCGGGGTCGTCTCGTACCACGAGGCAATCGAGGAGATCGCGTCGCCCTGACGCACCACGTGGTAGACCGGTTGACGTCGGTACGCGGCGAGCTCCTTCCCCAGCTGCGCGCGAGCCGCTCGCACCTTCGCCCCCCACGCCCCGATCGAGCGCAGCTTCTTGTCGCGGGCCGCCCAGTCCTCGCGCAGCAGCAGCGCCCTCGGCCACGACGCGGCGGCAACCCCCAGGTTGACGGTGCCGTTTGGCGTGTTGACGCGCAGCGCGCGCGCGAATCCCAGCAGCGCGAACGACGGCTCGAGCGTGACGAGCGTGTCGATGCGGAAGACGCGCTGGTCGAACGTCGGCGGTGCGTCAGTCGCGCCGGTGATGTCCCGGGGCGGTGCGCCCAGGTAGACCAGGCGCCGGTCGGTGAGCACCAGCATCCCGCGCGTGGCGCGGAAATAGTCCACGCCGTTCCTGCGGAACACCGGAACGCTGCGGATGACCCGCTCTCCGGGTTGCAGCGTGTTGAGCCTGAGCTCGCGCTCGACGATCAAGCGTGAGTCGCGAGGCTCGGCGCGGGCCATATAGAGCAGCAGCTGCACGAGGACGACGAACACCGCGCCACCGAACGCGGCGAGTGCGTACCACACGGCGGACGGAACGTTGCGACGATGTCGCCGAATCAGGGGTTTCCGCGGTTGGGCGGCGGCGGAAGCTGAGGCAGAGGTCGTCATAGGGGTCGGCACAACTCTCAGGGTGGAAGTTCAGTGCCGCCGGCTCTATGATTCCTTCAGCAGGTTTCCGATCGCTGCGGCGATCACCGGCGCGAGATCGATGAGCTCGCTCTCTCGCGGCCCGCAAGGTGTGACTCAGCGCACGTGGCGTTAGCGCGAAAGATGCCGAGTACGCCACGCGCGGGTTTTTCGCTGGGGGTGGTATTTCTTCCAATTCACTTTGGCGACACGCCGCGATCGGGCTAGTCGCCGCTGCGACGGTGGTCATCACCGCGGAGCACTTACCGCCGGTCTTTCACGACGCGCCTCGGCCGGGCGTCGGGCTGACGCTGGCGCGTCCGGCTACGGTCGCCGCGAGCCTCGCTCCAGCGATCGCCGCCGTGGACGACGTCGAGCTGCCGTGGGATGCCGACTTCGAATTGCCTTGGGACAGGAAATCGACGGACCGGGCCTTGGCGACGTCGGCATTTCTGCGTGACCGCAGCGCATTCGCGATCGACCTGATGGGAACCGGAAAGGTCGGACTCTCACGTGCGCTGGCCCTGGCGGACATCGCGGTGCGTGAGGCGTATCGCCGCCAGATGCCGCCGGCGCTCGTCCTCGGCGTCATGCTCACGGAGAACGATGAGCTCAAGTCCACGGCCCGCTCACGCCAGGGTGCGGTTGGGCTGATGCAGATCCATCCCGGTCCATGGCGATCGTCGCTCGGCCCGCTGTTCGGCCGAAACCTGCGGAACGACACCACCAACCTGCGCTACGGCATTTTCATCCTGAGCCACTTGGCCCGACGGGTCGCGGCGAGGACCCCGAGCGACAGCAGCACGCACTGGCGGACGGCGCTGTTGCGCTACAACGGCTGCTTCAGAGGGCGCAACACGCGCGATTGCAGGCGATACCCCGACATCGTGCGCCTGGAGGTCCAGCGCTCCGCCCGCACCATCTGCGCGGGACGCGACTTCGATCGCTGTGTGGTGACGCCGCTCCGCGTCGGCGTCCGCAAGCGCGCGGACGGGAACTAGGCGACCTACCGGAGCTTCTCTATCGAGGCGGTCGTGTTGGTGACCACGGTGATCTCGAGGCCGCTGGCCGCCACGGTGATCTTCGCCGTCGCCTGCTCCGAGTTCGCGCTGCCCAGGAAGACTCCCTTCTGGCTGACCACAAGAGTGGCCTTGCCGTTCGCGGTGCCCTCGAGCGACATCGCCTGACCCTGTGCCGTGCCGGATCCCGAGGACGTCGTGGCGCTTTCGCGCGCGATCTTCCAGGACTTCTCGCCGTTGACCGTCGTGTCGCCGACCACCGTGTACTTGGCCACGACGCGGCGATCCAGCTCCAGGCCGCCCTGCTTCACCTTCCCCGTGATCGTGTCGGTCCAGGCGGCGCCGGCTGCCAGTCTCGTCTTGATACGCGGCAGGAACCGGCTCATGTCGTCCGTGATCTGCGTCGCGTTCGGAATTGAGTCGTCCGTGGGCCCGACGACGGAGTATGGCATGCCGTAGGGTGTGATCTTCGCCGTGATCTTCGAGTTCTTGAGCTTCTCCATGCCGGGTGGAACCATGCCCATGGGTGCCACGATGGAGATGGAGTCGATGACAATCGTCAGGATTGTCGTGTCCTTGGACGCCCGGGCAACGGTGACGGTGAGGAGCTGCAGGTTGGAGCTCTCGAAGTCCTGCTTCTGTCCCATCGCTTCCTGCGTGGCCTTGGTCGCCGACGAGACGCGATACTGCCCCGTGCTTGCGGCGTACTCGAATCGATCCTGGGCCGTTGCCGTGGCGGGAACGATGAGAGCGAGCACGGTGGCGACGTAAAGTGGGCGTACGGGCATTCGATTATCGCCTGTGATGGAGTTGAAGGCGGAACACGGAGCGACAAGCTGGAGAAATATAGGCCCAGAGGCCATTTTAGACCCGCAATGTCAGAAACGATCACTCTCGAGCTGCTGTATCCGGACGCCAGAGCGCCGGAGCGCGCCACCGAAGATTCGGCCGGCTACGATCTCTTCGTCCATCTCACGCACCGCACCGTGAGTTGTTCCGAGTACACTGGCACCTGGGAGCTGCCGACGTTCCGCGATCGCGAGCGGAACCTGTCGTACTTCGAGCTCCCGGCGAACGCGACCGCCATGCTGCCCCTGGGCTTCAAGGCAAAGCTGCCCAGTGGTTGCGAGGCCCAGATCCGGCCGCGCAGCGGGACGACGTTCAAGAAGGGCCTGCTGATCCCGAATTCGCCGGGGACCATCGACGCGGACTTTCCCGACGAGTGGATGGTACTGGTTCGCAATCCGGGCCAGAAGCCGGTTCGCATCGAGCATGGCGAGCGGATCGCGCAGATGGTCCTTTCGCGGTACGAAGTGCTGACGATCGAGATGGGCAAGGTCGGCAGGACGACGTCGAGGATCGGCGGGTTTGGCAGCACCGGTAGCTAAGTCGAAATCGTACTGGGCGGCGACGCGCGCCCCGCGCTACAGCCTGGTCTTCGTCCTCCCGCTGTTCGCGCTGTACGAGAGCCTCGCGGCAGCGCTCGGGGGGTCGGCGTCCGCGGTGCGCAACGCGGCGGACATCGCGCTCAAGACGCCATTCCTGATGCTCTCCGGAGCGCGCGGGTCCCTGGCGTTCTTTGCGACCATCACCGCGGTGTGTGTCTACCTGGTGGTCCGGGATGTGTCGCGCAGCAAGGATCGTCCGCGGGCGCGCACCTTCGCGCTGATGTTGGGTGAGTCGGTCCTGCTGGCGCTGCTCCTGGGCATCGTGGTCGGTACGCTGACGCAGCGACTGCTCGGTGCATTCACGGCCCTTTCGATCCAGGCGGGCACCGGGAATCCGCTCGATGGAATGAGCGCCGCGACCCGTCTGATGCTGGCGCTGGGAGCCGGCCTCTACGAAGAGCTGCTCTTCCGCGTATTGCTCGTGGGCGGGCTCGCGTCCGGGCTTGCCTGGTTGACCGGCAGTCGTGGCTGGATGACGGGATTGGTGGCCGCGGTGGTGGGGGCGCTGGTCTTCTCGGCGTTCCACTACGTCGGCGAGTATGGCGACACGTTCACCGTCGCGTCGTTCACGTATCGGGCGATCGCGGGCCTGGCGTTCAGCGGGCTGTACCTGACGCGCGGATTCGGGATCACGGCGTGGACGCACGCGTTGTACGACGTGTACGTGATGGTCCTCTAGTACGTCATGCGTCGTGCGTCAGCATGCGTCATTCGCGATGCGTCAGCATGCGTCATTCGCGATGCGTCAGCACTGGTAATTCATAGGCGCTCAAACGTCCCGAGTCGGCCGTCGGCGACGAGGGATGGGCGAGGGCTCGGGCCTTCCGATGTTGCGATTGCGCTCCCGCACTATCGTCACTGTCAGCAGCTGTATTATGCGCGTCAGCAGCGCCAGTAGTTGCGTGGCGCGCTCGATGCCGATGACGTGGCGCGCCTCGTAGGTCCAGTGCCGTGCTTCTCTGGCGGAACCGAGGGCATACTCGAAAATCCGACTTCGGTCGCGTCCGCTCGCTCGCGAATAGCCCTCGGCGTAGTTCGCGCCAATGGAGCCCACCGCCGACGCAAGTTGGGGGGCGATGCCCTTCGTTCTTGGATCGGCCTCGAGTCGCGCCAGGTCCGGCCAGACAAAGTCCGACGCATACGTCGCGAGCCGATAAGCCGCGCTCTTCCAAAGGACGTCAGAGCGGAGCTCCTCCGGTACGGAGCGCTCCCACGCAACCAGTTCGTCGTCGAGCGACATGACGACACGATGTAGCAGACGCCGTCGCTCTCCGTCATCACTGCGTTCCAGCCACCATCATTACAACGTCATGGGCTAACTCATCGCGGATGGCGCATGACGCATCCTGACGCATGGCGCATGACGCATCCTGACGCATGGCGCATGACGTATGCTGACGCATGGCGCATGACGTATGCTGACGCATGGCGCATGACGTATGCTGACGCGGGCGGCGCATGACCCATGCTGGCTCATGTCGCGCGGCTGAGCGCCTCAGCGAACTTGCGGACGATCTCTCCTGCGGGCTCGACCCCGTGAATCCCGTCCACGCTCTTGCCTGCCTGCCAGTACTCCTCGGCATCGCGGCCCTTGTAGAGATCCTTCTTCAGCCGGTACAGCGAGCGCACGGCGTAGATCGTCCGCATCCAGTGCTTCATCTTGCGGTGGCGTAACATCCACCGCGCGATGGGGCCCGCGCGCGTTCCCAGATGGCGCACGTAGGCGTTGTTGATCACGGCGACCGGCACGCCCGTGAGACGCTCGGTGTGAACGATGTTCTGCGCCGTGGACGTTACGATGGCCTGCTTGTAGTCCGGATGAGCACTGCACTCGGGTGTGGCGATGAAGCGCGTCCCGAGCTGCGCTCCGGCATATCCCATCTGCAGTGCGCGCCTGAATTCGTCCGGCGTGCCGATTCCGCCGGCGCACACGACGGGCAGTCCAAGCGGACGCAACTCGTCCAGTAGTTCCGCCGCGGAACGAGGACCTGCATGGCCGCCCGCGCGGTCGTTCACCGCGATGAGGCCGTGGACGCCTGCATCCTTGCCCTTGTCCGCCCATTTGCGCTCGGTGACGTCGTGGTAGACCACGCCGCCCACCTGGGACACGCGGTCCACGACCCACCGTGGCTTGCCGAGCGACGTGATGAAGAACCGGATGCCCTCCTCGAGCGCGATGTCGATCCATTTGCGCATGCGTTCGCGGTAATAGGCGCTCGATTCCTCGATCAGGGCGTTGAAGCCGACCGGCTTGCCCTGCGCCAGCTTCTGCGTGAGCCGCACGCCTTCGCGGAAGTCGTAGCCGTGAACGAACGTGAGCGACACGGGCTGAATGATTCCAATGCCCCCGGCGGCCGACACGGCACCGACGAGCTCCGGGTTGGAGCACGGATACATCGCTCCGCAAATGAGCGGAACGGCGATCCCGGCGTGGTCGGTCAGGGGAGTGCGCACCGAGTACCGTCGACGGCGATAGGGAGAAGGAAACTCAGGAATTCTTCAGAAGCCATTCGAATGCGCCTCGCGCCACGACGTCGCCGGCTTCATCGCGGACCTCGACGTGCACGGTGAAGCGGGCCGTCTCTCCCTGCAGCACGTCGGGAGGGACGCAGCGGGATTCGGCCGTGAGTGTGCCTCGCGCCTTCTTGACGTATTCCATCGAGAGACCCGACAGGATGCCGCGGACGCCAGGCGCCAGCGCGGTCAACAGTGCCGTCCCGCCCGTGACCTCGGCCAGGTTGGCCAGCGCGATGGCGTGAATGGATCGCAGGTGATTTCGGACGCGCCGTCGGTCCCGCAGCATCCAGCGCGAGTGGCCGGGCTCGAGCTCCACGACACGCGCGCCGAGTGAGCCGGTGTAGGGCACCATTCGCCCGATCATGCGACTGAACAGCACGTGCCCGAGTGGAAGCCGGGACAGCCGCTTCCACCACGTCGCGATCATACCGCCCGGTGCATCGAGGGGGTTTGCCATGGCCATGAAAGAATCGAGGGGGCGGTGATCCACCGCCCCCTCGTCCAACATAAACGACTCGCCGGTCGAACTGACTATGGAACCGAGATCGTGGCGAGGCTCGTCGAGTACTTACTGTTGATCGCGTTGATCAGGTGATTCGTCAGTGCGCGATGTGTCTGGCTCGACGGATGGACGCCAT
>DASTVV010000026.1:0-4999 GCA_035758925.1 Gemmatimonadaceae bacterium
AGAACGCGACTCCTGCCGTCGATCTCAAGGCGCTCGCTGACTCCGTCGCACCCACAGGTTCAACCCTCGAACGCACTCGGACGCTCGTGCATTGGGTGAACGACAACTTCACGTGGTCGTACACCGATTATGTGAAGAGAACGCCACAGGAGATCGTCGCGCGGCGCGCGGGGAATTGCGCCGAGCTCGCGTCGGTGCTGCGAGCGTTTCTCGATGCGTCGGGGACGACGTCACGCTGGATCCACGAGATCAACGTGCAGCCGCAACCGACACCGCGGCGGCAGAACAGTGCCGCGGCGATGGTCACGCAGCGGGGGTTGAGCTATTCGGTCTTTGGGCTGCAGCACAACGACCACGTGTGGCTCGAAGTCTGGGACAATGCCGCGAAGTCGTGGTTCCCAGCCGACCCCGCCTACGGCGTCGTGGGGCTCGACGAGTGGCTGCCGGCGCGGCTGGCGATGGCGAACCGGCCCAAGCCGCGTGTCGCAGCTGTGGCACCGATTGCCGCGGACATGGTGGTACCATTCGTCGTCATGGCTGGGGAGAAGCGATCGGGGCCGTACAACGATGACCGGACCGACACGTATCTCATCGACGGCTTCAACACCTTGTACGGCGGCCGTCTCACGGCGCTCCCTTCGTGGTCAAAATGGGTCCAGGCGGTGCATTCGCTCTCGCCGCACGCGCGCGCCGCGTTCGATGGGAAGGAGAACCTGCACAGCTACACCGACGAGATCGCGAAGCTCAAGAAGACGTACGACGATCTCTCTCGTGAGGCATCGGCGAAAGGGATCAGGATTCAGTCGAACTAAGCCATCGGAGTGCTTCACCCGCATTGGCCGTGGACCCGGTCGTGAAGATCGGTAGTCAGTGAATCGGTCAGCTCATATTGCCAGTGGCATCGAGGCGCTGCATCATCGAGCGCACACAATCCATCGCCGAGAGGACACGATGTCGAGCCTCGATGAGTCGCGTGCCGCGCCGCAAACCGGAATCGACAGGCGTCAACTGCTTGGAGTTGCGGCGGCGAGTGCCGTGGCCTGGGCGCTCCCGGGATGTCGCCCGTCCGGGGCCCAGGCAAGTGGCGCCAAAGGCGAGGTCACCGAGGGCGCGATCGATCGTTCGCGTCGCGGGCTCATGATGTACTCGGCCCGCGGTCTCATCATGAACGACAAGCTGAACTACCCGACACTTCCGAGCGGATTCCGCGATGTCTTCGAGATGGCCGCGGCGATCGGATACACCGGGATAGAGCTCTTCAGCTTCACGGGAGCCCCCAGCTTCACTCAGGCGCCCGGCGCGGAGGGCGGGGCACATCCGTCGGCGGCTCAGGTCAGAAAGTGGCTCGATCAAGCGGGGCTCAAGGCGATCGGGCATTACAACGCCGCTGTCGCGAACAACGCGGCCGTCGGCCTCACGCCAGCCACGGTGGATGCGGCACTCGAGACGGCTGCTATCCTGGGACAGCCACACACGGGCTCGCACGACGCGACGGATACGCTTCGCCAAAAGAAGGATGTCGATGTCGTGATCGAGTCGTGGAACAAGATGGCGGTGAACGCGTCGCGGGCCGGCATCCCCATCTACACGCATGCGCACGACGCGCCGTGGAACTTCCTGCTCGACACCGGTCCCGTCGACGCCAAAGGCAACTACGCGCGCTCGTCCGGCATTCGTGTGATGGACTACTTCCTGACGCATACCGACGCCAAATGGATCAAGTGTGAGATGGACGTGTTCTGGGCGCACGTCGCCCAGTTCAGGTACTCCTCGTATCTCACCGCGGATGGCAAAACGGTGACTGACGTCTTCCAGCCTGCGCATCAGGTCGCGAAGGACCCGTCGCGATATCCAATCCTGCATGCGAAAGACGGCATCAAGGCGCCGAAGACGGAAGCGGGTTGGAGTATCTGCCCCTTCGGCCAGGGCGATATCGACTATCAGGGCTTCATCAAGGCCGCGCAGCTCGACAAGCCGAATCCCTGGTGGAGCTGCGAACAGGACAATGCGGACGGTGGCGAAGGAGACCCGCAGAAGGCCGTGCGGGACATCGCGACGGCGTATCGTGGCTTCTGACGAGCGCGGTTTCGTTGCCTGGCGACATCTCACCGCCCGCGCCGAGATACAGCATCAGAAGAAATGTCCGAATCGTTCAATCCAGACCGCGGCGGCCCGCGTATCATCGAGCATGACAGACCACATCAGTCGTCTCCGCGCAACCGCCGCGCTGCTCGCGCTGCTTCCCGTCGCGACGATGCGCGCACAGGGGGGGGCCGCATTCGATTCCTCCGCCTGGGACATCCACGCCTCCGAATCGCGCATCGAACGATACCGCGGACGCAGTGCGCTCGTTCTGCGCGACGGCGCCGCGTGGCTCAAGGGACGCCGCTTCCACAACGGAACAATCGAGTTCGATATTGCCTTCAGTGACACGGGCGGTTTCCCCGGCATCGCATTTCGCGCCGCCACACACTCCGACTTCGAGCTGTTCTACCTGCGGCAGGCGCTGAGCGGCGGACCGCACGCCACACAGTACACGCCGGTGCTCCACGGTCTCTACGCATGGCAGATCTATGCGGGCTCGGCGTGGGAAGGCACCGCGCGCTGGACGTACGACCGCTGGATGCACGTCAGGCTCGTCGTGCGCGGCCCTCGCGCCGAGCTGTTCGTCGACAGCGACAGCGCGGTGCAAGTGGTCCCGCGACTGCGCGGTCCGGACGGCGCGGGGGGGGGCGAAATCGGACTGCTCTCGGGCACGGGCGCCCGATTCGCGAACGTGGTCGTGCGACCGGACAGTGCGCCGCAAATGGTGACCATGTCCTCGGCCGCGCGCGATTCCACGCCGTCCCCCCCGTCCCCCCCGTCCCCCCCGTCCCCCCCGTCCCCTCCGGCCCCTTCCACGATCGTACGCTCGTGGCGCGTGTCGACGCCGTTCCCCGAGTCAACACTGGTCCGCGTCACCGAGCTGGGTGTCCTGCCGGCTGGCGGCGCCTGGATGGAGGGCGCACTCGACGTCGAGGAACGCGGCATTGCGAATCTGGCGCGCGTGGCGGGAAACGCTGGTGGCCGAAACACGGTCGTGGCGGCAGTCACGTTGACATCCGACCGCGCCCGCATCGTTCGTGTGCGCTTCGGTTACAGCGATCGCGTGCGCGTGTTCCTCAACGGGCGGCTGTTATATGCCGGCAGCAGCGGCTTCGGCACTCGCGATCCGGAATTCCTGGGTCTGGTTGGACTCTTCGACGAGTTGGCGCTGCCCGTGAAACGCGGCGCGAACGAGCTGTGGTTCGCGGTGAGCGAGACATTCGGCGGATGGGCGGTCACCGCGGATGTTGCGGACCACTCCGGCATCGTCGTTACTCCGTAGCGCTACTCCGCGCGCCGCTCCGCATGGAGGCGCGCGGGCGTCACGCCGACGAGGTCCTGCACCTCGCGAATCAGGTGCGGCTGGTCGGCGAAGCCGTGTCGGAACGCGAGCTCGGCCCATGCGGGCCGCGCTGCGGCGTCCGCCGAGCGTAGCAAGGCGTGCAATCGCTGGATGCGCGCGAACTGGCGCGGCGAGACGCCCGTCTCGTCGATCATGAGGCGTCTAAGATGCCGATCGCTGATGCCCAGCTTCGCGGCCAGCTCCGCTATCCGCGGCTGGCCTGTGCGATGTCGCAAGGACGCGACGGCCATGAGCAGTGTTCCGGTCGCCCTCCCCCTCCTGGGCTGCGCGCTGGGCTGCGCGCTGAGTCGTGCCCGAAGGAAATCCATCAACACGCGCAAGGCATCCAGCGACGAAGTGGTTCGCGCCAATCGCGCCTCCAGCGGCGCCGCGAGGTCGGATCGCACGTCGGAGTAGAGCGGCTCGGCGTCCACATGCTCCCACGGTGCAACTCCGAGGAGCAGGCGGCACCACTCCAGCTTGATGCGGACGGAGTCCATGCGGTGGCCGGGCGGCGGCGCGAACGCGTGCGGCTGGCTCACCGGCCCGATGATCCGCAGGCGCGCGCCGCCTGCCGATCCGTCCGCGGCGCGCGGGCCCATGAAGCACAGGCTCACGGCGGCGTCCGGCACTACGCGGTGTGTGGTCAGCCGAACGTCCGCGGTCTGATGAATCCATGACGCTTCGACGGCGTGTGCGAGATCTGGCGGCGGAGCGAATTCATGATAGCCACCAACCTGGTGCGCGGGGACGATGTCAGATTCGCTGTGCATCATGTGGCGCTCCCAAAGCGTTTCGGGATGGATCTGTACACGAGCGAGACCGAAGTATGTACGCTCAGCGCCGCGGCGAATTGATCGAGCAGCGCAAACTCGTCGCCTCTCGTAGTCTACTCTGCCACCATCTGCCCACACGCGCGCCTATGCCAGTGTTGCGCGCTCAGGTCGGTGCGATTGAAAATTCCTATCCCGACATCCCCCCGGAGACTCTGGATGAAGATCATGAAGCTCGCCGTCCGTTCGACCGGCGCCCATCCCTGGCGGCGCGCGCACCGCCTGCTGGCCGTCGCGGCGACCGTCTTCGCCACGCCTGTTCTGCGCGCGCAGGTGGTGTTTCATGTGAGCCTGGGCCAAGCCTCGGCGACGTCGGTCTCCGGCCGGCTGCTGATCTTCGCCAAACCGCTCGGCCCCGCCGACAAGAGACCCGTCGCGCGCGTCGACATGGACCAGATCGATACCCACGCGGCCGCCATCGCCGCCCAGGAGGTGGCGCGCCTCGCGCCCGGCGCCAAGGTCGATCTCGACGCCGACGTCTCGGCCTTCCCCACACCTTTCTCGCAGCTCGAGCCCGGCCGCTACGCCGTGCAGGCGGTGCTCGATCGCGACCACAGCTACAACTACACTGGACGCGGCCCTGGTGATCTCGTGAGCGGGGGTGGTGGAGATGGACCTGCCCGGCGGCGCAGCCCAGCTCCTGACGCTTGCGACTGTCATCCCTGAAGTCGATCCCCTCCAGCCCCTGTCCAACGTGCCGGCGGCGCTGAGGGAGGTCTATGCGGCGGCCAAGGCCGAC
>DASTVV010000027.1:0-13066 GCA_035758925.1 Gemmatimonadaceae bacterium
CGGCTGGAGAGCGCCGAGCCGACGAGGCAGCAGCGGTTGGTGCTGACGGAGCCGCACGAGGAAGGCCTGGCGCCCACCGGCATTCGCTTCTTGCCGGTGAGACACGCGGACCACCGGCAGCGCAGCGTCGAGGAAGCGGAGCGTGTGGACCGGATCTATCGCTCGCTGCTGGGCCAGCGCTGGGTGAACGAGAAGGGCGAGACGCGAGAGATCGGCGTCGCGGACATCCTCGTCGTGAGTCCGTACAACATGCAGGTGAATTTGCTCTCGCGGACACTTCCGCCGGGAGCGCGCGTCGGTACGGTGGACAAATTCCAGGGGCAGGAGGCGGCCGCCGTGCTGATCTCGATGGCGGCATCCAGCGGCGCTACGGCGTCGCGTGGCGTGACGTTCCTGCTGGCGGCCGACCGGCTGAACGTGGCGCTGTCGCGCGCGCGATGCTGGTGCGGCGTGGTGTGCTCGAGTGAGCTGATCGGCACGCCGTGCCATTCCATCGAGCAGATGTCGCTGGTGAGTACCTTCGCGCGACTACTCCGGGGCTGAGTCAGGCCGAGTCGTACTCCCCAACCCTGCCGCCCTGCTTTCACCCTCGCGGACGGCAAACGCCGCAGCGAGGGGTACCTCGCTACGGCGTCAGCGGTTTCGAATCGGGCCTTAAGGAGGATCAGTTCAACCGCTCGATTCGGTCACTGGGACGCGGGCGGCTCGCCGTAGATGAAGTCGTCCATCACGACGATGTCCCGCGTCCCTCCGCTACTCGCGCTGTCGGTCACGGCTGGATCACTGCGCTGTTGCCGTAAACGTGACGGACGCACCGTTCGCGATCGCCGCGCGCAGCGCATTCACGCCCGCCGCCCCCATGGTCCATGTGACCGACGCGTTTCCGTTTGCATCCGTCAGGGTGGTCGACGCGCTGACCGATCCACCACCGGACAGCACCGTCCAACTGACCACGCCGTTCGCGAGCGAGTTACCAATCTGATCCAGGACGTGGACTACAATCGGCTGAGCGAGCGGCTGGCCGGCCACGCCCACCTGTCCGTCGCCCGAGCTCACGCTGATGCTTGTCGCGACGAGAACCCTGTTGACCAGGTTGTTGTCGTCATCGTTGCAGGCCGCGCTGGCCAGAAGGAGCGCCCCGCCCAGCGCGGGTGCAAGCCACCGCCTAAAATGAGAGCTACGTTGCTGCATGTTCACGACTCCTCGATACTGCGTCAGTTGTCGGCTTGTGCACGTCTTGACAACGTGCGGATCGGCGTCAGCCTACCGCTTTTCATATGCCACACGCGCCGCGCTGAGCGGGCTGAAGCCGGAGACCCCACCCTTTTGTCCAACGAGCGTCGCGCCAGCGACCGGAAGCATTGATGAGGCGATCGGCTCGCTCGTCCTGACGGCAAGACCGCCTCAGGCCACTAGCGCTCCACCGTTCCGCTGCGGTTAACGCTCTAGCACCGCCTGCCATACGCAGGCCGAGCGCCGGAAGCGATCGCCTCCTGCTCCGTCATGTAGGTCCCGCTCGACGTCGCCCCATAGTAGCGCGAGCCGGGGCAGTGGTAGACGCGCGATCGCGTGTTCACCCACACCTTCGTCGCCGATCCCTGCTCCGTCGCTCCGCGCGCACGCCGACTGACCGTCGTGTCGGGGACACCTGACGCACCGTATCGTCCCAGCACGCGGACACGCACGATGGGGTGCAGCTCGAACCCGTTCGGCGCCATCCCCACCTGCCCGTGCAGGTAGTCGAAGAAGCCGACGCCGTCGAGCGCGACGATCGCGTTCGGCGGCGCGGCGCGTACCGCGCGGTAGGCCGAGGCGAACGCGTGGATGTACGTCGACCCGAGCGCGCACGCCGAATCGGGAACCTCGGCCACCAGAGTCTGCGTGCCCTCCTCGAGGTCTTGGAGCACGACGTGGAGATCGCCGTCGTCCTCGGAGCGTACTTCGCGGATGACCGCGATGACGTGGAAGGTCCTGAGCTCGAGCGGCGAAATGCGCCGGCGCTGCTCGAGCGGAGTGGACGGACGCGGCAACGCTGCGAGCTCCGCGACGGTGGCACGCACGACGCTGGTGTCGATGCGCGAGGCGTAGGCGTCCGTCGCGATCTTCACCGGCCAGCGCTCGACGCCGCAGATCCGGGGCGAGCCCTGCGCGAGCAGAGCGGTGGTTGCAGGCTGAAGGAGAGCAGTGGCGAGGGCCAGCGTCCGGATCTGTTTCAAGGGGAACCGATGCGTGAGTGGCTGGACGGAAAGGTCACGCGACATGCGCCTTGGGAGCCGTCCAAGCAGGCAGGCTCGACGTACTGTCAGTGGCTACGCTCAGATTCGAAACGATCGCATTCAAGCAGAGGCTCGCGGATTCGATGTCAGATCTTCGGAGCGACACGGAGCGCATCTACGTGAAGAAGTACGGAGCCGGCCAAAGCATAGCGTGGATGGAAGGACCGGCCGAGCACGCGGACGCGGCGAGGATGGCGCTGCAACGATCGTTCACGACCAGCAGCAGCATCATGCGAGAGCAGTTCCGTGACCTGATGCGGGCGCAGGGCGTAGCGGACGAGGTGATCGAGGTGTTCCTCCGGGACGCACGCATCGACGACGAGTCCTACCTGGCAGATCGCCCCAGGTAGCAAGTCACTCCTGGGGCGTCCAGATCCTGCCCTCGAGAAGCCAGTCCCTTTCGGTCAAGGCAGCGAGGGCAGAGAGCTCGTGACGATGCGAATCCATCACGAGCGCCGACACCGCGTCGATGCGAGGATTCGCTCAGGGTTTTTGAGCGTTCTTGGTGTCCGGGAGCAAAGACTCGCCGCGAGACTGCTTTCCCTGAATCTCCGCCACGATCTTCTCGAGCCTGACGAAGCGCTCCGCGGACGTCGGGTGCGTCGAGGCGTACTTGATTGACCCGGGCGACTCCTGAGCCATCCTGCGCCAGAGGTTGGGCGCGTTGGCAAACGGGCGACCGGCGCGGGCCAGGATGTACATGCCCACGTAGTCCGCCTCGCGCTCGAAGTCCTGCGAGTACGACATGGCGCCGATGGCCGCGCCCTGGTTGGTGAAGTCGCCGCCGGTGTTCACGCCCTGCGTCGCGGCGGCAACGTCGAGGATCGCGCCGAAGATGGCACCGACTGTCGCGTTCTTCTTCTTTGCGTCGATGTGCCGCATGGCGTTGTGGGCGATCTCGTGGGCGACGATGCCAGCCAGCTCCTCATCCGTGCCAGCGAAGCGGAGCATCGCGGTCGTGACGACGACTCGCTGGCCGTCCGCCCAGGCGTTGAGTGCGTCGTCCTTGAGCGCGACGGGGGCATATGCGCAGACAGTGTCCGCGGCCACCGCGACGTCGAGCGCGTGTGTCGCGGTCGTTTCCGCCATGCGCCGGACGGTGAGTCGATAGGGCTCCGTCGCCAGCGCCGGCTCGCCGCGGCGGACGGGGGACGGTGACAGGAACGAGCCGAACGCGGCGACCGCGTTCTTGCCCGTCGGCGCCGGCTCGCGGTTCAGGTTGACGACGCGGTCGCCAACCTTGAATCCCGCGCGGTCGGCTGCAGAGCCCCTGGTGACGTTCACGATCGACAGCGTGTCGTTGAAGCCGAGGGCGCTGGCCGCTTCGCGGTATTCCTTGCCGAAGGAGTGGATGTTGACCGCGCGGATTCCGAGCCGGGTGGTGACCCACTTGCCGCAGAGCGGCACCGCGGCCACGAGCATCGGCTGGGCGACGTCCAGCAGCCGCTGCTGCTCGGCGAACTCCGACTGGAGTACCAGCTGCTGCTGCTTGAGCTGCTCTGCCCGGACCATCTCGGGCGAAACGGTGCCGAGGTGGGTGGTGGGAGCGACGCAACCCGTCGCGAGCAGAACGGAAAACCCGATGAGCCGGGCGTTGAACGGGCGGCAGGGTGCAGCGCGCATGGCATCTCCTGGCGTAGATGAGGCTCGCGAGGCACCGGCTGTCCCGACGCCTCCACGACTACGCCGGAAACGCTACAAGCACCCTCTGACAGCGAGCGTCTAGTAGCCCGGATAGCGCTTCCACCACTCGTGGCCGTCGCGGTGCACGGTGACGATGTCGGCGGCCAGGGCGCGAAGCTCGCGCGCGAGCTCGACGCGCGACGTCCATGCCTCCGGAATCGCGGACTCTCCGAGTTTCAGGCCGAGTATCTGGCCGGCCATGCTGCCCGTGCTGTCGCTGTCGCCGGAGTGGTTGACGGCGAGACAGACGCCCCCGGAAAAGTCATCATTCGCGGCGAGCGCACAGTACACGGCGATGGCCAAGGCCTCCTCGGCGACCCATCCCGCACCCAGCGATTCAACCAGCTCCGCCGTTGGAGGGCCGCCCGCTGCCCATAGTCGCAGGGCGCGCTCCAATGCGTTCGTCGTCTCGGCGTGATCGCGCTCACGGCTGACACGATCCACGCCTAAGCGCACCGCGGCCTCGAGCGTCGAGCCGTCACCCACGTGGTACAGAATGAGCGCGAAAGCTCCGGCAGCCAGCCATCCGGTGGGATGACCGTGGGTGAGCGCCGCGGCATGGCAGGCAAGATCGAAGATGCTGTCAGGATCATCTCGAAAGAGCGCCACGGGCGCGACGCGCATGACGCCACCGCAGCCCTTGCTGCCGTTGAGCGGGTTCTCGCGGCTGCCCAGCTCTCGTGCCCTGAGAGCGGACAGGCAGGTATTCCCCGGCGCTCGCTGATGTCGAAGCGCCTTGACGGAGCGTAGCCAGCCCCGGTCAACGTCCTTGCCGCCGAGAATCAGCTTTCTCTCAAAGGCATCGATGTGGTCCGGAAGCCTCCCGTCCTGCGTGTACAGCCAGCGACGGTAGGCAAAGCCCAGAGTGCTCGTCGGACCGCCGATTCCCTTCGCGTTTCCCCGCGTGATTCCGCGCAGCACTCCTTCGGCGGTCCACATGGTCATCTGCGTGTCGTCCGTGATCGCGCCGACGCGACCGTACGCTTCGTCGAAATCCACGATGCCAGCAGCGCCATACTTCCTCCGGATGGACGCCAGCGAGAGGAATTCGACGGGAGCACCGAGGGCATCGCCGACGGCGCCGCCCAACAGGCAGCCACGAATGTGCGTCAGCGAGCGGCGATGATCGCCGGCTTTCCACTCGCGCACGAACCGCCGCTGCGCCGTTGTCTCCGGGGATGTCGGGTGCCGGGCGAGCTTCTCTTCCGTCATCGTGCCGAAGAGCTCAGCGACGCGCCGCAGCGCCGCGTCTCCCTCCAGGCCGCGTCGCGTGAGATGACATCCCACGACCGTGCCGGTTCGCCCGACGCCTCCCCAGCAGTGGACGTACACACGGCGACCGTCGGCGATGGCGCGATCGATCTCATCGAGGATGTCACGCATCTCGGGGACGCTCGGATGGTGCAGGTCGCGAACGGCGCGTCGCACATAGGTGACCGTCCTTCCACTGCGTTTTGCCAGCTGGAGCAGCGTCTCCTCGTATGGCTCGAGCGGATCACGGACCTCGGTAAGATCGATGAAGTAATCGATTCCGGCATCGAGGAAGCCGGCGAGCCTTGCCTCGGCGTCGGATTGGAGCTCGTCGCCGGGATATTCGCCGGCGAGAAACGAGCCCTGGTGCACCCAGTAGGAATTGGGAATCGGAACGGGGAGGCTTTGCATCCGTCGGAATTTGCACGCCTTTGGACTGCGACGCAGAATTGTCGTCGAAGCGCCTCTCACCGCTCCGTGAAGCGGACGAACAGGTCGCCATACGGCGCATCGCTGAGTCCACAGCGCAGCGTCGTCGGGTAGTCGGTGAGGAATTGGTCCAGGGGCATCCACTCAGGGAAGACCATTCTCCGCGTCTCGCCTGCCGCGACGTTGATCTCAGCGCCGCCCACCCGCGCGAGGTGGGCGAGACACGCGTGCGTATCGGCCAGGTACTCGTCCGTCGTGTGGCTCTCGATGGAAATCAGCGGCACGCGGTGCGTGAGTCCTTTGAGGACCTCGAGCTCCCATCCCTCGACGTCGATCTTGCAATAGTACGGGGCACCATATTTCGCGATCGCGGCATCGAGCGTGACCATTGGGACTGTGGTGTCGCGAGCGTGCGGGTCGCCGCCTTCCCAATCCGCGCGCATGGATGTCTGTCCGTGCGAATCGCGCGCGAAGAGCGTCACGAGTCCGGACGCACTCCCTGCCCCGGCGGGGATCCACGCGAATCCAGGGTGGTGGGCGCAGCGGGCCAGCAGCTCCGGCCAGACCGCGGGGTTCGGCTCGAACGCGACGACGCGCGCGCCGGCCGTGAGCATCGCTTCGGACACTTCGCCGATGTTCGCGCCGACGTCGAAACACAGCGCGCCGGCGGGCAGCAGGGATCGATACAGCTCGATGGCGTCGGCGTGCGCCGCGCGCTTGCGATCCGAAACGATGCGCTCGAGCGTGCGGGCGAGTCGATACGCGCCCAGCTGGAGGGTGGCGTGTTTGATGGCCCCCCGAAGGCTCTGCACGATCATCACCATCTCAACCAGTGAAACGAGAGCACCCACATGGCGATGAACCGCTGTGCGTGCAACATCAGCGTGTGCCCCCAGCCCAGCCGTTCCTTGAGGGTGTCGTATCGTGCCTGCGAACCGAGGACGAGGGACGCCAGCCGGTTGACCTTGGGCGCGTTCACCCAGCGCAGGATGCCCCGGTCGCCGTCCACGATGATCGAGCGCAGTTCGCGGATCTCGAAGTGTGGCAACGCCAAGCGCTTGAGTTCACCTATCGTCACCCAGCGACGCAGCTGACCGGGCTTCGGGGGAAGGACCTCGGAGAGCCGGGAGAGCGTGAAGGCGTTCTGCGTCGCCATCATCATGTGACCGCCGGGCTTGAGAAGTCCAGCGATCTTCGCCATGAACGCGGGCTGATTGGCGACGTGCGACAGGACTTCGAGATGGACGACGACGTCGAAGGACGCGGACCGGAAGTCCAGCTGGGCGAAGTCGCCAGCAATGAACCGGATATGCGGTGCACGCTTCTGGGCGCGGGCGATGAGTTCGTCCGCCAGGTCCGTGGCAGTGACCGTGCCGTAGTCCGCGAGCTGCTCCGCGAACCAGCCCGACGCGCACCCGACTTCGAGAATCTCGAGGTCTCGACGCTCCAGGCTGTGCAGCCAGCGCAACAGCACCTCGGCCTGTCGGCGGGAGCGATAGGAAATGCTGTGGGGTTGTTCCCTGTGGGTCGTGTTCCATTCGTTCCAGAACTGCCGCTGCGTCTCGATAGCGGTCGTCATAGCGGGGCGTCTCCACTGGGCGGTGTGACCGAGCGCCTCGGAGAAATCCCGAGAGCGTCACGGTTGCCCGGCTACTGTAGGGAGACCCTCTGACAGCGCCCCTCGGCGCCCGACCGCGGTGCGCTCCGCTCTACGCGAACTGGGATTTGTGAGCCCGATCGCTTATAAGACGGACGCGGGCTTGGGCATGTCGAAGTCGCCGATGGCGACGACCTCATGCACCCGCATCGCCTCTCATGAACAAGCCTTAGTAATTGGGCGCGCCTGACGCATCAGTGGCGTCAGGCGGCTCGACGTGAGGGGCTGCTCCGTCTGCTGACATGTCGTCTTCTCCAGTGTGAGTCGGAGAACACGATAGGACGCGGGTCTGACACAGCTGGTGAAGCCCTCGAGTTCGTGCCATGCATCGCGGCACTTGGCGTCATCGCTGCGCAAGCCCCGCAACCCGCGCCGCGGACCGCGCCTTGATGGCCTCGGCGCTGAGACGTCGGTCGCCGCGCCCGAAGACGCGCACGAACTGGTCGGCCCGGTAGACGCCGACGCCGTCCACGACCACCACGCCGCGTCCCCGCCCGTCACGGCCGGCGGGCGCCCACGCGAGATCGGCGCGCGCGGACGTCCAGTCCATCGGGTGGGACAGCCAGACGTGCTCGCATCCGCTGTCGGCGAGCCAGCGCGCGATGCGGCGCACCACGTCATCGGTGACCGCGGCGGTGAGCAGCACGAGCGCGCGTCGGCCGGGCGGGCCATCGACATCGAGAAGACTCATGTTCTCCGCGATGCGCACCAACTCGGGGAAGGACAGGGCGGTGGGACGGCTCGCGAACACGAAGCTGCCCCAGGAGGACTCGCGTGCCGGCCGCTCGCGCACCTTGCGGCGGCTCTCCGCCCACGCGGGATGCGCCGCGAACGCATCCGGGTCGCCGCGGTCCCAGCGCACCGCGCGCATCTCGGCGGGCAGAAACCACTGGCCGCGCTCGCGGTCGTAGAACCAGCGCCGCGGATATCGCGTCGCCAGCGGCGTCGGGTCGCCTGGCGTCAGATCATCGAGCGCCTCGTGCACGAGGTTTCCGGCGGCGTCGCCTGTCGCCCAGCGCATCGGACTGTCAGTGAAACCGTCGTCCGCGGCCAGGCGCGCGACGTCCGCCGCGTACCCATCGCCCAGCGCCGCGCGCGCAGATCGCGCGAAATGGTGCGACTCACCCGCGGAATGGCGCGCGATCTCGCGCGTTCCGTTGCGCAGCACCAGCGCGTCCAGCCGGCCGTCGACGTAGTGACGCTCGATGCGATAGATGGCGCGGTCGCGCGTGCCGTCAGGATGAAAAACGTCCACGACGCGGGCCGCGCGCAACACGACGCGATGCCGGCCGGCCTCGGCGTCGGCGGCATGCCGGGCAGCTGCCTGACCGACCCAGGCAGTGTGGGCCGCGGCGTGCCGCGGACAGCGCCATGGTCCCCACGCGCCAGTCGCGTCGCCCCCCCCCTCGCTCGCGATCGGAAGCGGCCTGTCGGCGCTCCACTCCGAAGCGCCCGCGAGCATCGCGGCGTCGCCGCGCACCTCGATCCACGGCACACCGGCACCGTCCAGCGCGGCAGCCTTGCGCTCGTCCACGGCGTGCGACACGCGGATCTCGATTGCGCCAATGGCGTGACCGGCTCGCTGGAGCAGGATGTCGGGGCGCAGCGGCGTGGCGACGCCGACACGGGTTTCGACGACGACGTCGTCCCACGCGCTCGTCCACGTCTCCTCGTGCCCCAGGTCGCACGCCTCCGAGCCGACGCCGGCGCAGCGGCGACGGACGACGAGAGCGGCGCTTTGGCTGCTGGCCTCGCGGAGGCGAGCGGCGATGTGAAACTTGAGATCCAGGTGCAGCGCGGTCTCGGGTTGCGTGGCCGGGCATGCGGCGCGCGCGGAGTGGGCGGCATGGTGGCGCAGGATGCGCCCGAGCTTGAGCGTGAGCCGTCCGCCGCACTGCGGGCAGACGACGCGCGGACGCTCGCGTGGGGCCAGGCCGGCGAAGCTGGAGACGTGGGTGGGTACGCCGGCGGCGATGACCCAGGTGAGGCCGGCCGATTCCATGGACGACAATCTGTTGCCGGCGCGGCGTCGTCGCGAGTGACGCCCAACGCGAACGCCGAAGCTGACAAAAGGATCATGATGGCCGGCTGCACGGACATGTCGGCACCGCGCGCAGAGACTATCGGAGCAGCTGGAACCCCGCGAGCTGGAAGTGCCGGTCGAACGCGAGCGCATGCTCCACGCGCTCGCGGCGCATGACCTCGAAGCTGAGCGCATCACAGAGCGTGAATGGCTGGTCAGGATAGCCGGCGATCCATTCGCGGACGGCGGCCCTGGTCAGGTCCAGATCAGCGGCAACGATCGTATGCGAAGGTGTATCGAACGCGGCTTCGAGGAATCGGTCGTTTCGCGCGGCGGGGACGCCGGCGTCGAGGCTTCCTGCCCGCATCCGTGAGATAGTCGTCGTGTCGCTCGGCGGCGTCGGCCGGCGCGCCGGACGCGGTGTGCGCCCCCCGGGACATTCCAGTCTTCTTCGCGATCCGGTCGAGCAGGGCACGATCCCGGGGTGCCAGGTATACCTGAACCGGCTCGCGAACCGCCGTCGGCGAGGATGGACGCTTCGGTGGCCTCGGCATTGGGGGAAGGGGGGCTCGTTAATGTATGCCGTACATGTACAGCGTACATGCACGCACATGGGTCTCCCCCTACTGCAAAGTCATTGCGGCTGCCTGACAATGAAGGCGAACGCCCGATCGTACAGTGACTTGAGGTCATAGCCCCCGATGCCGTTCCCCGGCTCGCCCTCCTGATAGACGGGAATGAACTCCTGACCCTTGCGATGCTCGAGAATCCAGATCGTTCCGTGCCCTGGCCGATAAAGAACCAGGTGATCGAGCCTGCCGTTACCGCCATAGTCGAATGCGAAAATGCTATCAACGGGCGATTTGAGGTCGTAGCCGCCAATCCCATTCCCTGGATCGCCCTGCTGATAGACCGGGATGAACGAATTTCCGGCATGCTTCAGGATCCAGATCGTTCCGGTGCCCGGACGATACAGGGCCAGATGATCGAGCTTGCCGGTGTGGTCAAAGTCGAAGGCGAAAGCTCGGTCGTCCGGCGATTTGAGGTCATAGCCGCCAATCCCGTTCCCGGGATCGCCTTGCTGATAGACCGGGCTGAAAACACCGCCTGAATTCCTGAGAATCCAGATCGTCCCCGTACCGGGTCGGTAAAGAACCAGATGATCCAGCTTTCCGCTGTGGTCATAGTCGAACGCGAAGGCGCGATCGACGGGCGACTCGAGATCATAGCCGCCGATGCCGTTCCCCGGATCACCCTCCTGATAGACCGGGATGAACGCAGTGCGGCCACGCTTCAGAATCCACATTGTGCCGGTGCCTGGACGATAAAACGCCAGGTGATCGAGCCTGCCGCTGTGGTTGTAGTCGAACGCGATAGCGCGGTCTGCCGGCGACTTGAGGTCATAGCCGCCAATCCCGTTGCCCGGGTCGCCCTGCTGGTAGACCGGACTGAACGAACAGCCGCTGCTCCTGAGAATCGAAATCGTTCCGGTGCCAGGGCGGTAGCAAACCAGGTGATCGAGTCTGCCGTTGTGTTTGTAGTCGAACGCGAAGGCGCGATCCTCCGGCGACTTGAGGTCATAGCCTCCAACTCCCTTACCGGGATCGCCCTCGTGATAGGCTGGGCCGAACGCGGTCCCGTCTTTCCTCAGGGTCCAGAGCGTTCCCGTGCCGGGGCGGTACAGAGCCATGACCGGGCTGCCGATTGTGCCCCGAATTGTGTCGTAGCAGGGTGGTGTCACCACCGACGGATGCTTGCATGTCTTGACGACCTGGAGATTCTCCGGCGAGAACCACGGCCGCACTGGCCATCCCCCAGTTGACGTCCAGTCGCTCTCTCCGGCCCAGGGTTGCAGCGGCGCGTTGATCGGAGATTGAGGATCGAGCCCATCGTCCCCGTACACCTGATCGGGATCCAGTCGCTCTGTATGCCCGGACCGCGACTGCCACATCGCCCACAAGCGATCAACGTTCGAGTGAAGCAGGAACACGAACGGATCACGGAATGCCAAGTGAACCTTTCCCAGGGTGCCGCCGATGTAGCCATGAGCCTGATCGTGAGCGGCTTCGAGCAGGACCCTGAAGTCCTGAAACGTCGGCGCAGTCAGTATTTCGGTATCCGTCGGCCAGCCAGGTTGGCCTACAGGGGGCGCACCCGGTTTCTTCTCCCGACTCAAAGTCCTGGGTGGATAAGTTGGATTGGAGTACGGTGGATAGCTTGGCTGGACCAGAACATTGTCTGGCGGGACGAGTGGTTTGGGGTTCTCATCATCGTCGCGGTAGTTCTCACCGACAATGTTGGGATCATAAAACTTGCCGGCCAACCAGGGATCGCCCGCTTCGCCAACCGCGTTGCCCATGAAGTCGGCGGTAAAGAGAGGACCTGGGTCGGAATTCCAGTTCCAGTAGTGCAACGACAGGTCAGGATCCACGTCGCGAAGCAGCTCTTCAAACCGGTTGCAGATTTCCCGATGCCAGGGCAGAAAGGCGGGGCCGCCATGCACGTGTGTTGCCTGATGGATTTCGTCCTGTTTGAACCAGTAGGAAACACCACCAGCCGGGAAACCAGTGGTCGCGCCGGGGAAGAAAGGATCCGGGTAGAACTTCTTGTTCAGTTTGAGGATCGCGTCGCGAAAGCGGCTGCGTTCGATCGCAGAAACCGTTGCAATGTTTCTGCGAATGCGGTCTCCAAGGGCCATCGTTTGCCCTCCTACTCAATTGAGCGCTGCTCTGTTAGCGGGAAGCGTCCCGCGAGCGCTCCATCGGAATGAACACCTTTTGACATTGGATCGGCTCACATGGCCAGGCGAGGGTCACGCGAGGGGCGTGGCTTCGGTACCGCGCACGTTCATCGGCCAGGCGCGGAACGTCGGGACGCACGTCGGCGCCAAGAGGGGATCGAGAAGGAGCTGCGTCGCGGGCGTCAGGCAGTGGAGCTGATCGACGCGATGGTGCGGAGCGCGTTCGCGGACAAGCCGGACGTGCTGGGCAAGTGGCGCGTCGCGCGGCGCGTGAAGGCCGTGTCCGGCGGCGGCATCGCGCCGGCGGCGGAGCTGCCCGCAACGGACGCAACGCCCACGGCCGCGTAGTCCGCTCACTCACTCGTGCAAGGAGGAACCATGAAGCGAGGCGGAGGAGTGCACACCGTGCCCCAGCTCGAGAAGAAAGGCTGGTGCAACATGTTGGACGGCAGAGTGCTGTCCAGGCATCGGCACAAGGACACGGCCGTGGAGGCGGGCCGCGAGATCGCGCGGAAGCTGGAGGTGGAGCACACCATCCATCGCGCGGACGGCGTGATCAGCGAGAAGAACTCCTATGGAGACGACCCCTATCCTCCCAAGGATGGTGGTTGATGGGTTCCGGGTTGACGGGATGGGTTGATGGGTTCCGGCAGGCGACTGCGCAGCTCACCGGTTTGTGCGGTTCCACTCTTACCAAGGAGGGAGCATGGAAAATCAGGAGCACGTTGCAACGCCACCGAGGAGCGGTGTGCGCGCCGTACTCGGTGCGGCGGTGGCGGTGGTGGGAGCGCTGGCGGCCGCGAACCCGCAGAGCGTGCTACTCAGGGTGATCAACGACGCGGTGCCGCAGATCGCGACTGCGGTGCCGGCGGTGATCACCGCGTGTGGCGCGCTCATCGCGGCATTCTCGCATCCGCCGCGGCTGGGCCGGTAGCGAGGTAGGGTGAGGTGAGGCAGGGCCGGTGACGCCACCGGTCCTGCCATTTTCTTACTGGCCGCAGAGTTTT
>DASTVV010000041.1:0-19605 GCA_035758925.1 Gemmatimonadaceae bacterium
AGGGGCTGCCGCCTGCGTGTCTCCCACTGCGGTCATGGCGGCCGACGCAGTTCGGGCACCCGTGACGCAACGAGGCGATATTTCGCGCGGAGCCATGTAACGTTCGCCGCGCACGCGACCTATAGGAGCATGATGACCGCAGCTCTGACCGAACGTTCGTTTCAGGAAGACAAGGCACCGCACGAAGAGAAGGCAGCTGACGGCGGTCTCCACACGCCGCCCGGGTTCCTCGCGTGGGTCGCACAACTCGTCCACGCGCACCGCCAGAGACTGCTCGCCTATGCTCGCAAGCGCGGCCTCGACGCAGATGATTCTCTCGATGCAGTTCAGGAGAGCTTCGTCTCCTTCCTGCGGTTGCCAGAGGCGCGATCGATAGCGCGTGATGGCGACGACGCGCTCAAACTGCTCACGGTGCTGCTGCGGCACCACGTCCAGAACTTTAGACGCAAGGCCGCGCGGAGGCGCCGGACGGATGTGACCTTCGAGGTCGAGGCGCTCGCCTCGGGTTCCGATGACAGCGCAACCATCATTGCGCGAGCTGAAGAGCTGGCGCGGGTTCACGGTTGCATCCTTCGGATGGCGCGCCTCCAACGCCAAGTCGTGCTCCTCAGCATCCTGGACGAGCAGCCCCGCGAACAGGTCGCCGAGACGCTCGGGATCTCTCAGGGCTACCTCCGGGTCCTCCTCCACCGCGCGCGCGAGCATGTGCGCAACTGCTCCTTCGTGTACGACGACGATCTCCCGGAGGCGGAGTGATGTGGGCCTCGACACGCGTGTCCCGGACGATAGGGGTCGCCTATCCGATCCTGCAGGGACCGTTCGGTGGAGGACACTCGACGCCCGCGCTCGCTGCCGCCGTCTCGAACGCAGGAGGCTTGGGGGGGTTCGGCGCGGTGGGCCTCGAGCCCGAAGACATCGAGCAGGTCGTCGCTGACATACGCGAACGCACGCGCAACGCCTTCGCGGTGAACCTGTGGGTGCCGATCGCCGGGCAAGATGACGCAGAGGTGCCGGCCCAGGCTGCCGAACGAGCGGTGGCGCGCCTTCGACCGTTCTTGACGGAATACGGCATCGCTACTCCTTCGCTGCCAGCGACGGGCCCGCCGTTCCATCAACAGATCGAGGCCCTCCTGCGCGCGTCGCCGCCGGTGTTCAGCTTCGTCATGGGCGTGCCTGAGCGCGCCATCGTCGACGAGATCCGCCGCCGCGGCGCGAAGAGCATCGGCACGGCCACCACCGTCGACGAGGCCGTCGCGCTCCAGGCGGCCGGCGTCGACGTCATCGTTGCCTCGGGCAGCGACGCCGGCGGGCATCGCGGCTCGTTCCTGACATCGGTGGATCGGTCGCTCGTCGGAACGATGTCCCTGGTCCCGCAGATCGTGGACGCCGTCGATGTGCCGATCGTGGCTGCGGGCGGTATCGTCGACGGTCGGGGGATCGCAGCGGCCCTCGCCCTCGGAGCGGAGGGCGTACAGATCGGCACGGCGTTCCTCGCCACGAGCGAATCGGGCGCTCCCGCGGCACACAAGTCTCTTCTCGGAACGCCGCGCGCCCGAACGACGCGGATCACACGCGCGTTCACCGGGCGCCACGCTCGAGGCGTCGAGAATACGCTCATGCTCGCGCTGGGAGAGCACCCCGACGACATCGTGTCGTATCCGGCGCAATCCGAGCTGACGCTGCCGGTCCGGCGCGCTGCTGCGCGAGCGGGCCGCGCGGAGCACCTTGCACTCTGGGCAGGCCAGGCCGCGGCTCTCGCACGCCCTATCGGTGCAGCCGATCTCGTCTCCGCGCTCGTCGACGAGACGACGAGCGTCCTCGAGCGCGCGGGGCGCCACCGCGCACGATCACACCCGACCGGGTGAGACGCGGGCCATCACCGGCGTGATTCAGCTCTATTTCGACGGACTCGACGAGTGAGATACAGAAGCTTGCTCGCGCGTTCCATTCGACGGCCCGCCTTTACTCGCTGAACGACGGTGCCGTGCAGGAGGTGACCCGCGACGCCTGGCTCGCCGCCGTCGCCGGACGACCGGCGCCGAGGGCGTCCGGGCTTGCGCGTACGGATCGGATCGTCTCGATCGAAGTGACGGACGACGCACTGGCGACGGCCACGGCCGAGAGCTCGATCCTTCTCAGGTACTTCGTCGATCACCTGGCGTTCTTGAAGATCCCGGAGCATGGATGGCAGGTCGTCGCGAAGGCATTTCGTACGGACGTGATGCCAGCGGTGTAACGAGCGCGTGGCTCACAACCTATATGTTCGAACCGGGCGCCTCTGCCCGCAGTCATAGGAGAACCGACATGGAAACCAAGGTTGCCCTGATCACCGGGGCATCGAGCGGCATCGGACTCGAGATCGCACAGACCCTCCTGAGTCGCGGCTACAGCGTCGTCGCCGCCTCAAGGACGGCATCCAGGCAGCAGGCTCTTGCCGATCCGACACGGTTCATCGCGGTGGACGGCGACGTGGCCGAGGAACGAACCGCTGCACGCGCTGTCGAGGCGGCGCTCTCGAAGTTCGGCAAGCTCGATCTGCTCGTCAACAACGCCGGGATCTTCATCGCCAAGCGGTTCACTGAGTACACCGCCGACGACTATGCGAAGCTCCTCGCGACGAACCTGGCCGGGTTCTTTCACATGACGCAGCACGCGCTCCGCGCGATGGAGAATGGACATCCCGGGCACATCGTCAACATCGGCACGACGCTCTCCAGCCAACCTGTCGCCGGAGTGCCGAGCGCGCTGCCAATACTCATCAAGGGGGGGATCGAGGCGGCGACGCGTTCGCTTGCCATCGAGTATGCGCCCCACGGTATTCGGGTGAACACAGTCGCCGCAGGGATCATCGACACGCCGATGCACCCGAAGGAAAACCACGGCTTCCTTCGGGGCTTGAGCCCCGCGGGGCGCATCGGCACGCCTCAGGAGATCGCCGACGCCGTGTTCTATCTCGACTCAGCGACGTTCGTCTCCGGTGAGGTGCTGCACCTCGATGGCGGGGCGCACGCCGGCAAGTGGGCATAAGCCGTCGCGGATGTCATGGAGAGACCTCACGAAATACTCATGGGTGTGCAGGTGATCGACGAGGCTGGGTACGCGAGGTACCGCAGCGAGATGATGCCGTTGCTCGAAGCGCATGGCGGCCAATTCGTCCTCGATGTCCGTGTCGCCGAAATCCTCCGCACACCCACACCCTCTGCCTTCAACAGGCTGTTCGTGGTTCGCTTTCCATCCGCGCAGCATCGGGACGCGTTCTTCGCCCATCGCGACTACGCGGCGATTCGCACGCGCTGGTTCGAGCCTAGCGTCTCTGGCGGCCTGATCCGGCTCGGAGACTATGGAGTCGATTGACGTGAAGTGCGGGGGCGGGACCGCGTCAGACGGTCGCATCCTCGTAAGGCAGAAAAGCATCACGGCTGACGCCAGCGCCGCTTAGCATTTGATAACGACTCAGCACCGCGTGCCCGCGTACGCTCCCGTGTAGATGAGCAACGACACCAATCATCCCAGCGTTGCGGTCCTTGGGCTCGGCGATGGGGCAGCGCATGGCGGCACGGCTGCTTGCCGCTGGCCACGCGGTCGTGGTCTGGAACCGCACGCCACAGTTGGCTGAGCCGCTGGTCGATCAATTACGCGGGCGTGAGTAAGCGTGGGTCCGCGGGATCTGAGGCGTGATGGGCAGCCGATACGAGCCGTCTACCTAAGTGAAGGGCCGATTGTGATAGGACTGTGATACGTCGGGTCCAAAACCTCGAAGACCATCGAGGTTTAGCGACCCACACCGAGTGATACGCCTGGAAAGTTAAGTCGTTGATCGCGTATGCGTTAACGCGCTGCAAAATGGCTCGGCATCGCTGGCCCGCTTCGCTTTCCAAGTGTGCTCCTTCAACCACTCGGACATCTCTCCGATTTGGAATCAAGGGCTTACGAGCAGTCTCCAAAGATGATCGCACACGCCGACGACCTTCGAGGAGTCCTCGGAACCCGTTTGCATCCAGCGGTTGACGCGCACGATCGTGCGCGGACGCGAATTGTGTCAGGCCCCTTAACGTGCGGCGATCTATTCGAACTGGATTCGTGTGCTTGCAACGGCGAGTCGGGCATCTGGGATGAACACCGACTCGTCGAACAATGGCTGCTGTCAATCGTGCACGAAGGTCGCCATCGATCGTATTGAAGGCAAGCGGTTGTTCGCGTTTCGATGGCATCTTTTCGCCGCCATTGACATTCGAAGGCCGGGCGCCTGTTCCGAGCCGAGCGTCCGAGATGGACCTCCGATCCCAATCGTTTTTCGATTCACACCTGCGCCTCGGCTGCGACCCGCGACGTGCTTCGAGCCGCCAGCGTATGCCGCCCAAAGAACGCCGCGAGACAGGTCGCCACCGGCGCGCTTCGCTGGATGTGCAGCAGGTGGCCGGCGCCCTCGATGGTGCACTCCTCGACCTGCCCAAACCAGGATCGCAGGCGATCGGCCACTTCGACCCACAACGGCTCCGTCTCGCCGCCTACGACCGACAGCACCGGTTGCGACACGCGGGCCGCCTGCTCGGCGCCGAACGTCCACGTGCTGAGCGCCGGCAGTTCGACGCCGAAGAACGTGTCGGCGTCGCCGATCGACTGCGCCACGGCGCCGGGAATACGCTCGTCGAGTAGCGCGTGGCAGGCGTCCCACGAAAGCCCGCTGACTGCGCTCATGAACGCCGCCAGCGCCGCGGCCGGCCGGCCTTCGCCGTAGGCCGCGAACGCCGGCCCCGCTTTCTCGAGCAAGCTTGCCGCGGCTGGAATCGAGAGCAGCGACAATTCCAGCAGCGCCAGGCTCTGCACACGCGCCGGATCGTCGAGCGCCAGTTGCACCGCGACCGCGGCGCCGCTCGAATGGCCGGCAACATGTGCGCGCTCGATGTGCAAGTAATCGAGCAGCGCCGATGCATCCGCCGCATGATCGGCAATCGTGACCGGCGGCGGCGTGCGCGTGCTGCCGACCCAGCCTCGCTTGTGGTACGTGATCAGCTGATAGCGATCCGTCAGCGCTCGTTCGCCCACGAGCGGCCGAAAGCCGTCGGCGAGAACCGGACTGATCAACAACACCGGTTCGCCGGCGCCGGTGATCTCGTATTCCAACTCGATACCGTTTACGGGTGCGCGTTGCATGGCTCTACCTCCTGTGCAGACTTCGCGACGGGCGTTCAGCGGTTGCCTTTCTTGCCCTGGGGATCGTCGGCCGGGTTCACGTAGAAGATGTCGAACGGCCCCTCGAGGTTGATCTGGACGATGGTAGGAGTCGCGGTCCATGCATAGTGGTGCATCTTCGCCGGCAGCGACACGAATCCGCCGGGCTGAAGCGTCTGGCTGTGCTGACGATCGAGCGTGTCGCCCATGCCCACGTGCAGCGCGCCGGACAGCACCGTGACCCGCTCCGTCATGCTGTGCCAGTGCGGCGGCAGGGTATAGTTGGCGGCAAACTGCAGCCGCAGCGTGATCGCGCCTTTTTGGCCGGGATCGCCCTCGAGCACGCTAATCTGGGCCCCCGCAGGCAGCGCGGGCAGCGCGGGCCCCCACTTGACCTTGTCTGCCGGCACGAGGACGTGCGGGTGCTGGGCGAATGCGGCTCCGGTGATCATCAGCGCCACGGCAACTGCGGCGCAACGAACGGCGATCGATCGGGTCATGTTCACGGTCCCTCCTTGTGAGCGAGCGGTTCGATCCGAAGGCGTAACAATGCGTGTTACGGTGGGAACGGTTCCTTTTCCGGAAAATTGTGCGGCGGATCACCGCTGCCACCCTATGGCCGAGCCTGCCGACATCACACTTCTGGATCGCGCCCGCGACGCTGCCGGCCGCGGCGATTGGCGGCTGACCTACGAGCTGCTCGCGCCGGCCGACGCCGCAACGGGCCTGAGCGGACCGGCCCTTGAACTGCTCGCGATGTCCGCGTACGCCTCCGGCCACGTCGACGTGACGATCGACGCGTGGGAGCGCCTCCACATTGAAGCGATCCGCGGCGGTAACCATCTCGCGGCGGCGGGCGCCGCCGCGCGCGTCGCCCTGCATCTGCTGTTCGACACCGCCCTGCTCGCGCCCATACGCGGGTGGCTGGCGCGCGCCGAGCGGCTTTTGGACGGGCAGGGCGACACGCCCGTGCATGCGTGGCTGGCGGTGGTACGAAGCTACGAGCGGATGCTATCCGGCGATTTCGAGCGCGCGCGACAGTGGGCTGGTCGCGCGATCGACGTCGGGGCCATTCACGAGCCCACGGCGGCCGCGCTCGGACGCGTCGCCGAGGCGCGGTGCCTGATTTTGCAGGGCGATGTGGCGTCGGGCATCGAGCTGCTTAACGAAGCCGCGGTGGCCGCCGTTTCCGGTGAGATCGATCCGCTGTCTACCGGCGTCGTCTACTGCGAGGTGGTCTGCGCCTTCCAGGCGATCGCGCAGTACGACCTCGCCGAGCAATGGACGCAAGCCATGGAGCGCTGGCGGCAGGGGCAGCCGGTGGGCAGTATCCACGGCCGGTGCCGCATCCATCGCGCCGAGATTTTGCGGTTGCGCGGCGCTTGCGGCGAAGCGGAGCGCGAAGCGCTCGCCGCCTGCGACGAGCTGCGGCCGTACCTCCGGCGCGAGTTCGGCTGGCCGCTGACCGAGCTTGGTCGCATTCGTTTGCGGAAGGGTGACCTCGCGGGCGCGGAAGCGGCCTTCATCGAGGCGCAGGAGAGCGGCTGGGATCCGCAGCCCGGCCTGGCGTTGATGCGGCTGGCGCAAGGCGACGTCCCCCTCGCGCTGACGCTGATTCAGGAGGCGCTCGACCATCCGACCACCGTGCCCTCCAAGGAGCTGCCGCCGAACAGTGATTTGCGGCGTGCGCCGCTGCTTGATGCGTATGTCGAGATCGCGATTGCCGCCGGCGATGTGTCTCGCGCCGAATCGGCCGCCGAGGAACTGGCGCGCATCGCCGACGCGTTCCAGAGCGCGGCGCTCAACGCCGCGGCGCTCGTCGCCCGCGGCCGAGTTCGCCTGGCGCTGAATGATGGCGCGACCGCCGCGGCCTTGTTCGAGGCCGCCGCGCATCAGTGGAAGGAGATCGTCGCGCCGTATGAATCGGCCGCGGCGCGCCTGTTGCTTGGCCAGGCATTGACCGCGGCCGGCCATGGCGCACGCGGCAACGCCGAGATGGCAGCGGCCGGCGCCATGTTCGATCGACTCGAACTGCCATCTCCACCGCAGACCGCCGCGATGCTTCCGTCGCCGCCCGCGCGCGAGGTCCGCGCGCGCACGACGGCGGAAGAGCATCGGTTCTGTCACGAAAGCGACTACTGGTCCGTCGCGTTCGACGGTCGCACCACCCGGCTGCGCGACGCAAAGGGCCTGCGGTATCTCGCGCGACTGCTCACGCAGCCTGGACGCGAGATCCACGCGCTCGATCTCGTCATCGAGGATGAGCGCGCCGCACCGGCACACGACGGCGTTGTCGGCTTGGAGGCGTCGCTCGCGCTGTCGCGCGATGCCGGCGAGGCGCTCGACCGGCGCGCGAAAGAGGCCTACCGCCGCCGCCTCGCCGAGATCGAGTCCGACCTTGAACAAGCACGCCAATGCGGCGACGCGTATCGAACGGAGCAAGCCATGGCCGAACGGCGTTTCCTCGCGCGTGAGCTTGCGCGGGCCGTCGGACTGGGCGGACGTGATCGCCGGGTCGGCTCCAATGCCGAGCGGGCCAGAGCGAGCGTGACGCTCGCGATACGACGCGCTATGGGACGCATTCGAGCCGCGCATCCGGCATTAGGAGCGCACCTTGAACGCACGATCCGCACCGGCACTTTTTGCGTCTACCTTCCGGATCCGCGAGTACCGGCCGACTGGCGAATGTCTTAACCCCGCCGTCACTGACGGACTCTTCTTTGTTATCCACGCCTGCCGAAGGGTCGCGGCTACGCGACATCCTTGCGGACGTGCCGAGCCAGGACTTCGTTGATTAGAGTTTGATATCCGACGCGGCGGCGACGTGCTTCCTTGCGGAACAGATCGAGCACCCCCGGATCGACGCGAATCGCGATCAACTGGCGAGGCTCGTCGCCGAGCGGAGGCCGGCCGACGCGCCGCATCGCCTTCAGCTGCTCTGCCGAGGAATCGGGAATGTCAGAAAAATCAATCTGTCGCCGTGTACGCCGCACGCTCGCGGCGACTCGCCCGGCGCGCGCTGATGATCCGGATCGCTTCGGCATCGCCAGTTCTCCTGAATGTGTACGCGACCATGAGCACGTGCCCGCGGCGGATCGACCAAGCGCAGGAACCGCGACTCCACCGACGAGTGCTGCAGATCCGGACCATCGAGGCCTTGGGATCCAGGAAGACGGTCACGGCATCCTCGAACGAGACGCCGTGCTTCGCCGCGTTGGCCTCGGCCTTCCGCGGGTCCCACTCGAACACGCATTTAGTATATACGAAATACGCAGGTTGACTGGATCTCGCGCGTGACGCGTACGAGTGCACACCGCGTCGGACGCCGTAATTTCAATCGGTTTTTGTGTCAGAACCGTGTCACATACTCCCGAAACCCTAGGGCAACGCAGCGTCGCGACTGATAGCCCGAATAGCTCGGCGACTTCGCGTTCGGTCAGTGCGCGGGCCGAATCGGGTGCGCCATCGCGTCCCGTCCTCGTGGCCCGCGAGCTGATGACGTCGCTCCGCTCTGCGCGTCGCCGATGCGCGGGCGATCTTGAACGTCTGGCGCGTGTCGTTCCAGCCAGGCATCGATCCATGCCGGCCGAATTCGAATCGCGCGTCTTCCGCTGACGCGCGCGCGCTTCGAAGCTCGTGGCGCTCGCACGCAGTGTAGATGGTGTCCCGGCTCACGCCGGCGTACTCCGCGGCTTCTGAGACATTGAACCAGGTCCTCACGTCCATGTTGGTCACGCCCGCGGCAGTGTTCTCGAGTATGTGAAGGCTGGTGCCGAGCCTGCAACTGACCTTCGTGTCGTGTCTGGTTGGTGAAGGAGGTATTGGTTGCTGTGTACAACCACGAATGGACGTTGCTGCTTCCTCAGGCCTCAATCGCCCAGGAACCCTCGGGGGTTTCTCCGTCAGCTAATCGATGTCGGCCTTGCGACTTCCAGGCCCACCGCACGCATCAGCGCCAGAGCGTTGCTCCGCGTGACGGGCCCTGTATTCAATCGAAAATCAAACGTAATTTCATCGTTGTCGAACCAATCCTGGAAGTGCACGTTCATGGCGCGAGGCGCCAGCTGGTCGGCTATCGCTGTAAGCGCCAGGTCGTGTGTAGTAATCAGTCCGATGGCTCCCCGATCGAGCAGGCTTCGCAGGACACCTTCGGCGCCCAGTAATCGGTCGTGCGAATTGGTGCCGTGGAAGAGCTCGTCAAGGAGGAACAACAACGGGACTGGGCCCGCCGCGATATCTGCCAGCATGCGGATGCGGGTAATCTCTGCGTAAAACCGTGAGCGTCCCTCTAGCAGTGAATCCTGGATCCGGAGTGTCGCGCCGACGGCCAATGGGGAGAGGCGAAGCGAGACCGCGCGGACAGGCGCGCCGGCGAGCGCCATCACAACGTTGATGCCAACGGTCCGCAGCAGCGTGCTCTTTCCCGACATGTTCGAGCCGCTGACAACGAGAAGTCGCGTCTCACCGACGAGCCGTACATCGTTCGGCACCATGGTGGCGCGAGGCAGCAGCGGATGCCCAAGTTGCACGGAGTCGAACAGTGCGCCTGCAGGTGGTCCAGCATCGGACAACACAATCTCGGGGAAGGGATCGTCCTCGTGCTCGTATCGATAGCCGGCGAGTGAACTGAGCGCTTCGAACTCTGCGATTGTCTCGACCCAGATGCGAACGCGATGTCCGTGTTCACTGCGCCAGCGTTCCACCGCCAGCGCAATGTGGGGCCGAACCAGGAGCAGCAAGCCGGCCACGGCAAGCGCGAGCGCGAGCATCCAATCCCGGCCGGAATAGGCACCGGCCAGAAACAATACCAACGGCACGGCTGCGGCGTTCTGCTGTGAGTCGTGCATCTCGGACAATCGATGCAGCCGTCGGATGATGCGCGAGACGGGGAGGCGACCGTGAGCGAGTCTGCTGTGCAGAAGGACAAGGCGACTGCCATCGAACCGGGCATGCTCGAGGTGCGTCAGCATGTCGGCGAGCGCGTCGAGCTCCAGCGATCGGTGTGTCAGGGCGTCAGCGACGAAATCGGCCGCGGCGCCCGGGTCTCTCGTCGAGAGAATTGCATGCATCTCGTCGCGGAGCTGGCGAAGCGCCACCGCGACTAACACCATAGCGGCTGCCAGCGGCCACCACACCGACGTAAGCGCAAGATACATGATTGCCACGAGCACGGACGCTGTGGAAAACCAGACGACGGCTCGGAGTGTTTGCCGTGGAGGCATCGGCGACTCGGCCCAATCCAAGAGTCGATCCGTTTCCAAGCTCGCCCGCACATCCACACCCGAGAGCGCGAGCTGCTCGCGGAGATCCAGCTTTGAGGCAAGCTCCTCGACCGCTGTCTGGCGCGCCTGAATCTCCGGGGGATCCGCCGGCGCCGTTAGCCACCCCGAGAGCATGGCCTCTCCGGTCGTGGTTCGCGCCAGCGACAGCAGCTCGAACAGTGAGCCCCGGCCGAACAGATCTAGGTCATGAGCGTAGACATGACGATCGTCGCGGAAGCGCTCTCCTGGCTCACCGGTACCCGGCCAGCGATCCTCCAGCCTCGCCAGCCCACGCTCGTAGAACGCGATGCCCCTGACGGCCAACTCCCGCGCGCGGAGGACCCCCGCGTGATAGCGTACGAGCCAGACGAAAACCGCGACAGGCGCTAGCAGCCACCAGACATTGGCCGGAGATTGCCACACGAGAAGTGCGAGCACGACGCCTGAGAAGAACGTAGCCAGTCGCGCTCGGGCGAGTCGCGCGTCGGCGGCTGTCAAAGCGTCGCGGTCGGCGCGTCGAGTGTTGAGACGGGCCTGGTATTCCTGGCTGGCGGCTGAAGACACGGCTCATTGTGGCGCATGTCGCCCGGTGTTGCTAAATAGCGTCTATGACGTCGTGAAGACTAGACTCGACGACATCGCCGCGTTCTCAAACAGATTTGGGCTACGCCTTCGTGTGACGCCGTCACTGAGTAATCGGGCGTCGCTTCTGGTGATAGACACGCAAGATCAAGAGCTCGTCGCGATGACGCTGATAGTAGATCCGGAACGGCGGCACGCCCCAACTCGCACGACAGCACCCGAGCGAAGCCGTGAGATCGGCCCTTCGAACTGCCGATCGGCCAGACGTTCGATGTATCGCGCGATGTCCGCGTCAAGCTTCGCAGCGGCGGTTGGACTGCGTTCGTTGAGATAGGTGATCGCCTCGACGATGTCAGCGACCGCCTCCTCGGTGTAGGTGATTTCCTGCGACAAGGGCATCGTTGGTCGCGCGTGCCGCAGCTTCTTTATCCGCGCGCGTGAGGTCGTCACTGCCCAGAAAGTCCACTCGAATGTTTTTGAAGAGCAGCGGCCAGAACGGGATGTTCGGTGCGCCAACGTTAGTCGCGTAGGTGGCGATCAGCGGTCACGCCCGGCAACTCGAGAATGGCGGTCGCCATCTCGCTCCAGGCCTTGACACGTCCCTGGTCGGGCGGAACGATGCGTCTGGCCCCGCTCCCCCCTTGCTGAGACAGGCTGTTGCCACGGGGCACCGGTTGTGGACGCGGCCGAGCAGACCGCTCTGGTACAAATGGAACGAGATGCGATAGGATCCGCAGCACCGCATCGAGTCGCGCTCCTTCGTGCGGCCCCAGCACGCCCGGATGACCTGTGATGGCGGTCGGTTCCAAGGAGTCATGATTAGCCGCCCCGCAGTCTGGCTCGCGACATTGCTGCTGACCGCTCCAGCCATTCTTCGGGCCGAGCGGCTTCCGATAAAGACCTACACGACTGCAGAAGGCCTCGTCCATAACGACGTCCATCGCATTGTCAGGGACTCGCGCGGGTTCCTGTGGTTCTGCACGGCCGGCGGACTCTCACAGTTCGATGGATACACGTTCAGGAACTTCGGCACCGAGCATGGCCTTCCTCATGCCAGTGTGAACGATCTTCTCGAAACGCGCGGAGGCGAGTACTGGCTCGCCACGGACGGCGGGCTCGTTCGTTTCGATCCGAAAGGCAGGCCGGATCGCCACGTGTCTCAGGACGCGGGCAGCACGACGGAGCGGCCGATGTTCGCCGTCGTCATGCCGGGCGACGCGGACGCGCGCGCTCCGGCGGTGACGGTTCTGCTCGAGGGACACGATGGCACGGTCTGGGCAGGAACACGGCAGGGCCTTTTTCGACTCGAGCTCTCGGCCGGCCGCCGCTCGTTACGAGCCGTGGACATCCGCACTCCGACCGAATACCCGGGACAGCGTGAGATTGCCGACCTGCTCGAAGATGCGCAGGGCTCGTTGTGGATTGCGTCTCCGAGCGGTCTGTATCGCCGCTGGCGCGACGGCAGCACGGCGCGGTACACCACGCGCGACGGCCTGCCGGGCGACGATGTCTGGGATCTGTTTGAGGACCGCAGCGGCCGTCTCTGGGCGGCTACTCATCGGGCGGGCTTCTTTCGGCTGCGCATGGGGCCGGACCGCGAGACCCCGGTCGTTGACTCCCAGTTCGGCTATCGGGACGGAGACGAGAACGGTCTGCCGTCGCCGTGGGTGTTTCAGCTGTTCGAGGCGTCCGACCGCCGGTTCTGGGTGGCCACCGCGAGAGGGCTCGCAGAATTCCTTGATATGGGCGATCAACACCATCGCTTCCGTTCATACACGAAACGCAACGGGCTGAGTTATTTCGACATCACGGCGGTCAACGAGGACCTCGGGGGCAACCTCTGGCTCGGCACGAACAGCGCCGGCGTGATGAAGTTGACGCGTGGTGGCTTCAGCACGTATGGCGAGCAAGATGGTATCGAGACGGTCAACCATGTGTTCGAGGACCGTGCCGGTAATCTCGCCTTTCGGGGAAATGTCCTGGGAGACGTCCGCACCAGTGTGTTCGAGGGCGCGAGGCTTGATGTATTGAGAGGCGATCGGCCTACCTTCCACCCCCGCCTCGGGCAGCTCAAGGATCAGCGCTTCACGTGGTTCACGCCTTCGACGGTCACGAATCTCGGCTGGGTGATGGAGCATGTCACGCTCCAAGCGCGGGACGGCACGTGGTGGGTTGGCACGGCCGAGGGTCTGTATCGGTTTCCGGCACACCAGGAGATCACGGCGGTGGCCACGGCACACCCCCTTGCCGTTTACACCACCAGGGACGGTCTGACTGCGCAACAGGTGTTCCGGTTGTTCGAGGACTCCCGCGGCAATATCTGGATTTCCACCATTCATCCATCAACGAACGGCCTCGGCCGCTGGGATCCGCGCAGCGGGAAGATTCGCGACCTGACGCACGCAGGCGGGCTTCCCGAGTTCCGCGACGACCGCCCGCGTTCGTTCGGGGAAGAGCCGTCTGGCACACTGTGGTTTGGCTTCAACAATGGCCTCGCGCGCTACGCGCAGGACACGTTCACCTTTTTCACGCCGGACGAGGGATTGCCGCTCGGCGCGATTATGGACATTCACGTTGATCGTTCCGGCCGGCTGTGGCTCGCCTCGGCCCGTGGCGGACTTGTTCGCGTCGACGACACCGGAGCGACCCGGCCGAGGTTCGTTAGCTATGCGACGCGCGAGGGATTGTCGAGTGACAACGCGGTGGCCCTCGCGGAGGATCTCAGCGGAAGGATTTACGTCGGCGGCGGTCATGGCATCGATCGATTCGATCCTGCGACCCGGCGCGTGAAACAGTTCACGACGACGGACGGCTACGCGGCAGGCACGGTCGGCGGGGCGTTCCGGGATCGGACCGGTGCGCTCTGGTTCGCGATGTCGAGCGGCCTCGCCCGACTCGAACCCGAGCCGGATGTCCCCTCGCCACCAACGCCTCCGATCCTGATCACGGGGTTGCGCGTCACTGGCGTACCGCGGCTCGTGTCGGCACTGGGGGAACCCCAGCTCTCGCTCGGCGACCTGGCGCCGCAGCAGAATCAGCTACAGGTCGACTTCGTGGGCCTCGGCTTCGGGTCCGGTGAAGTCTTGCGCTATCAGTACCTGCTGGAGGGGGCCGACACGGACTGGAGCGCCCCAGGCGAGCACCGCACAGTCACCTACGCCAGCCTTGCACCGGGTCGATACCGATTCACTGTCCGGGCGGTGAACTCGGACGGGATCGTCAGCGCACATCCTGCCGCTATCGACTTCACGATCCTCTCCCCACTCTGGCTTCGCTGGTGGGCCCTGGCGCTCATCGCCACCACCGCCGGGGCGCTCTCGTACGCGGGGTACCGGTACCGCGTGGCACGGCTGCTGGAGTTGGTCCACATCCGGACTCGGATTGCGACCGATCTCCACGACGACGTGGGAGCCAATCTCACGCGGATCGCAGTCCTCGCCGAGGTCGCCAGCCACACGCACGACGTGAGGCCACTGGCCTCGATCGCGCGTATCGCCCGCGAATCGGTCAGCTCGATGAGCGACATCGTCTGGGCGATCAATCCGAAGCGAGACAGCCTCATCGATCTGACGCGCAGGATGCGGCAGCATGCTGACGAGCTGTTCACGCTGCGGGACATTGAGTTGCGGTTCTCCGCGCCCGGCGCGGTCGACAATCTCAGAATCGGCGTCGACATCCGGCGCGATCTTCTGTTGATCTTCAAGGAAGCCGTCAACAACGCGGCGCGCCACTCGCGATGCTCACTCGTGGAAATCGACTTCCGGATCGAAGCGTCACGGCTCGTTCTCGCGATTATCGACAACGGGATCGGGTTTGATTCGAGAAGCGCTGCCGATGGGCAAGGGCTTGGGAGTATGCAGCGGCGCGCTCAGACGCTGCATGGGTCGCTCGACATCACCTCCCGAAGCGGTGCCGGCACGACCGTACGGCTCGATGTACCGATCTGACGGTCCTGCGGGCCACAGCCGCGCGAATACGTAGGTGACACCATCGTGGTTACGGACTAGTCTTCGATGGTTCTGGCTATGACTATCAACCTCTTTCGGCGGCACTCCTGAGTGCCCATCCGCATCGTCATCATCGAAGACGTGCGCGAGGTGCGCGAAGGCCTCAAGATGCTGATCGATGGCACCGGCGGCTTTCAATGTGCGGCCGATTTCCGGACGATGGAGGACGCGCTGGGAGGCATTAGCGGCACCAGGCCCGACGTCATCCTCACGGATATTGGACTGCCCGGGATCGACGGCATCGAAGGCACGCGCCAGCTGCGCGAGCGTTTCCCCGACGTGCCGATCCTCGCCCTCACGGTGTACGACGATGATGTCAACGTGTTCAACGCGATCTGCGCGGGCGCGTCCGGGTACCTCCTGAAGAATACGCCGCCGGCGCGATTGCTGGAGTCACTGAAGGAAGTGACGGATGGCGGCGCGCCGATGTCGCCGGAAATTGCACGGCGCGTCATCACCCTCTTTCGGGAGTTCCGGCCCCCTGCGCAAGCGTCCTGCCGTCTGACGCCACAGGAGACGGAGTTGCTCAAACTGATGGTCGAGGGGCACCACTACAAGACGGCGGCGCGCGAGATGGGCATCTCCACGAACACCGTCTCCTTCCACTTGCGACATATCTACGAAAAGCTGCAAGTCCATTCGAAGACGGAGGCCGTCGCGAAGGCCCTGCGTCAGCGCCTCGTCTGAGTTTTCCCCACAACACAGCGCCCGCCGATGCCTTGTACGGTTAACGCCGCCCGACGTGCGCGCCGTCTCAGTTTCCACGTGCGATGCCTTCGGGCGCGCCGTTGCGACTTCCCATCCAAGGTTCCCCACGTGTTTGCGTAGCTGGCGGCTGCCACGCTTCGCCTATATGTTCTGACCCAGGTCGCGTCGAGTGGGAATGTCCTCGAGCGGTGTGCCGAAGGGAACAGACGCATAAGCACGGATCGCTAGGAATTCCGACCCAAATCTCGCTTCAGAGGAGACAAAAATGAACACAAGAACCGTCACCCGCACCTTCGTTTTCGTGGCGCTGATGCTCGCTCTCGGTGTTGCAGGCGCCTACGCACAACAGGAGCATGGGCAAGTCAAGATGACGTTTTCTGGAACCAACATGGCCACGACGATCAATCTGCAGACCAATACCGTCACCGACGAAATGCAGGCAGGCGGCACAGGTTCGCTCGGACAATTTACCTTTCGTGAACTCCACGCCGATGGGATCGGGCCGGCTCCCGAAGGCTGCACGGGGCCTTCTTTCGGAGTCCTGAAAGGCGCAGGCGTCTTTCGTTTTCAGGACGGCAGCTTGTTGATCGTTACACTCAAAGACGGGTCGGGTTGTATCAATCTCGTCGAAAGGTTCTCGGCCCTCATCGTCAACTATCAGATCACTGGTGGAACGGGCCGCTTCGCGAACGCATCTGGGGAACTTAGGATGACGGCCACCCAGACGCCGGTGCTGCGCAACGCCACCAACGCGCCCGCGCTCCTGCCGATTGCGGGTCAGTTCGAGGGAACGGTCTTCAGACCGGAGCCGCAAAACGACGACCGCTAGTACCCCGTCGCAGGGATGTTGATCGATTGAAGTGGCGGCAGTGCGTCGGGCGGGAGCCGCAGGGTGATGCTGCGTGGTTGCCCAGGCACCCGCTCAATGAGCCCCCGCTCGTGGAGCGTGACGATCATGCGATGGACGGTGGGCGGCGTGACGCGAAAGAACGTTTGGAAGTCATTCTTGAATCTGACGGCCCGCTCGCGCGGCGAATCAGCGGCACCGGGCTTACGTCCGTCCGCGTAACGCGGGTTCTGTATGTCCAAGGCCTCACGCCGCATAACGGGTCTTCCGTCAACCCGTTCCCGCTAATGCTTCCTATCGTCCGGAGAAGTTTAAAGGAGAGTGTATGAAAACCCCATCGAGAACCAATCTCTACCTGCCGATCGCGGCGATGATTCTGACAGCGGCGCTTGCCGACCCCGCGTCGGCACAGACTTCCTGCCTAGACTCCGGGCCCGGATGCTTCAAGGGTATCTTCCAGGGACAAGACGCCCACCCCGTGCAGCCGCCGGGGGCCACCACCGTAGCGATCAGCACGACCGCCCTTGGAAATGGCGCCCATCTGGGTCGATTCTCATTGATCCGGGAAATTACGGGAAGCCTCGTGGACTTCAGTGCCACAGGGTCGGCTCAGTGGATCGCTGCCAATCGAGACAGCATCTATACGACCATTGTCGGACATGCGGAACTGTCGGATCTTCCAGGCGGGTTCCTCAGAGTCACGGAAACTCATACCATTACTGGCGGGACGGGTCGATTCGCGGAAGCCCGGGGGAGCTTTACCGTGGAGCTCTTTCACAAGCTGGAACCCAGTGAAGTGAGCGGTGGCGTCGAAACGCACGAGATCTTCGGCTCATTCCACGGGACCGTTACTCGTGCTTCCCGAGGCGCAGCTGAATAAGACGACTGAACTCGCAGTGATTCGAACTATCCGGTGTCGGTCCTGGCATAGCCTGCTGTCTGCGACTCAGGCTATGCCGGATCGGTCTGGATTTGTTTGCGTGCCGCTCGGCAAGACTTGCACGCGGATCGACGAATCCGACAGCTTCTCTCACGAAAGTCTCCATCGCCAAGCACATGTCGCGGTGCTTGCCGGTGAGCGCTGAGAGTGGACAGCCGGCGCCACGGATACTGATCCCACCCATTGCCTTCGACATGCGTCAGCGCTCCGAGACGCTCGCGTTCATCAACTCACTCGCCTGGCCGACCCGCTGCTTGAGGCCGCCTTGGGAGACTTTCCCTGGACACACTTCACGGGCGAGTGCTGTGCCGGTCCGCCGCAGCGGTGTCTCGACTTGCTGGTCTGGCAGCGGCTCGGCAAAACATCGACTAATTATTCCCGGACATCGCGATCCGCACAGGTTTCGCGGATTAGAGCGCTGCGTCTCGCCTCTGCACCTCCCGCTGGAAGGTGCGGGTCGGAATGAACCACTGGTGCAGCTGTTCGCCACCCCGGCCCAGCGGTTGGTCACGGCTCTGGTCGGCGCCGGCGCCGAAGCCGTCGACCGACACGCTGAAGGCGTTCACGCGAAGCTTGGACACGGTCGTCTCCTTGAGTGACGCTGCATGGAATTCTTCAATGTGATGTCACACCGGTGCTGCATCTTCACGTGACCATAGGACCGCCGCCAACGCGGATCCAAATCCCGCCAGGCTGATAAACGTGCGGGCGGCGTGATACGCCTCCCATCGATTCCGTATGCTCGTCCAATCGGACGGTAGCGTGTCGACCGTCCATCCGGCGATCGCGTCATCGATCGGGACGTTGACACTCAGGGTGATGACGAGCGCGACCACCAGCAATGCCGCGCCAACGAGAATCAGCGAGAAGCTCGCACGGCGATGCAGGCGATAGAGTGCGAACAGCACCGGTCCTGCCGAGACCAGCGTCGCTGGCATCAGTACGGCCATAGGACCGCCGAGATTCGCAATCATCGTGTGGCCGACTTCGAGAAAAGTGGAGGCAGTGATCGAGCTCATCGAGCGGCTCAGGCTGAACCATGTTCCCCAGAACACCCCCACGACGAGTGCAAAGAGAAACACGTGCACGAAAAGCGTCAGACGCAGTGATCGGTCCGTCATTGCAATGACCTCGTCATCGCCGATCCGGAACAATCCGGACGTCGCGATCTATTTGATGTCTCCCGTGCTGACCGCAGTTCGGATCCAAAGCCGTTCGAGGGCGTCGTCCAAGGCTGTGGTGCCATTCGCGGCAGTGATATGGCGCCACGCGATGAACCCGTCGGGACGAATCAGCACCGCGCCGTCAGTTCCCACGCCATATGCCGTGGAAAACCGATTCGCGCGGTCTTCGAGATTGCCGGCCGGACGTATTCCGTGCCACACGACGCCAAGCGCGCCAGCCAACGAACTGCGACGCACGCAGTCAGACCAGCCGTTCCCGTCGGGTCCCGACATGAGGACCCAGCGATCCGCGAAGAGATCGATCGTTGAAACCGGCGCGCCGCGGTATGTGACGACGAGATGCGGGGCGCGCGAACCGGGGCGGCCGGACGGATTGCGGGGATCTTCGAACACGTCGTCGGCGCCGTTCCGGCCGTCATCGACGAATGCGCCCGCCGGGTAGCGGTAGCCGAAGATGACTGCGTTGTCGTCCGTGATCGGCGCCGGCGGCGGCAGCCTCCGGCTCGGATCCTTGAACCACGCCTGCAGCCGCGCGAGCGCTTGCGCGACGGTTCGCTCGGCAACCGGACGTCGTTCCGCGTCGTAGCTCTCGAGCAGCTCGGGTCGCGCGGCCCCGTTGACGACAGCATCGAGCTTCCACGCCAGGTTGTACGCGTCCTGAATGCCGGTGTTGCCGCCAAACCCGCCTGTCGGCGGCATGACGTGCGCACTGTCGCCGACCAGCAACACGCGCCCTTCCTTGTAGCGGTCGGCCACGGCCGCAGCTGCTTCCCACGGACGGGCGTCCACGATGTCGACCCGCAGATCCGGTCGGCCGGCTCCACGACGAATCAGATCTCGACAGTGATCGGGTGTGAAGTCTTCGGCGCGCTCGTGGCGGTCCGGCACGAACTGCACGGCCATC
>DASTVV010000045.1:0-3107 GCA_035758925.1 Gemmatimonadaceae bacterium
AGCGATCTTCCTGGTGCCCGGCAGGCACTCGCAGACGCGGCGCAGCGGGGGGACTATCCGACGCCGGCATGGGCCTAGTCCACATTGCCAAAATTGCCAAGATTCAAAATGCGTTGGCCACGTCCCAGCGCGTCACCGGTCCGCCGCAACTCGCCGCTCACCTAAAGCTTGGCAGTCTTCGCGGTTTGACAATGGTTTTCCGCGAGCGCGCCTGCGTCACCGACGTTCGAATTTGCCCCGAGCCTTTTCAATGTTGGCAATCTTGGCACTTTTGGCACTTTTGGCAATGTGAAGAGTCAGTCGTACCTGAGCGCCCGCATCGGATCAATCCTGGCTGCCCGCCGCGCCGGTACGAAAGCGGCGAGCACGGCGACCGTGGTCAGGAGCAGCGCCATCGCTCCGTATAAGCGGAAGTCGGTCGGCGTGACGCCGAACAGCACCGCCTTGAGCGTGTGGCCGAGGGCGAACGCGAGGGTGAGGCCCGGCGCAAATGCGGCTCCGAGCAACAGGCGGATCTGCTTCAACACCAGAATCGCGACGTCCACGCGGCTGGCGCCGAGCGCCATTCGTATGCCGATCTCGCGCGTCCGCTGCGCGAACGTGTACGAGACGACGCCATAGACGCCGACACCGGCAAGCAGCAGCGTGACCGCGCCGAGTACCGCGACGAACGTTCCGATGGTTTCGTACGGGCCGGTGACCCGCTTGATCAATTCATCCATCGTCGCGATGGCGGCAACCGGTTCGGCAGGATCGACCACAGTCACAGCGGCGCGCGCGGCTGGCGCCAGGTTGTCGGGACTGCCCAGTGTGCGAACCGCGATCGTCATCGTGCGACGTGGTTGCTGCGCGAACGGAATGTGCACCTGCGGCTCGGCCGAGTCGATGGTTTCGTAATTCTTCACATCGGCGGTCACGCCGACAACGGTCCACAAGTCGGAAGAGTCGCGCCCGAGCCGGAGCCGCCGGCCGAGCGCTTCACGCCCACCAAGGAAGCGGGCGGCAAGCGTCTCGTTGACGAGCGCGATCTTCTGTCCTTCGGCGACATCGGTATCCGTGATGGCGCGGCCACGGACGATGCGCAGGCCCATCAGGCTGCAGTACCCGCCAGTCACGTGATTGAGCGCGGCGATCGGGGTATCAGCAGGTTTCGTGTCCGGCTCGCCATCGATGAAGAGCTCGGCGCCGTTGCCGAATCCCGAGAACGGCACCAGCGTGCCCGCAGCGGCCCCGGCTACGCCGGGCTGCTGAGCGAGGGCCTGCATCAGGCGCCCGGTGAACCCGCGAATGTCCGCAGGCTCCGCGTAGCGCTGTGCGTCGAGGGACAGCTGGAACGTCAGCAGACGCGCCTGGTTGAAGCCAACGTTCATGTGGGTGATGTTGTGCGCGCTCTGCACGAGAAGACCGGCTCCGATGAGCACGGCCAGCGCGAGCGCGACTTCGCTGACGACCAGCACCGAGCGTAGCCTCGTGCCGCCCCGGCTGGCGGTCGATCGTGCCGAGCCGTCGCGGAGATCCGCGTTGACGTCGGCACGGGCGCCGTTCCACGCCGGAAGCCACCCGAACACGGCTCCGCAGAGCGCACCGATGCCGAGCGCGAACGCGACCACGACGCGATCGACGCTCAGGACCGCGTAGTTGCGCAGGTATTGGCGGTTGTTCACGGGAATGGAGTGCGTGATCCAGTCGGCCCCGTAGACCGCGATCGCCGCCCCGGCGGCGCTGGCCACGACGAACAGCAGCACGTGCTCGACCAGCCACTGCTGAACGAGGCGTGCCCGCGATGCGCCGAGCGCCAGCCGGATGGCCATCTCCTGCCGACGCGCGCTGGTCCGCGCGAGCATGATGTTGGTGACGTTCACGCACGCAATCAGCAAGACACAGCCGACCATCGCAAACATCACCGGCACGATGAAGCCGAGATCGTGGTGAAAACGAACCTCGTCGGCGAGGGGGATCACCCGGACCCCGCGGCGCGCATTCGTGTCCGGGTACGTCTGCGACAGCTGATCGGCGAGCGCGACGAGCTCGCCTCGCCCCTGTTCCACCGAGCGGCCATCGCGCAGCCGGCCGACAGCGACCAGTCCTCGCGGACGCCGGTTGGTGATCTGTTCGGGCGTGAACACGAGCGGCCGCCACACATCGACGCGTCCCAGCAGCGTGAAGTGAAAGGTGTCGGGCAGCACCCCAACGACGGCGTGATCCTCGCCGTTCAGACGCAGCGTCTGTCCAATCGCATCCGGGCTGCCGTGAAAGCGATCGCGCCAGAGCGTGGCGCTGATGACCACCAGCTTTGGCGCCGACGGTTCGCCGTCCGCCGGTTCGAAGACACGGCCGAGCGCGGCGGTCTTTCCCAGCACCTCGAAAAATCCAGTGGTCACGAGTGCACCGCGGAGACGCTCGGCTCGATCGCCCCCGGTCAGGCGCACATCGGCGAGCCGATACCCGGCCAGATCACTGAAGGCGTTCGCGCCGCGTTGAAAGTCGCGGAAATCGGCGGCATTCAGTGACGCGGTGTCACCAGAGGCCCGGTCGATGGTCCGGATATCGACGAGCGCGGCGGGATCGGCAAAGGGCAGCGGCTCGAGGATCCAGGCCTTCACCATCGTGAAGGTGATGGTCGGTCCCGCGATCCCGAGCGCGATGGTGGTGAGCGCGACGGCTGCGAACCCTGGGCTGTGGCGGAGCGTCCTGGCGGCGTACTGAAGATCCTGCCGAAGGCGCGAGAGTACAGGGATGGAACGCTGCTCGCGGGACTGCTCGGTGACTGACTGCAGCCCCCCGAGCCGAACCAGCGCCGCAGTGCGCGCCTCGTCTGGCGCCATGCCCTGGCGGAGGTTGTCGTCGATGTGCAGCTGGAGGTGACTCTCGAGCTCGTCGGCCAGGTCCCGATCCTGCCGCGCCCCCTCGAACACGCCCCGCAGCCGGTTCACCCACCCGCGCAGTCGTCTCATCACCGTGCTCCTATGGCTGGCCAATAGGAGGCTCGCATATCTCGTATTGGGAGGCAATAGGAAACACGTCGGGGCTCGGGGCTCGGGATTCGGGGCTCGGACTCGGTATTCAGAGGCAACCGGACAAAGCCGGCCGGCTCGTTGCCTCTGTTA
>DASTVV010000061.1:0-7212 GCA_035758925.1 Gemmatimonadaceae bacterium
GAACCTGGTTCGTGCCGTCCACGGTGCGGGCCTGAAAGTCCGGCGCCGTGGATCCGATCTCCACCGGGAACAGCTCGTCGCGCATGACGTAGGCCCCCACGCCCAGCGCCCCGATGAGCAGGCCGACGATGGCGAGCACCGTGAGCCATTGCTGCCGTGACGTCATACCCTGGCCGCGCACGCGGCGCGCAGGACGCCGATCTCGGCACGGGGGTCGCTCGCCGTGAAGATCGCGTTTCCGGCAACGAAGGTATCGGCGCCCGCGTCGTGCACCCGCCCAATGGTGTTCCGGCTGATGCCACCGTCCACCTCGAGTCGCGCGCCGGAGCGCGCGGTGTCGAGCAGGGTGCGCGCGCGGGCGACCTTGTCGAGCGAGTACGTGATGAACTCCTGCCCGCCGAAGCCGGGGTTCACCGTCATCACGAGCACGAGATCCAGCTCGGGGATGATCTCCTCGATCGACGTGAGCGGCGTCGCTGGATTGAGCGCGACACCGGCGGCGCAGCCCAGCTCGCGAATGCGGGCGAGCTGGCGGTGCAGGTGCGGTGCGGTCTCGACGTGAATCGTGAGGCCCGTCGCGCCGGCGGCGGCGAACTCGTCGAAGTACTTCTCCGGCTGGACGACCATGAGGTGCACGTCCAGCGGCAGTGTCGTGAGACGCCGCACGGTCTCGATGACCTTGGCGCCGAACGTGAGGTTCGGTACGAACTGGCCATCCATGACGTCGACGTGCAGCCAGTCCGCGCCGCCCTCCTCGCACATCTTCACCTCGTCCGCGAGTCGCGAGAAGTCGGCGCTGAGGAGCGATGGGGCGATGTACACGGAACGGCGGCGCTGCGCGCTCATGGACTGGTCCGCGACCCCACCGTCAGGTTCACCCGCGATCCGGATGCGGCCTGCGCTCCAGCCGGTGGCGACTGCGACACGACGACCGCGGCTGCGTCCGTGATGGATGCGGCGCTGAACTGCACGTCGCCCGCGTTGAGGCCCACCTGGCGCAGCAACTGTCGCGCATCGGTGAGCGGCCGACCCACCACGTCCGGAACGATCACCGTCGTCGGACCCGCGCTCAGCACCAGTGCCACGCTGCTCGGCATCGGGGCCTGCACGCCCGGTCGCGGCCGCGAATCGATCACGGCGCCGCGCGGCTCGTTGCTGGGACGCTCGGTGACCGTGCCGACATCGAACCCGGCGGTCTCCAACGCATTCATCGCCAGCTCGCGACTCATGCCCACGATGCTGGGTATCGTGCCGTAGCGCTGCCCGCCGCTGACCACCAGCACGATTCGCGTGTTCGGCGCTTCACGGCTGCCGGGCGCCGGCGTCTGATCCAGCACGGTGCCTCGGGGCGCCGCGTTGTGAAAGCGGGTCTCTCCGCGCTCCGCGTTGAATCCGTCCTGCGAAAGCTGCCGGGCCGCGTCGCTATAGGTGAGGCCGACGACGTTGGGCACGCGGACTTCCTGCGGGATGACGCCCGACGGGAACACGAAGAACGCGACGACGAGAAACGCCACGAGGAATCCGCTGACGAGCGCAATGATGTACGGAAGCGACCGCCTCAGCTGCCCGCGCCACGTCACGATACTCTCCGGAGCCGAGCCGCGAAGGCGCCATCGGTTCCGTGTCGCTGCGGCAGCACGCGAAGCCGCCCCGCATCCAGCACAGTCGCTGGAACTGCGCCGTCCGGCGGCGGCTCGAGCCGCCAATTCGTATGGTCAGTGAGAAACCGCTCCACCTGTGCGTCGTTCTCCTCGATTTCGAGTGAGCAGGTGCTGTAGACGAGCAACCCGCCTGGCACCACCGCGGTGGCGGCCGAACGAAGAATCTCCCGCTGCAGCGCCGCCAGCACCGCGAGGTCAGACACCTTGAGCCGCCAGCGTGCGTCCGGGTGACGTCGGAATGTCCCCGTTCCGGTGCAAGGCGCGTCGATCAGCACGACATCGACGCCACGAACCGCGGGACGCCGCGCATCGGCGACGTAGGGATAGACGGTCGACAGCTCCATCCGTTGCACGTTCTCGATCACGCGCCGGAGCCGCGCGAACGAGAAATCGCTCGCGAACACCGCGCCGGCGCGCCGCGACAGCTCGACGGACTTGCCGCCCGGCGCGGCGCAGACATCCGCCACGACCGCGCCGTCGGGTATCGCGGCGTACTGGGTCACCAGCGTGGATGCCGGATCCTGGATGTGCAGCAGTCCCTGTCGGAACGCGCCGAGCTCCGTGAGCGCCGAGACGGGACTGGCGAGCTGGATGCTGTCCACCAGCGGCGCTTCGGCCACCGTGATCCCTGCCGTCTCGAGCATGGCTTCCACTTGCTCGCGCACGGCGTGCACCGGCCGCGCGACCAGCGGCGGCTCCGTGTTGTTCGCGCGCAGCAGGCGACGCGTTTCCTCCTCGCCCCAGCGTGCCACCCAGCGCGCCACCAGCCAGCGCGGATGCGACTCCGACAAGGCCAGTGCGTCGATCGGATCGGCGGGCGTCTCGACACCGGGCTCGTCGCCTTCGCGATCCAGTCGCCGCAGCACCGCGTTGGCCAGGCGACTCGGCCCGACGCCATGGCGCCGCTTCGCGAGCTCCACGGTTTGGGCGATCGCCGCGTAGGCGGGCACGCTGCGCATGTAGAGCAACTGGTACGCGCCCAGACGGAGCAGGTCGTGCACGTCCGGCTCGAGCCGGCCCAGGCCGCCACGCACGCGATGGTCGAGCAGCGCGTCGAGCCAGCTGCGACGGCGCAACATGCCGTAGATCAGCTCGCGTGTGAATCGCCGATCACGCGGATCCAGCGTGGTCGTTCGACGGTCGAACGACGTGTCCAGCAGCTCCCCGCGCCGAAGATCCGCGCAGATTTCCGCGGCAATGTGCCTGGCTTCCGTGACGCCGTTGACGCGAGTCGCGATGCGAGCGGCGCCCCCCCCGCCGTCCTCATTCATAGGGCAAAGATACTTTGTCCCCCAAGGCCAGGCGATGCGACGAAAGAATTGTGGCGCGGCTCACACGCCCGCCCGCTACTCGAATCGCTGCCCCATCTCCACGTCTCGGCTGACACCCCTGAACCACTCGGCGGCCGCCATCCGCTTTTTCCCGGCCGGCTGCACCTGCAAGACGCGCACGGCACCACCGTGGTCGGACGCATCCGCCGGTCCGGATCCGCCGCACGCGACGACCAGCCCGTCGTCGCTCACACTGAGGAGCTGACCCGGTTGGCACGAGCGGGGACGCGGCGCCAGGCGGGCGCCGAAGCACTTGAGTTCCTGCGAACCGAGTGTCGTATAGGCGCCCGGCCGCGGATCGAATGCGCGAATGGACCGGGCCACGGTGCGCGCATCCTGCGTCCAGTCCACGCGCGTGAGCGCGCGATCGATCTTGGGCGCGTACGTCGCCAGCGCTTCGTCCTGCGGTTCCTCCGTTGCCTTGCCGAGCTCGAGCAGTGCGAGCGCTTCGATCAGTGCCGTGGCGCCCAGTTCGGACAGACGCAGCGCGAGCTCGCCGTACGTCTCGTCGTCGTTGATGTCGGTGGCGAGTTGGAGGATCGAAGGACCCGCGTCCAGACGCTGCACCATGCGCATGATGGTGACACCAGTACGTTCGTGGCCCTCGCGGATCGCGGCCTGGATCGGCGCCGCCCCGCGGAGGACGGGCAGCAGCGACGCGTGAATGTTGATCGTCCCGCGCGGCGGCAGGTCGATCACGGCCTGGGGAAGGATGTGTCCGTACGCTACGACGACGGAAATGTCAGGCGCCAGGGCGCGCAGCTGCGCGAGGAATGCGTCGCCGCGCGGCTTTTCGGGCTGCAGCACCTGCAGCCCTTCCTCCGTGGCCACCTGCTTCACGGGCGGAGGCCGCAGTGTGGAGCGGCTGCGGCCAACTGGACGGTCTGGCTGCGTCACGACGCCTGCCACGTCGAATCCCTCGCCGAGCAGCGCCCGCAACGGCGGCGTCGCAAACTCCGGCGTGCCCCAGAAGAGCACGCGCACTACAAGTCCTCGTCGCTGTGGTGCTCCGCCACCTCCTGTGGCGTCAGTCGCCGAATGAAACCGGGGTAGCGGTCCTTCTGCTTCGCCCACTTTGCCATTGCCGACCTGCGCTTGAGGACGCTCAGGTAGTCGATGAACAGCTTTCCGTGCAGGTGGTCGATCTCGTGCTGAAAGCAACGCGCCAGCAGCTCCGTCGCCTCGATCTCGATCGGCGCGCCTTCGCGATCGAGCGCACGAACGACGACGTTGGCGGGCCGCTCGACGTCGCCGAACACGTCGGGAATCGACAGGCAGCCTTCTTCGGCCTTGGCGCTCCCCTCGGCAAATACGACCTCGGGGTTGACCAGCGCGATCGGCTCGCTCCTACCGTCGCCCGCGACGTCCACGACGGCCACGCGCTCGAGTCGGCCGACTTGCGGGGCCGCGAGCCCGATGCCCTTCGCCGCGTACATGGTGTCGAACATGTCCGCGATCAGTTTCCGGATGTCTTCCGTCACCGCCGCCACCGGCACCGTCTCCTTGCGGAGAATCGGATCGCCGAGAACGCGAATCTCGAGAACGCTCACGTGGATCGGCTTTCTTTGGGAGCGGAAGTAGACTCGCCGGCGCTCGTGACGATGCGCGCGATGCGGCCGCGTTCGTTGATGAAGCGCGTGTCGCCGGATTTGATGGTGACCTCGTCCTCCATGGTCGGCTGGACGACGCCTTCCTTGACGCTCTCCTTGATGTGAATGACTTCGCCGATGATGCCGCCGGCGGTCACCACGCGCTCGCCACGCTTCAGGCTCTTCAGCGCGGTATCATGGGCTTTGCGCTGCTTCTGCTGCGGCCGGATGATGAGGAAATAGAAAATCAGGAAGATGAGGCCGAACTGGAACAGCAGCGGCGTGAAGGAGCCACCGCCGCCGCCGGCGGGCGCCTGAAGCAGCGAGAATGCCGCGACGAATCCGAATGTCATACGAGAGAGTCCGTGCGAGAGTGATAACGATCCAGCCAGCGCTGGCTCCAGACGTCGAAATCGCGTTGCGCGATCGCGGCGCGCGCCGAACGCATCAGCGCTACCAGAAAATGTACATTGTGCAGTGAGAGCAGCCGCATGCCGAGCATCTCGTCCGAGACGAAGAGGTGCCGGATGTAACCGCGGCTGAAGCGCGTGCAGGCGACGCAGTCGCACTCGTCGTCCAGCGGTCGCGGGTCCGCTCGGAACTCGGCGCGCTTGATGTTGAGCCGGCCGTCGTTGGTGAACGCCGCTCCATTGCGTCCCATTCGCGTGGGCGCGACGCAGTCGAAGAGGTCGACACCTCGACGCACGCCCTCCACGAGATCCTCGGGGAAGCCCACCCCCATGAGATACCGCGGTCGATCCGTCGGCAGCGCCTCGTGGACGACGTCGAGGATGCGGTACATCTCGGGCTTGGCTTCGCCCACGGACAGTCCCCCGATGGCGTAACCGTCCCAGTCGTGCAGCGTGCTGATCGCTTCGGCGGCCTCGCGGCGCAGGTCCTCGTGGATGCCGCCCTGCACGATGGGAAAGAGCGACTGTTTCGAGCCGTGCGGCGGCGGGATCTCGCGAAACGCGGCGAGACAGCGAGCCAGCCAGCGCACACTGCGTTCGCTGGCGTCCCGCGCGGTGGCGGCGTCGCTCTGGCCGGGAATGACGTGATCGAACTGCATCACGACGTCCGCGCCCAGGTTGCGCTCGATCTGCATCACCGTCTCGGGGGTGAAGCGCCGCGGCGAGCCGTCGATGTGGCTGCGAAAGGTGACGCCGTCCTCGTCCACCGTCCGCAGCGTTGCGAGCGAGAACACCTGGAAGCCGCCGGAGTCGGTGAGGATCGGACCGTTCCAACCCATGAAGCGATGCAGCCCGCCCAGATCTCGCACGAGCTCGTCGCCGGGGCGCAGGTGCAGGTGGTAGGCGTTGGACAGGATCATCTGTGCGCCGGCGCGCACGAGATCATCGGGGTCGAGCGACTTCACGGTCGCCAGGGTACCGACCGCCATGAAGGCCGGTGTTTCGACGTCTCCGTGCGGGGTGCGGAACACGCCGCTCCGCGCAGCGCCGTCTGCCTGCTGGACGGTGAAAGAAAAACCTGTCGCCTTACTCATGACTGACGCATGCTGACGCATGGCGAATGACGCATGTTCAGACCACCGCCATGGCATCGCCGTACGAAAAAAACCGATAGCCTTGCGCGACGGCTTCGCGATACGCGTGCATCGTGAGGTCGTATCCAGCGAATGCGGCGACGAGCATCAGCAGCGTGGAGCGCGGCAGGTGAAAGTTCGTGATCATGCGGTCGACGACACGGAACTGATACGGCGGCCTGATGAAGAGCCTGGTCTCGTTTCCGGCCGCTGGTGTTGCGTGAAGCGCGCCATCCGGCGCCGCCGCGCTTTCCAGCGTGCGCACACTCGTCGTTCCGACGGCCCAGACGCGCCCGCCACGCCGGCGGGTGTCGGCAACGGCATCCACGGTAGCCTGCGGCACGAAGTACCGCTCCTCGTGCATCACATGCGCGGCCGGATCCTCGGTTTCGACGGGCTTGAACGTACCTGCCCCGACGTGAAGCACAACGTCGGCCCGCCGCACGTCACGTCGCGCCAGTGCGTCGAGCAGTTCCGACGAGAAGTGAAGTCCCGCCGTGGGTGCAGCCACCGAACCGGTTTCGTTCGCATACACCGTTTGATACCGACCGACGTCGGCGGCGGTATCGGCGCGCTGGATGTACGGCGGCAGCGGCACATGGCCGTGCCGCTCGAGGGCCTCCGCGATCGGCAGGTCACTCTCCAATCGCACCACGCGCGTGCGGCGCTCGGTGAGCGCCAGGATCTCGACGGTGAACCCCGGCGCGATCGAGACGCGCCGGCCCGGATGCAGCTTGCCGCCCGGCGACACCATTGCCTCCCACGTATCGCCGTCGAGTGGTTTGAGGAGCAGGATCTCGGCCGGCCGTCCGCTCGCGCGCGTGCCGAGCAGCCGCGCCTTGAGCACACGTGTGGTGTTGAGGACCATCAGGTCGCCGGACGGGATCAGGTCGACGACGTTCCGGAATTGCTTGTGCTCGATCGTGCCGGTGTCGCGATGGACGACCATGAGTCGACTCGCAGCGCGATCCGCGAGCGGCTCCTGCGCGATCTGCTCTGCGGGGAGCTGGAAGTCATAGTCCGACGTCTTCGCGCCTTTCATCATCTGATTGATACAAGGAACAGCAACAACTCATCCGAATTCTGTG
>DASTVV010000066.1:0-19308 GCA_035758925.1 Gemmatimonadaceae bacterium
GCTTCCGAATCAGCGACACGGCTACATGTCGCAGGCCAACTACATGATGCGGCGTCGATGGGACTACTTCGTGAAGAACCTGTTGGGTGCGGAGCCGCCGAAAGAGTACGAGATCGGAGTGACGCGACCGATTCCCTGAAGCCAACAGCAATTACCCATCCGCCGCGACGAGCATCCACTAGGGTACGACCGCCGTCGCGGCTTTGGCCTTCCGCTGCGAAACGAGACGGTCGTACTCGTCCTGATCGAGGTACGTCACGTCGATCCAGGTGTGCGCCATCTCGTCGACGGTGCGATCACCCCACCCGACCCATTGCCGCGGGTCGGGGTTGTTGGGGTTGGCCGCCGTGTTGTCGTGCCAGGCGGTGAAGACGAGCACCGTGCCCTTTGGCACCAGCGGCGCAACGTCATCGGCGTAGACGTAGTTCACATGCCAGCGCCACTGAAAGTTGTTCACGACGCTGAGCACTTCCTTCCGGCCGTCGGGATAGACCGCTTCGAGCGAAAGCGCTTTCCCCCGCATGTGCATGTGCGGCTGGAAGTTCTCGAGGCGCGCCGGCGCCTGCATCACGTAGAAGTTCTGCGTCATGGCCATCTGGCCCGGCGGAATGTCGAGCTCCGATCCGCGACTGACATCGAACATGCGGAGGACGGTGCGATGCTTCGGGACAAACCCTTTGGGATAGAAATAGATGCCCAGCTCCACCCGCTGGTCCTTGAACTCTTCGCCCACGGAGTGCGTGTGGATCTCCCAGCGGATACGTGAGCCCGGCAGCATGAGCTTTCCGGCATCACCCGGGAAGATCTCGCCAGCCTTTCCCACCGCCCATTCCATGAAGAGACCGGCACTGGTCTGAGTTTCATGCGCGCTGTGCGCGAGCCCGGTGATGCCCCCTTCTTCCTGTTGCACGAGCATCGTCAGCACGTGATGGACCACGCGACGCGCCGCGGGCGTCGCTGGCTTGATCTCGATCGCGCGCACCCACCGGGGTTCGGTCACACCCGTCTCGACGAGCGGCCGGAACCACTTGTCCTGACCGCGCGCCGGGACCGTGAACGGCTGTGAGCGAATGACGAGATCGGGCTCACCGAATCCGTCGGAAAGCTGCCAGCGGTTGGGGTCCGCGAACTTCACGGGTGGGGGCAGCTGTCGCACGTCGCCCAGCTTCGTGCCGTCGTCCACCCACTTTACGATCGTCGCGATCTCCGCGTCGCTCAGGCTGCGGTCGTTCTTGAACTCCTTGATGCCGACGGTCCTGTCGATATGCCAGGGCGGCATCACTCGCGCCGCAACCCGGGCCTTGATCCGGCGCGAATACTTGACCGCGTCTTCGTACGTGAGGAGCGACATCGGCGCGATGGAATTCGGCTGATGACACACCTGACATTTCCGCTGAAGGATCGGCGCCACCTGCTTTGCGTAGGTGACCTCTTCTCCCACCTGGGCGAGGAGTGAGCCCGATGCAAGTGACAGCAGCGCGATCACGCTGATCCCCATCATGACGCCACCCTCCCCGGTCATGGAGTCACCACGACCTTCACGAACCCGTTGGTCCAGCAACACTGCGCGTGGCCCGCGTTGGCGACACCCGAGGCATCATTGGCGCGAACGCGCAGGACGTATGCGCCGGGTGCACTGAATGTCGCCGTGGCGGTCGCCTTGCCGTCGGCCGCATCCACGGGCGGCGACGCGGGAGTGAACGTGACGTCGCCCGGACCTTGATGCACGAACCACGTGAGCGTCACCGGAGCTCGTTCACGGCCTGCGCCCGCGATGCTCGGCGCCCTGCGTCCATCGTCCGTCGCCCAGACAACGAGCGCCAGAGGCTTCCCGACTCGCACGGTGAGAGGACCGACGGCAATGCCGCCCGGTCCGCGTCCCTCGGATCCATCCGCGAACTTGAGCACTGGAGGCGTGTTGCCCGTGCCGGCCTCTCCTTCCAGCGCATCGATCTGCCAGTCGGGGTGCAAACTCCCCGGAATCGTGAACGTTTCGCCGCGGATCCTGATGGTCCACGCGATGGTCTTCTCGCCGAAATCAGCGGGGACTGTTACGGCGAAGACACCCCAGTGGCGCCGCGGGTGAAAGTGCGTCGGCTGTCCCTGGTCCTGCCCACCGGGCGCGACGAAGTTCTCCGGTCCGATCGGGACATCCAGCACCTCTTCGGAATTTCGATTGAAGTATCCAAACGAGATGCTGTACGAGCCGTCCGGATTCCTGTACCAGCCTTCGAAGACCGGGGTCACTGTCTGGCCAACTGCTTTGACCGGTGTAAGCGACAATTGCGCGGTCGCGGCCGCTGGTCGGCCGACGAGCGCGAGAACGAGTCCAATGCCTGTCGCCAGACGCCTTCGTCGCATGTACGCTCTCCCGCGAGTTGCGTGCAGCGTCGTGACCATCCTATGTCTTCGGGCGATCCAGATCAATGCGGGGCCGGCCGCGGCCGTTCGAGACCAATCCGCCGGCCCGATCGGATCAATGCGCGGCGCCGGCCGTTCGAGATCAATCCGCAAGGGTCACGTACTGCCTGATCCGAATTCCACGAATCAACAGCACGAATAGTCTGTCAACAATCCAAAGCTCCTCTCGCCACGTGAGAACGGGCCTTTGTTGTTACGATTCTATTCGTTTCACTCCGTCTAATCGGATCAAGTAGTACGTGACCTTGGTGCAAAACTGTTCACTCGGGTGATCCCGGCGCGAAGATCTCTCCATCCAGAAACAGAGATCTCTCACTTGCGCCCCCAGATTCTCGGCGGCAGCGCGAAGTACAGCGCGTACAGCGCACTCAGGATCAGCACCCACGTCGCTGAATAGATCGCCACGACGACCAGCAGCCCGTACATGATCGGGCCGAGCGTGTATTGCTTCGTGATGAGATCGACGTTGATGTCGTCCGCCACGAGCTTCATGCGCACGGCATAGCGCCACAGCACGTTGAAGACGATCGAGATGACGAAGAACGACGCCGCGTAGACGATCCCGGCGACACGCATGTCGCGGCCCCGCAGATGCTCTGCCAGAAGAGCCGTGGGGAACGGGATCCACGTCTGACCGAGCAGCAGCAGCAGGTTGAGCGCCATGAGACCGCCGTCGCTGCGCTCGATCAGCGTGAACAGGCGATGATGGTTCATCCACATCACGCCGATCGTCATGAAGCTGGCGAGGAACGCCAGGTACGACGGCCAGAGGTGAGCGAGAGCCGCGGTGAGGCGTTCGGCGCCGTCGGCGTGCGGCACCTGGATCTCGAGAATGAGAAGCGTGATGGCGATGGCGAACACGCCGTCGCTGAACGCCTCGATCCGTGAGGTCTCGCTGAGGGCCAGGCGATCGGCCTGGTTGCCCATTCGTTCGCGCTCGGCGTCCGTGGTGGAAGACACCGGCCTACCGGTCATCCTTCAGCTCGACGATGATCACCTCGATGGGCTTCGAGGTGGAGTTGACGTCCGCGTGGGTCTGGCCCGCGGGGTCGGCGTCCAGCCAATAGGCCTTGCCGCGTTCCCAGTTGTATTTCGTCAGGACCTTGCCGTTCGCGTCCACGACATCGAGCGGACCGCCAGACAGCGCGATGAGCGCGCGGCCGTGCTCGTGGCGGTGCATGGTGAGCGGCTGGTTCGGCATGATGATGGATTTCCACACCCTCAACTGTGTGTTCTCGAACTGCGGTTCGCGCCGCGTGGCACTTTGCTGCTGTTGCGCCCACATGGCGCCAGCGCCAAGCACGAATGAAAGGGTGCACAGAACCAGCGTGGAACGAATGCGGCGCATGGTTGGCTCGGATTCCGGGTCGTAACAGGATACCAGGGATGCGGCCACTGCGCACGCGGTTCGAACCGGCGCCATCGACCTTCCCATGAAGTGTATGGTTGAGACGAACGTCGAAATGGAGCATGTTTTGTCGGCACTCGCGAAATCCATGAGACATTCAATACTTCTATTTGTGTTGGCAGGCAGCGTGGCGGGAGCTCAGGAGTACAAGTGGCCCATCCATTCGATGGACCGGCCGCAACCACCCGTCGTGCGCGTGGGACCCGCATCGGCGCCGGTGCCTCCACCGTCAGACGCCGTCGTCCTTTTCGACGGAACGTCGATGGCCAAATGGCGAACCGCTGACGCCGCGGGCGGTCCGGCCAAGTGGAAAGTCGAGAACGGTTATATGGAGGTCGTCGCCGGCGCCGGATCCGTTCGCACCGAGCAGTCCTTCGGCAGCGTGCAGCTGCACATCGAATGGCGGACGCCGACGCCGCCAAAGGGCGAGGGGCAGGAGCGCGGCAACAGCGGCGTGTTCCTCATGGGCCGCTACGAAGTGCAGGTGCTCGACTCGTACAACAACGTCACGTATCCCGATGGCCAGGCGGCGGCGATCTACGGCGAGTATCCGCCCCTGGTGAACGCGAGCCGTCCTCCGGGCGAGTGGCAGACGTACGACATCGTCTTCCACGCTCCGACGTTCGATGCGAGCGGCAAAGTGGTGATGCCAGCGCGCCTGACCGTGGTCCACAACGGCGTCCTCGTGCAGGACAACATGGCGCTCACGGGCCCCACCGCCCACTCCGCGCGCGTGCCCTACGAAGCGCATCCGGCCAAGCTGCCGCTCATGTTGCAGGATCACGGTGACCCTGTGCGCTTCCGGAACGTTTGGCTGCGCGAACTGAGTGAACCCGAATGAGACGAATGGAACTACCCATCCGAATCAGGCGAATTACACGAATCGGACGAATGGACCTGGCTGTAGAAACCACCAAGGACTTGATTCGTTGAATTCGTCTCGTTCGTTGAATTCGGATGAGTAGTTTGTCGTTGATTCTGATTCGGGCTATGGAATTGCCCCAGCTGCCCCACTGCGCCGCGGATCAGCGCCCGCAGTCACCTTGCCGTCCTTGATGGTCACGGCGGCGCCATAGCCCTCACGCAGCTCGCCCGGTAGCGACACCCGCTGCACGCGGTAGCCCATCTCTTCCAGCCTGCGCTCCACTGCGGGCGCGAGGCCGTCCTCCACGAACACGGTGGCACGGCGATCCGCGTTGGGTTGCTGCGCCAGGAAGCGCGGCAGCTCCAGCGCTGCTTGCGGGTCGAGCTTCTGGTCAAGCATGCCAACCAGCGATTGGTAGACCGCTGACGTGATCCACGCATTGCCCGCCGCCCCGACTGCCGCGATCGGACGACGCCTGTTGCCCGAACCCTCGAACACGATCGTCGGCGCCAGCGTGCTGCCGTGGCGCGCATACGGAAGGCGCGCACCGTACGCGCTGGCGTCCGTGCCATATGAGCCAAGCTTGTCGTTGTAGATGAATCCGAGTCCCGGCGTGACGTAGAAGTTTCCACCCCAGGTGCCCAGCGTCTGGGTCACCGCGACCACGTTGCCTTCGACATCGGCGACCGTGAAGGACGTCGTGCCCGACGAGTGCACCTCACGGTGCACGTCGCCTTGTGCTTCGCCGTCGCTGCCCGCGTCGACACCATCACTCTCTCCGCGATTGCCGGCACCACCGTCCGTCGCGGCCGCGCGTTCCGCGCAGACCAATGTGTCGCCGCGGAACATCTCCGAGATCGGGGCCTTGTCGGACCGGTAGCAACGCCAGCGCAGGCGTGCCGTGTCCTTGTTGACGAACGCATCGGTCGACACGGGCCACAGTCCGGGATCCGCGATACGATTGCGGCTGGACGGCGCGAGCAGCCATGCCGAAACCATCGCGTGCAAGGTCGCGGCGTCCTCAGTGTACGGCTTCGGGTTGGGGTACTGCTCGAGCAGGTTGAGCATCGCGGAGAGCTGCGCGCCACCCGCAACTGGCGGAGCGCTGGAGTACAGCGAATAGCCGCGGTACGTGCTCGCGATCGGATCGCGCTCGGCCGCGAAGTAGCGCGCCATGTCGCTCAGCTTCATCGCGTTTCCCTTCCCGCGCAGGTCGCTCACCATCCGGCGCGCCACCTCGCCCTTGTAGAACGCGTCAGCGCCGCCGCGCGAGATCTGCTCCAGCGTCCAGGCGAGGTCCGGGTTTTTCAGCGTGTCGCCCGTGCGGAGCGGCTTTCCGTCGCGGAAGAACAGCGCGCGGCTGCCGTCGAATTTGGCGAAGTGCTCGCGCTCCGTCGCAAGCGTGGTAGCGAGTCCGTCGCTCACGACGTAGCCGTCACGCGCGGCGCGAATGGCGGGCGCGAGGACGTCCACCCAGGTGACCTTGCCGCTGCCATAGCGCTTCCATGCGAGGTGCATCGCCGCCACCGTGCCGGGGACGTTGGCCAGCACGGGACCGTCGTCTGGCAGCCGACCGCCCTGAAGGAGATCCGCGTTTCCGAGCGGCGCATCCTCGGGCACGCGTGACATGAACTCGATGAGCTGAGGCGCGGCGTCGCCTTTCCTGTAGACGAGCATCTCGCCATAGCCGCCGACGCCACTTGCGTCGGGCTCCACGACGCCGAGCGCGAACGAGACGGCCGCCGCGGCATCCACGACGTTGCCGCCCTTGCCCAGGATTTCGAGACCCGCGCCAGTCGCAACCGGATGCGCGCTGGACACGGCGGCTCGTCCCGTCGCCGACACACGAAACTGCGGGCGGTCGCGCAGCATCGCGTGGATCACGCCGCGAAGCTCGTCCTCGCTGTTGGCAGCAAGCGCGCGCGGTCGATAGCCGGCGCGCAGCGCATCCCAGCGGTTGCGGCGCGTACTGTCGGTGTAATACAAATCGCGCGTGCGTTGCCAGACCGCGTCGAACGCGGCGGCATTGAACGCGCTGCGGTCCTCGGCGGACGTCGCCGGTGCCGCAGCAACGGTTACCGTTTCCAGCGCACGCGGCGCAGGCATGTACGCGAGCCCGCCCCCGCGTGCGAGCAAATCGGCGTCCCTGTCGCCGACGCGCGCGGGATCACCGTTGTAGCCCACGTCGTTGTCCGGTACATCCACGAGCGCCAGACGCGATCCGTCCGGAGACCAGGCGGACTCCGCGTGCCTTGCGACAACGAGATTGGCGTAGCGGCCGTTCGTCGGCGTGACGTACACACCAGGGCGACTCCCACCCACCGTGAACGTGAGGCGATCGCCGGCTGGCGACCACGCCGGATGCTCGGCGCCCGTCATCGTCGAGACCGTGCTGTCCGCACCACGCGTGTCGCTCGCGGCAGCCATGTCGCGCACGACGAGGCGCCGGCCATTCTCCGTGACGATGACGTACGCGACCTTGCGGCCGTCCGGTGAAACTGTCGGCCAGCGTTCGGCGGCGCGACCGTTGGTGACGCGCCGTTCGGCGCCGTCGATGTCGCTCAGCCAGAGTCGTGCTTCGCTGCCCGTGCCCCGCACGAACACCACGCGTCCGTCACGCGCAACGGACGGCTCGGCGTCCGTTTCTGTCGTCGTCGTGACACGGACAGCAGCCCCACCCGGGGTCACACGCCAGATTGCAAAACTGCCGGAACGGTTCGAGGCGAACACGAGCGATTTGCCATCGGCGGACCACGCTGGCTCGCGGTCCCACTCGATTCCGGACGTCACACGTGTCCACCGGTTCGCTGCCGCGGAGTCGAGGATCCAGAGATCGCCGCGCACGCTCACGGCCAGGCGTCCATCGGCGGCGTAGGCGGGATTGCGGATGCTGCCCGTCGTCCCTTCCTGGACAACGGCGCCTTGGAGCAGGACTGCGGTTACGATCGCGAGCATCGAGCGACTCCTGTGGGTTGCGGATTCTATTCGCGTTGCAGTACCTGCGACAGCTATTGAACGCGGAGGGCGCGGAGGACCACGGCGGACTGGCTTTTGTAAAGTGCGAAGACCGCGAGTGACACCCTTGTGTTACCGCCGGCCGTTCCATATCTGCTCGTCGACCGGCAAATTTCCCGGCGTCACTCTTCGGACAAGTAACGATGCGTCATCTGTCTCTTCTCGCGTCGGCGCTCCTCCTGGCATCGACAGCGGCAGCGCAGGCACCCAAGCCGGTCACGCCACCCTCGGGATTCACGGTCGAGGACGCGCTCGACATCACGACCTACCAGCCGAGCGACATCTCGCCGGACGGGCGCTGGCTGGTCGCGATTTCGGCCGTGCGACGCGATGGATTCGGCGTCGACTTCCGGCGTGACGGCGATCCGACCTACGTCCGGCCGAACCCGGTGACGCTCTGGGTGATCGACACGCGGAGTGGACAATCGCGCGCGATCTACAGCGACAAACGCAACCTGCGTTCGCCGCGCTGGTCTCCGGACGGGAGCCGGCTCGCGTTTCTCGAGCTCAAGGGCGCGTTCTTCGAGCCAGTCGTCTGGGATCGCGCCAGCGGCAAGTTGACCGCCGTGAGGATTCCCGCCGGCAAGTACGTCGCGGAGCAGGGCGATGTAGCCTGGACCGCTGACGGCGCACGTCTCGTGCTACCCCTGCACACGCTGGCCTGGCGCGCCGAAGCGAAGAAGATGTTCGGCGGCATGACGGCTGGTCCCGTCTTCGTGCAATCCAGCAAGGACCCCTTCCTCTCGTGGGACGCGATGCGCCGCCTGCAGTCCGTGGTGAGCGTCGTCGCCGTGCATCCCGCCACCGGAGCGACGACCGAGCTGATTCCGGAGACGAAGGTCGCGACCTGGACGCTGGCCGAGGACGGCAGCGGGATCACGTACAGCGAGGACATCACGAAGAAGACGGACTACGATGTCATCTTCGGCACCGAGAATCAGCTCGTCACGCGCAAGCTGGGCTGCACGTCGGCTTGCACGAGAACGCTGCTCGCATCGCTGAAGAGCACGCAGGTCTCGTGGGCGCGCGACGGCAAGCGCTACGCATACGGCAAGGACGGCCGCGTCTTCATCACATCCGTCGACGACACCAGCAAGAAGCTCGTCGCCGGGTTGCCGCTGAACGAGAAGCGCGACACCGCTGATACGTCGAAGGCGACGCGCGACCGGCGCGAGAATGGGCGATTCACGCTCAGCCGTTTCAGTCCCACCGGCGACGCGGTGCTCGTCTCCAACAAGGAAGGCCTCTGGCTGTACGACGTCGCGAGCGGTCAGACGGACATGGTCGTGGCGACATCGGACTCGAATCCCGGCCTTCCGCGCATCCAGGTGGCGACGTGGACCGAGGATGGGCGCACGTTGTATTTCACCACCGCTTCCAAGGTGAAGTGGGAACGCGGGATCGCGCGCTACGACCGCGGCGCCAGGAAGTTCACCGACCTGGCGAAGGACAATCGCAACTACTCCGGACTCCGCGTCTCGAAGGACGGCTCGACGCTCGCGGTCAACATCGGCGTCGGCAACCGTCCCAGCGACGTCTTCGTCGCGGACGCCAACTTCGCGAGTCCACGCCGGATGGTGGAGACCAACCCGCAGCTGGCGACCAGGAAGCTGGCCCGCACGGAGCTGCTGACCTACCTCGACGCGGACGGCCACAAGAAATACGGCGTCGTCTACTACCCAGCCGACTTCACCTCCGCGCGCACGTATCCGACCGTCTTCAACGTCTACGAGGACTTCTTCGACGATACGTTCGACGCGACGGCCAATATCCTCGCCGCCAACGGCTATGTGGTCGTGAAACCGTCAGTGGACTTCGACATCGGCTTCCCCGGCGAAGCCTGGGCCAAGGGCGTGACCGCGGCCGCCAACAAGCTGATCGAGACGGGCGTGGCCGACTCCACGCGACTCGGCGTGCACGGGCAGAGCTACGGCGGCTACGCCACGAATCTGCTCATCACGCAGACGCAACGCTTCCGCGCGGCGATCAACATCTCGGGCAAGGTGGACATCATCTCGTTCTATACCGACAGTCCGCGGCTCGGCGTGCGCAACGTGCACGCGGCCGAGAAGAGCCAGGACAGGCTGGGGGCCACGCTGTGGCAGCAACCGCAGAAGTACGTCGCGCACTCGGCGATCATGTTCGCGGATCGCATCAAGACGCCACTGCTGCTGATCACCGGCGCGCAGGACTCCAACGTCCCCGCGGACAACACGCGCGAGATGTACTACGCGCTCCGGCGGCTGGACAAGGAAGTCGTGTGGGTGAACTACATGAACGGCGGCCACGGCGGCGGCAACGCGACGGTGGACGATTACGTCGACATGCAGCGCCGCATCGTCGAGTGGTATGACGCGAAGTTGAAGCGGCCGGACGAGAAGGTCGCCGCGGCCGCGGCTTCATCTCAGCCATAACACTGCACCTGCTCACCGCGGAAGACGCTGAGGCATGCAGAGGCTGCAGAGGCTGCAGAGGAACGACAACGGCTATTGAACGCGGAGAGCGCGGAGGGCACGGAGGACAGAGGAAACCAAAAAGAGCATGTTGTTTGTGTTGTATGGCGGGTCGAGTATTCTCGCGCCATGCAACCAACAACTGGGTTTGTCTCTGCGTGCCTCTGCGAACCTCTGCGGTTGGCAGTTCGCCGCGACCTCCGCGACCTCCGCGACCTCCGCGTTGAAAAGCTGTCTACCTGTCCTACTGTGATGCTCGCGGTGCCGGCTTAGCATCAGCGCGCGGCGGTGGCGCGGTCCAGAACGATGGATTCGGCCGAGTGCGCCCGGCGACGTCCCTGCCGTAGAGCGCGGAGTTGAAGACGACGCGGAAGGTGCCGTAGGGCTGCCCGCGCCATTGCGGACGGAAGCCGATCAGCACCACGCGCCCCGCGCCAAGCTTGACATCGAGCGCCGCTGCCATGCCGTTGAGATACTTCTCGCCCAGCAGGTAGCCCGACAGCAGCGGCTTCCCTGACGGCGCGTACCTGGCCAGCGCGGTACCCTCGAAGCCCTCTGTCGTCGTGAACACCGGGCTGTCGTCCACGAAGACCTTGGCACGCTCCGGCATGCCCGCCATCAGGGGCTGCGACGGATCCGTGATCACCTCGAGGATCGATCCGCTGGCAAAGAATTCCTTCTCGGCGACGCCGTTCACGACGTTCTTGACCGGCAGATGGAGCTGCTCGATGGCGAAGTCCGCGCTGCGATTCATGAAGACGAGCGTGCCGCCCGCACGCGCGAACTCGTCCAGCGCGCGCACCCCTGCGGCACCGACCCCGCCCTCGTAGCGCGGCGGCACTGTGCCGCTCGCGTAGCCCTCCATGATCGTCCGCGGCGCGTCCGACGCGAACAGGATGACGTCGAAGCGCGACGCCAGATTCCCGGCGCGGACGTCGGCGTTGCTGATGGCCGTGAACCTGATGTTGTGCTCGTCCAGGAGCCACTCGGTCCACCCCTCGTCCATGCTGGCCGTGTAGGGCTTGTAGACAGCCAGTCGGCGCGCCACCGGAGCGCCACTGGCGGCGCCGCGTGAAGCCGCGAGCGACAGCTCCTGCGCCCATTCCGCCGCCTTCGGCCCCGCACCGGTCACTACATATCTGCCGTTCTCAAAGCGAACGGTTCCACCCGACGAGAGCGCTCGGCCGATGAGCGTGAACGAGTTGTTGTGCGCGGGATCCACCACGATCGCCTCTCCACCGCCAGTCACGCGACCGGGCGGCGCGGCGATCGTCGCGGCGCTGAGCGTGCGAAACGCGGAACGGGCATTCGCGTCCAGCGGCGAGCGCGCCTCCACGACGCGCACATCCATCTGATACGGCAGCGTCCAGCCTGCGGCGTCGTACGGCTGTTCCGGCGGACCGTCTGGATATTCGCGCAGGTCGGGGTAGTCCTGCGCTTCGAAGAGATTGCGCACCAGCTCCGCGAACTCCTGGTCCATCGGAATGACCCACGTGCCGGCCGGATAGGTGACGCCATCGATGATCGCGTCACGTGAGAGGTCGGACACCTGTACGCCCAGCAGCGCCATGCGACGTACCAGGCCTGCCGCCGTGGCGGGATCGCGCTGCTCCTGCGGAATCACGTACGCGTAGGGTGGCTGGGCCTTGTATTTCGCGATCGTGTTCCGGCCCGCCTGATATCGATTGTAGAGCAGGTCTTCCCTGTACTTCGCCGCATAGTCGAGCACGGCGAGCGATCCGGTCTCCATGTACTCGACCGCGTCGCGCAGACGCCACCAGCCGCCCTGCCACGGGCTGGGATAGAGCGACTTTGGCCGGAGATCACGCATGTCGCGCGGGAAATCGTCCAGCGTATAGAAGCGCGGGGTCGCGTAGCGGTACAGCGCGGTCTCGGTCCAGAACGCGTTGATGTTCTGAAGCATCGGCATGTAGTCGATGTAACCCGGGTACCAGGCGTCGAAGCCCGTGCCCATGTGCGTTGCCCCGGGCTGGCCGTTGCTCTCGAGAGCCTGCGCGATGGTCATTCCGATGGTATTCACCTGGCGCGACATCAGCGCAGGCGCGCGATTGGCGATCGGCTCGGCGAACGGTGGCAGCCAGATGCGCGTCGGGAACGGTGCGGTCTGGTGCTGCACGTAGATGATCTGCGGCTCCCAGTCGCGCCACACCTTCGCGATCACACGCGACTCGGGCACGTTGAGCATGTACGAGTCGCGGTTGTTGTCGTGGCCGATGTACTTCTGGTAGAGCTCATGCAGCGGCGACACTTCGTACGCCGTGCCCACGTTCTCGCGGTACCAGTGCACGACGATGTTCTGCCCGTCGGGATTGATGGACGGCCAGAGGAACAGCACGGTGTTGTCGAGGATCCGGCGCGCCTGCTCGTCGGTGCGTGTCAACAGGTCATACGCGAGCTGGATCGTGTGCTGCGAGCCCGCGATCTCGGATGCGTGCAGTCCACCGCTGATGTCGACGAAGGCCTTGCCGGTGCGCGCGAGCTGCCGCGCCGCGGAATCGGTGAGGCCCGCCGGACGCGCAAGGCGCTGCGAAAGGCGCGTCAGCTCATCCAGTCGCGCGAGATTCGCCTGCGACGAGATGATCGCCAGCGTCCACGGATGTCCGGTCGATGTCCGCCCAACGTCCACGAGTTTGATGCGATCGCACGCCCGAGCGAGCTGCTGGAAGTAGCGAATGGATTCGTCGTAGTCGATGAGCTTGAAGTCCGCGCCGACCTTGAACCCGAAGACAGACTCCGGGCTGGGCATCGGAGCGGCGGCCTGCGCGACGAGTGCTTGGGTAGGGCATGACTGTGCGATGACGGCGCGGCCCGGGAACACAAGAAGCGCGGTTGCAATGACTCTGCGAATTCTGAGCATGGGGTGGGGGCGGAGCTTGTCCGCTTGTCGGCTTGTCACACAACTCGGCTCTGAGAACGAGGGGTGTGAGAAGCTGAGAAGCCGACAAGCTTGGTTTGATTCCCGCAATCTGCCTGGCCGACTCGACCGCTGCCACCGTCGGGATGGGTTCGAATTGTGCTTATCTATGCCTTGTCGACCGAGCGAGGCCTGGAGAAGCCGCATGTTGTCATGCAGCGGAATCGAAGAATGGCCGCTGGCGGCGTGAGACGCGGCGTGCGCCTGACGCTGCTGGCCTCGCTGTCGTTGCTGAGCTCGTGCCTCTGTCGCGGGCCCGCGGCGCCGAGGCGCGTGGTTGTGGCCGCTCAGCCGGCAGCACCTCCGGCGGAACCCGCGATGGATTCGGAGCCGACGTTCGTATCGATGCGCAATGTCGATTTCCACGTCGGCGGCGACATCGTGCTCCATATCCGCCATCTGCGCGGCCTGCTACGCGGCAAGGACGGCGTCGTGAACTTCGACCAGGGGTCGAGCTTCGTCACATTCGTCGATTCCGCCGAAGCAGGGCTGACCGCGGCCGACCTGACCAACCTGATGAACAATCACGTCTTCGCGTATCGTGGGGCGCCGCTGCGCAACATCAACGTGACGCTCGTGAACAATCACCTGATTCAGACCGGCATTCTGCACAAGGGCGTGGACATCCCGTTCAAGATCAAGTCGGAAGTGAGCCTCACCTCCGACGGACGCCTGCGGCTGCACCCGGTGGACACCGACATCTTCTGCGTCGACGGTGACAAGTTGATGAAGGCACTCGGCCTGTCGATGGAGAAGATGGTGGACGTCTCGAAGGCGAAGGGCGTCTCGATCAAGGGCAACGACTTCATCATCGATCCCATCGCGGTGCTGCCGCCGCCAACGATTCGCGGCCGTGTCGTCGCGGTTCGCATCGACGGCGACCAGCTCGTGCAAACCATCGGACCCGCGCCGGGAGAAGGCGCCGGAGAGAGTCGCTTCGCGGAACGTCCGCCGACGCCGCCCGACACCACCGTTCGGAACTACATGTACTACCGGGGCGGCAAGCTACATTTTGGACGCAAACTGCTCATGAGCGACGCCGACATGCAGGTGGTCGACGCCGAGCAGAGTGATCCGTTCGATTTCAACCTGGACCAGTACATGGTGCAGTTGGTGGCTGGCTACTCGCGGACCCTCGCCAACGCAGGCCTGTGGGTGGAGATGCCGGACTTCCATCGCGTGTTCCGACTGGAACAGGTGGCGGGGGGCGAGGTCACGTCCCCACGTGACACGGCCTGCAACTGCCCTCCTCCGAAACCTCCTGTACGTGGAGCGCGAACCAAGCCGTAGCGGTCCGGTACTGGTCATCGGCGCCACACGCGGGACGGGCACGGAGATCGTCTCTCGCCTGCTCCGCGAAGGCTTCGCAGTCCGCGCGCTCGCCCGAAGCCCCGAGCGCGCCCGGGAATCGCTGGGCCCGCGCGTCGACATCGTGAGCGGTGACGTTACCAAACGCGAGACACTGGCGCCCGCGATCCGCGGAGTGAGTCACATCATCGACACGGCCGGCGTGACCAGACGGCCCGCACCGGAGAGGGATATCATCGCCGTCGAGTACGAGGGTGTGCGCAACGTGCTGGCTGCGGCGAAAGATGCTGGCTTCGGCGGCCGGTTCCTCTACATGACCGCGATCGGCGTCACACGCACGTCGATCGAGGGCATCGCGATGAACCTGATCAAGGGCCGCACGTTCGTCTGGCGGCGCCGCGCGGAGGAGGCCATCCGCGCCAGCGGCATCGATTATACGATCATTCGGTGCGCGCGGCTCACGAATGATCCTGGCGGCGTGCGAGCGCTCGAGATCTCGCAGCGTAACCTCCGGATGTCGCTGCGCTACAGGATCAGTCGCGCGGATGCCGCAGAGGCGTTCGTGCAGGCGCTGCGGCATCCCATCACGCGGCGAACCACGTTCGACCTTGTGTGGTCGCGCCGCCCTGGGCCGACGCGGTGGGACGAGTTGTTCTCGGGACTCCAGTCGGACCGGCCCTGAGGCGGCAGCTGGCATCGGGGTGCGCGGCTACCGGAGAAAGCGCGATGTTGTCGGACCGGCGCACGGGATCGCGATGGCATGGCTCGTCAACCGCCTCGGGTGGTCCTCCAGGCGGCGTTTCGGGGAATGGGTTGCGTGCCTTCGCAGCCTATCTGCGTCGACTTCCGGGACTTCCCGCGCGAGCGCCGTCGTCTTCACGGCGTTACAAGTCAGAGCTCGATCTTGGTCATGCAATTAGGCTGTCTTGTCTTGCGACCTTTGCGCGACCGGCGCAACATATTCAGTCCACCCAATTGGCGTTAGCTCGACAGGATGGCCACCCATGACCCCTAGAGTGTGGTTCGCAATGCTGAGCCTCATCGGCATCGCCAGCACCACGCCGCTTCATGCCCAGGGGTCGTCGCCATCGCTTCGCCATGCGCTCCAAGCAACAGCAACCAATCGCTATCCCCTTCTCGATGTGAAGGTGTTCGGTCAGGACTCTGCGCTGTTGGTGTTCCAAGACTCCGCATACACGGGCATCGCGGCCAACGCCGGCACCTGGATGTTTGGACCGCCGGTCACGGCCGCGGAAGCGGATAGCTGCCCGCCACAAAAAGTGCTCGGCCGGCGCATCGCGCGCGTCTTCTGGCGCCAAGCCGGCAAGCGGCTGGGTCTATCCTCCGTTGTAGTCCGAGTGCGCGGCGATGCGCGCGATCCGGACAGCTATACGGACCTGTACTACTACCATCGCGAACTCGAGGCACCATGGGCCGGCGACTCTGGATCGCGCTAGCTGCGAGCTAACGAGGAGTTGTAGCTGGCGGCGCGAGGGGCTGCGGAACCATTGCGGTTGAGCGCCCTCACCTTCACGTTAGCTCAAACACCGCTGCGCCTTCAGTGCGGAACGCCGCAGCTAAACTCCGGTGCGTTAGGGCGACACCAAAGGCTCCGAGATGACTGAAGACTTAGACTCTCGATACCGGCATGTCCTGGCACGGCAACTCGAGATGAACAAGGAAACGTGGCGCTCCCTGCAATCTCACGGCGTCACGGAGCAGACAGATCTCCGCCTCGATTTCAGCTACGTCGCTCCAAACGAATCCAGCGCCAACAAGCTCCGCGAGATCATCCAGGACCAGACGGACTACGCCGTAGAGGTCCAAGCCGAGGGCGCGCTGTTTCGTCGTACGTGGATAGTCGTGGGATCCACGCAACCTACAAAGGTCAGCCCCGCCGTTCTCGATCAGTGGGTTGACTGGATGGTTACGGCTGGCCTGCACCAGGGATGCGAATTCGACGGTTGGGGCACTGAACTTCCGACCTAGCTCGCGTGCGCCCTAACGAGGAGTTGTAGCTGCCGGCGCCAGATCGCTGCGGAGGCATTGCGGTTGAGCACCATTTGATTTCACGTTAGCTCAACCACTGCGACGCCTTCGCGCCGGCCGCCGCAGCTAAACTCCGGCGCGTTATGCCGACGACCAAGTTCGATGAGCGCCTTCGGGGACCCGCGACGAGCACCAAACGCTGACGAGGCACGCCGTATTCGCGCCTCGTATCGTTGGCGTCAGCTCGGGATGATTGGGTACGTTGTGATGTTTATCGCGATCTGGCTGACACCTTCCCGCTTCACGGATCGACCTGCCACCGTACTTCTGATCCTCCTGTCATGGCGGCTGGCCTCCCGGTGTGTGCCCCGTCGCCAGACGGTGAGCACGTGAATCCTTGTGGGGCATCTTGCCACCACGTCTCCGTGGAGGTCCAGCCGCTTCATTCCAACTAAACTCCGGGCGTTAGATAGCCACAAATATCTCCGTATGAGCGAGTTGGAGCACAGCTCCGCCCTTGTCCGCGCGTTCATCGCACCTGATCGGCGCGAGCGATACCTAGGTCTTCTCGCGTCCGCACGTGGCCGTGCAAAGCTCCGACGTGCGCTTGCACACCTGCATGACCTTGATCCCCGCTGCACGCGCGAGTTGCCCAAAGGTGTGAACACGCCAGCGGAGATCGCAGCGTTCCTCTCGGCGAAGGGCGCACCCGACGAGTGCGTCCTGCTAGCCGAGGACGATGCACTCGACGGGCGTTGCCTCCCATTGGCGGACGCGCTCGACGCCGTAGTTGGCCGCGGAATGGGCGCGTTCATCTCATGCCTGCCCGGTCGGCTTGCACTCTATGAGGGGGAGGGTCCACGAGAGCGCTACCTTCTCGAACCGGCTATCTAACGAGGCGTTGAAGCCGACGGCGACCCCAAGCAGTTTGGTTGAGCCATTCACATTGAGCGCCGCGGCTTAACTCCGGCGCATTAGGTGGACGTCAGACAACTTCACTCGGGAGAGGACGTGGCTGGACAAGGATCCGCTGGCAACGTGATCGCCGCGCTTTGCAGTTTCTTCATCCCCGGGCTTGGTCAACTGCTCCAAGGCCGGCTCCTTGCAGCCATCGTGCAATTCGTTCTCGCGGGCGTGCTCTGGTTCTTCTTATTGGGCTGGCTCATTCACCTTTGGTCCATTCTTGATGCGGCGCTCTTCAAGCCAAAGGTTCGCGCCGCCTAGCGAGGAGTTGTAGCTGCCGGCGCAAGGGGCTGCGGAGGCATTGCGGTTGGGCGCTCTCCATCATCACGTTTGCTCAGCTACTGCGACGCCTTCGCGCCGGCCGCCGCAGCGAAACTCCGGCGCGCTAGGAAGGCACGCACGTTTTCGTTCTATTGGGTTTCGAAGGAGGCTCACGTGCAGGGATTCCTGAGTGAGTTGTCGGATCTGGGCGTCGTGCTTGCGCTCATCTGTGTTCCACTCGCAACGGGTGCGGTCTTCATCCCGCTCGGCAAGGCGATCGCGGCCCGGATTCGCCACAGGGACGAGCCGGCGCCTGAACACGGCTCGCATCAGTCAGATTCCCTGGCCGAGCGCATTGGTCGACTCGAGTCGCTCGTCGCCTCCATCGCGAAGGAAACGCAGAGGATGGGCGTGCAGCAGCATTTTCTCGCACGTCTGTTAGACGAACAGTCCAAGGTCACGCGAGGTCTGCCCCCGCCGGGCGCAGAAGGTCGCGTGGTCACGCCCCACTAGTGGTTCGAGTACGCCTAACTAACGAGGAGTTGGAGCTGCCGGCGATCCCAAGTCGTTGGGCTGAGCGCCTGGCGAGATCGCGAGGCGCTCGTGAGTGTAAAAGCCGCCGTTCTCGGATCGCACCCCTGGGAGCAGACAATGACTCGTGTACGCGTGCACAACTTTACGATCTCGCTCGACGGCTACGGCGCCGGCCCGCTCCAGACTCGCGAGGAGCCCCTCGGCGTCGGGGGTGAAGCTCTGCACGACTGGTTCATCCCGACCCGCGCGTTCCAGCGCATCAATGGCAAGACCGGCGGCACTACCGGCGTCGATGACGATATCGCGGCGCGTTTTGGGGAGGGCATCGGCGCGTGGATCATGGGACGCAACATGTTCGGCCCGATTCGTGGTCCCTGGCCCGATGACGCCTGGCGTGGCTGGTGGGGCAAGAACCCGCCGTACCACGGGCCGGTATTTGTGTTGACGCATCACCCCCGCCCGCCAATCCAGATGGAAGGCGGCACGGTATTCCACTTCGTCACCGGCGGTATCCGCGAGGCGCTGGAACGAGCGACGGAGGCGGCGGAGGGAAAGGATGTGCAGATCGGCGGCGGCGTGGCGACGATCCGCCAGTACCTCGAGGCGGCGCTCATCGACGAGATGCATGTGGCGATCGCGCCCAGGCTGCTCGGGTCCGGCGAGCATCTCTTGTACGGCCTCGATCTCACGGCCCTTGGCTATGAGTGCACCACCCATGTGCCGACCGCCGCCGCAACCCATGTCGTGCTGACAAGACGTCAGTGACCCGAGCGGTGATCCAAGGTATCGCCAGACTCGCTGATTCGAGTTCTGGAATGCAGGTTAGGACGCGGGCGGCTACGCCGCTCAACTGGTCAGCATCGATCAGGGCGGCGCGACCATTCCGGTTGACCCGACCACAGGGATGGCGCGTTGCCCTTCTGTGGGAATCGCGTCGACACGATCATCCTTGCCCATGGTAGTCACGCACCGCAGCTAAACTCCATCGCGTTAGCTAGATACAAGGCCGATGCCGCGAACGCTGTGCGGTATGCGGGTTTGTCTTCAAGCGCGGGAACCCGGCGTACTTCAGCGGAGCCATTTTCATCAACTATCTGCTCGGCGCTGGCGCGGCGATCATAATGTTCCTCGTCGTGCTGGTTGCGACATGGCCGAA
>DASTVV010000111.1:0-2363 GCA_035758925.1 Gemmatimonadaceae bacterium
TGCGGCAGCTCGGCCTGGTGCCGGCACTTGCGAGCGCTGCGACAACGCCGGCTGTCACGTTTTCCTGAACGGACCTCGCACGCGGGCCTTGCCTGCCGGATGCGGTGATAGTTGTCGGACGGAGAGGACACGAAGCCTTCTACGGTGCGGCATGTCTCTCGCTGGGCATGGCGAAGACGTACCGGCCGTATGTCCCCCGGGCAGGATCTGCTGTTGGAAGCGTTTGTCACCTGGTAGTTGTTGCGGGCGGTTCGGCGTGTACCCCCAGTAGAAACGTCGCGGATCAGCCTATTGCCGACCAGATCACTGGAACAGTCGAGAGGCGCCAGGACCGCGGCGTCGCCAGCATCAACACGCCAGCCGTAAAGATCCACCTACGCGACCGTCTGATTGCGCTGCTCGGAGGGCAGCCGTCGATGTGCCACCTCGTCACGCCGGACGATCTCCAGCCTCGAAAGATTTCTGCGGAAGCGGCCTATTAGGAAGGGGGTCGTCCGTCCCCCATGGATGTCGGGCGGCGATGAAACTCGAATTCTCCTAGTAGAGAGAGGGAAGAATGCATCTGAAGAAGAGTTTGCTCTGGACCGCAGCGTGTTTAGTCGGAGTGTTGGCCTATAGCGCCGCTTTTGCTCCCAAACTGTCTGCGGCCATCAAGGCCGCCGTCGTCGAGATCGTCTTGCCGAGCAAGCCCTTCTTCGGCCAAACGGCAGTAACAGTCAACGACGTCCATTTCGGGACCGGTACTGAGGAGGGTACGCTCGGTATCACGAATCTGGTCGTGACCAATTTCAACGACGTCGTCTCAACCGTCCAGATCTTCCAGCCAGTGCTGAGCCCCAATGCCAGCACATGTTTTGGGCCAATCACTGGCGGTGGTGGCCCCTTCAGCATCTCCATGACCCTGAGGCTCCAGCCGAATCAAACGCTGACCATCCCCTTCCCGACTCCGTTGGTCATTCCGGCGGTAAACGGACATTCGTGCATTGCGGCGGAAGGTCCCCCTGGGCTCTTCGAAGTCAATGTAGTCGGGTTCGTCAACTGAAGGTCGATCACACTCGCGACCTTCCAATCCGAGAGGCCGGCTCCGTACTCACGTCAAGAGACCGGTCTCTCCTTCGTAGCCTCCGCGCAACGATGTCGGTGAGGGATCAGAACTGCATCGACAGACCGATGGAGGGCGCGACGGGGAACCCTTTCCGCAGACCGCTGCTGTATTGGCCGGTCCGCGCGACCGTGAGGAGCGTCGATTCGACGTTGTACTCGTTCTTGCGGTTGAGCACGTTCAGCACTTCTCCCGAGAGCGTGAAGACGCCCCATTGGAAGAGAAAGACTTTGCGGATGCGCAGATCGAGCCTGTCGTACGGCGGCAGGCGGACCTGATTCCGCTCGGACCCGAAAGCCAGCGTGGCGCCGTCCTGAGTCAGGAACCCGGGGCGCGGCATGCCGCTGCCGTGGCGCCACTGCGCGCCAAGCGCGAGCGTTCCCGAAAGACGAAACGACGCGACCGCGTTCAGCGTGTGACGCTGGTCGTCATCACTTGGAAAGGCGAGACCGTCGCCGTCGTCGATCATGCGCGCGTTCCCGTAGGCGTATGCCACCCATCCGCTGAGACGGCGGGCGCTCCCGCGGCGAATCGCCACCTCGACGCCACGCGACGTGCCGTCGAGCGAGTTCTGAAAGGGATTGAAGCGCGCACTGACGCGGCCGTCTTCGACGCGCGGCTCGGCCAGCGCGAACAGGGCGTCGCGGTCCCGGCGGCGGTATACGTCGACGGTCAGCGTCTGCCCGCCCCCGACCGCACGTTCGACTCCTCCGTCGATCTCGAACGCGTGCGGCATCCGCAGCGCAGGGTTTCCCAGCAGTCCGTGGAGAGCGGCGAGCGGCGGAAGTTGATATTGCGTCCCAGCCGAGGCGCGCAGCGTCCAGCCCCGCGCCGCGGCGGCGGCGAGCACGCGCGGCGCCGCCACGGTTTCGCCGGCGGCGCTGTCCACTCGCGCACCCGCGGTGATCGACACATGCGCTGACGGCGTCCAGCGATCCTGGACGTACCACGACGGCTCGCTCCGCCTCGCGTCGAAGGCGCCAAGAGCCTCGACGCCACCGGCATGCGCGCGGACGCGCTGCGCGTAGACTCCAGCCTGCAGCTCGTGGGCGGATGAGGCCTGGAAGGTGACGTCGGCGCGTACTCCGGCGCCCTGTTGTCCGTCTTCCAACGTCACCGGACGAACAGCGTCGTGCTCTCGATACGCCGTCGACAGGAAGAATCCTTGAACGCGGGTGAACAGCCGGCCGTTCACGACCGCCCGCCACGCGACCGAACCGAGCCGGTTCGACGACTTCGCGCCCGCGCCGTCGCGCTCGTC
>DASTVV010000160.1:0-3035 GCA_035758925.1 Gemmatimonadaceae bacterium
CGGACAGGACGTCATGTCAGCGGAAGTGACCGGCACCTACAAACGGACGAAGAACATCTTCGACCAGCTGGCGCTTGCTGACGGCAACATCGACCAGCTGAAGATCGTGATCCAGGCCATGGCGCAGCAGCTGCTGATCCTCGAGCAGAATCAAAAGAAGATCATCGAGTTGCTCGCGACGCCTCAGGGACAGAGGCCCGCGTTTCCGATCAAGTAGGGGCGGTACGAGAGCATGTCAGAAGAGCGCGACGGCCGCGCTCCTCTGGCCTTCTGCGTCTCAGTGGTCCTCACGACGTGGATAAGGACCGTCGTCCGAAAATCGCGACCAGCCTTTATGCGCCAATAACAGCATCGTTGCTTGTCGTGGTTCGATTCTCGCCAGCGGTTCCGAGCGTTGTCCGCCCGTCAGTGTTGACTGCGTGAAGACCGAAATTGGTGAGCCTAAATTTCGCGAGTTGGAACCAGATCGGCGAATGGCTGCGGCAACTCAGCCTCCTGCGGCGCGCCGCCTGAACTGCGAGGGATTCGCCGACTCGTTCGCGGATTCGTCCGAGCGCATACGCTGCTACGGGATCGTCCGCCGCTGGCCGAAGAGCCAGTCGGCCAACGACGGATCCACGTAGGCACGCGTCCAGACGTCGTGTCCGACGTCTGGGTACTCTGTGTATTTGACGGGGCTGCCCACGGCACGCAAGGCGCCCACCAGATCGCGGGACTCGGTAACCGGGACCAGCGGGTCCTGCGCGCCATGAAACGCCCAGATGGCAAGCCTCCGCGCTGCGGTGACGCGGGAGGGGTTGCCGTAGCCACAAAGCGGTACCGCCGCCGCGAATAGATCCGGGCGTTTACCGATGATGTCCCAGGTCCCGCCGCCGCCGAGCGACTGCCCGGTTAGGTAAATGCGATCGGGGTCCAGGGAAAACTCCCGCGTCAGAGCGGCAATCAGCTGCACGAGTGCCTCGGCGTGCGACGGCAGCGCGTCCGAGCCGGGTGCTCCCCATTGCGCGCCCTGCGGCAACTGCGGCGCGAGCACGTAGGTCGGGTGCCTGCGTTGCGCGTCCGGCGTCGTCCAAACATGCGTGCCCGTGGCGTTGCCGCCGGAGATCTGTTTGAGATTGTCGTCGCCGATCCCGCCGCTACCGTGGAGATACACCACAAGCGGCAGCGCCTTCTTCCGTGCCTCCGCACTGGGGATGAACAGGCGGTAGGGCATCGTCACGCCGTTAGCGGCCTTGAACGATCGCGCCGAGAACCCGTCGACGTCCTGCGCACCGGCCGCGGAAGGTGCGAGGAGGAGCGAGGCTACGGCGGCAAGAAAGCGGAACGACATTGCCATTTCTCCTAATCTAGTGCAATTGGCTTCGCTTGCCGAGCGCGTCAAATACCGAGCTTGTTACGCAAGTAGTCGCTGGTCAGGTGTCCTTGCTCGCCATCCAGTCCTTCGCGATCTCGAACGCGATGGCCGAGGACTCTTGAATGCGTGCCGCCTGTCGACCCGGCGAACGCCGCGGGCAGGACGGCGACGGCACCAACAACCATCAGCACGGCTGGCGCAATGGCGATGTTGAGGGGATCCGACCGCCCGGTCGCGAACACGAGAGTGCTGAGCGCGCCCGCTGTCCAGATCGACAGAACACCGCCCACCACGAGACCGGTTGTGAGCCAACGTTCGCCAATTCGAACCAGATCGCCCGACCTGGCGGAAGTCACAAAAATGTGCGAAGTCGCCCACTCGGTCCGTCGAACCAGTTACATTCTTGTTAGGCAAATTCTTCTCTCCTTGCACATAGAGCTACTCCCTCAAGCATCTATGCCGTTGATTACACAGGAGTAACGCTCTCGCAGGCTCGCGTCTCGCGACGGAACAGGTCTTGCCGCTCGCCATCCGCGCCCGAAGAGGAGATTTGGAATGCGCGGTGTCCGCGGTGTGGTGGTCTCGGCTGTGATCGTGTTCTGTGCTCCCTCGGTACTTCACGCGCAGACGTTTGTATGGGACCCGAGTTCAGATCCTGCTGTAACCGGCTACCGCCTCGTTTATGGAACTCAGACTGGCGCCTACACCGAGCAGGTGGACGTCGGGAATGTCGTGAGCTATCAGCCCTCAGGATTTGACTGGTCGATTAAGCGCTACTTCGCAGTGCTTGCGTACAACGGCAGCGGCGCGACGAGTTCGTTGTCGAACGAAGTTCAGTGGGTTCCCATCAAGGTCACTGGTATCCAAGCCAGCGCCAGCTATCCATTGCTCGCGGCAAGGCCTGTCACGTGGACTGCCACTGCCACCGCGTCGATTCCACTGGAGTATCGATTCTGGTTGTATCGAAAAACCGGATGGACACTGGCGCAGGACTACACTGCCAGCAGCACGTTCACGTGGACGCCGGCGCAAGCCGACGTGGGGGACCCGTACGCCGTTCAAGTCTGGGCTCGAGCCGTCGGTTCGAGCGCCCAATACGACAGCTGGTTGGGAACCCCAGCATTCTCGGTGACGGTTCTTCCGTTCGAGCTTTCGGCCGATGTCGACTTTCCTACGCCACCTGGAAACGAGGTGACATGGACGGCGGCGGTTGCGGCCGCGAGTACCAACACCCTCGAGTACAGGTTCCTCGTCAACGAACAGAACAGTCCCAACTGGACGGTCTTCCGCGAGTACGCAACCAGCAACGTCGCGCAGTGGACCCCGACGGCGAGCGGTATCTATGCGATTCAGGGATGGGCACGCCGCGTCGGCAGCGCCGCGCAACATGAGTACACCGGGACGACAGATTACTTTACCGTCTCGCAGTCGCCGCTCACTGTTACCGGGCTGACCTCCGACGTACCTTCTCCGGCGACCACTGGCACCGCGATCAAGTGGACTGCTCGCGTCATGGGTGGGTCGTCGGGGCCGATTCAGTACCAGTTCTCTCTCTATTCACCCACAACCGGGTGGAACGTGGTCCAGCCCTATGGACCGAGTGAGACGTACACCTGGACACCCACGTGGGGGAGTGAAGGGGACTACCTGGTGCAGGTGTGGGTCCGAAGCAACGGTTCCA